>CAUTOX010000118.1:0-6401 GCA_963539665.1 uncultured Treponema sp.
ACGAGGAAAACGGGTCAATATTCGTATCAGCGGCAAGCGTCATGCTCGAATTGGGTTGGTTGCAGCACAATGTGAAGGTCTTTGCTTGCTCCGCACACCTACAGCGGAACGATGAAAGCTTCTGTGTTCGAAAAGTGGTTTGAAGACAAATTGTTGAACTGTTTACCGAAAGGGCATGTTATCATCATGGACAACGCGGCGCTTTATAAAAAAGAGGTTTTGCAGAACCTTGGGGAAAATACTCGCAGATATTGATTTTTTTGCCGCTGTATTCACCTAAATACAATCCTATCGAGCACACGTGGAGCGCTTTGAAGGGAAAAAGTTGTTATTTGCGTTCATCTATATGCATCCGTTTCACAGGTTCAGAATGCGATTTTAGAAGACAATTAGTTATATGGCCAACGCTGTCAGCAATCGCCGTGCGGTACTCACGTATTGCAATGAGGGGCTATGCGGAAACATCTGCGATGATTGACAGTCTTTTCAATAGAATGTAATATTTTTCTAAATATATATATTTAATCCCTCAAAATTACGGAGTAATTCAATGGCAAAGACAAAATTAGTGTACTTTTTCGGCAACGGAAAGGGCGAAGGCAATGCCTCTATGCGCGGAGAGCTTGGCGGTAAGGGCGCTAACCTTGCTGAAATGGCATCGATTGGGATGCCTGTTCCGCCGGGATTTACGATTTCTACGGAAGTCTGCGATTATTTCTGGAAAAATGACAAGAAGTATCCGGCTGAATTAGCGGCCGATGTTGATGAGTATCTCGGCAAGCTGGAAGCTGCGATGGGTAAAAAGCTCGGCGATGCAAATGATCCGCTCTTGGTTTCTGTGCGTTCCGGAGCTGCGGTTTCGATGCCGGGAATGATGGATACCATTTTGAACCTCGGCCTTAATGACGAGTCTGTCAAAAGTCTTGCGGCGAAGACGCAGAACGAACGCTTCGCATGGGATGCGTACCGCCGCTTCATTCAAATGTTCGGCGATGTCGCTATGGGCGTTCCGCACGATGAGTTTGAACGCGCAATTGAATCGGTAAAGGAAGCCAAAGGCATTGGCGCCGATACCGACATGACCGCCGATGACCTCAAGAATCTGGTTGCAAAATACAAAGAGATTTACAAAAAGCACACTGGTTCCGAATTCCCGCAGGATGCAAAAAAACAAATGTGGGGCGCGATCGATGCAGTTTTCGGCTCGTGGATGAACAGCCGAGCCATCAAATACCGCCAGCTCAACGACATTCGGGGGCTGAAGGGTACTGCGGTTACTGTTATGGCGATGGTATTCGGCAACAAGGGCAATTCGTCCGGTACGGGCGTGTGCTTCAGCCGCGATCCATCGAACGGCGTTAATGAATTCATGGGCGAATACCTGATGAACGCGCAGGGCGAAGACGTTGTTGCCGGTATCCGTACGCCGGAAAAACTTTCTCAGCTTGAAAAAGAAAATCCTGACGTGTACAAGCAGCTCTGCGACATTCGCGCCAAACTTGAAGCGCATTACCGCGATATGCAGGACATGGAGTTTACCGTAGAAGAGGGCAAGCTGTTCATGCTCCAGTGCCGCAGCGGAAAGCGTACGGGGCCTGCCGCAGTCAAAATGGCAGTTGATATGGTCGCAGAAAAGCTTATTACAAAGGAAGAGGCGCTTCTTCGCGTAGAGCCGAATCAGCTCGACCAGCTGCTCCATCCGACGCTTGACCCGAAAGCGGTAAAATCCGCAAAAGCGATTGCACAAGGATTGAACGCATCTCCGGGAGCGGGATCCGGTCAGATTGTTTTTACGGCCGACGAAGCGGAAGCGTGGACGAAAGACGGCAAAAAAGTCATTTTGGTGCGGAAAGAAACCTCGCCTGAAGATATTGCGGGCATGGTTGCGGCGCAGGGCATTTTGACTTCTACCGGCGGCCGCACGTCTCATGCGGCGGTTGTCGCGCGCGGAATGGGGAAACCGTGCGTTTCCGGCTGCGCTGAAGTGAAGATTCTCAATGACAATGAAGTTGCTATCGGCGATAAGAAGTTTAATAAAGGCGACAGCATTACGATCGACGGCACGTCCGGCAATATTTATGACGGCATTCTTCCGGTTGTTCCGGCAACAATTTCAGGCGACCTTGAAACCTTCCTTTCTTGGGCGGATGAAGTGCGCAACCGTTCGGTACGCAAAGTCGGTAATACGAAACTGACTGGGTTTGGAATCCGCGCCAATGCCGATCAGCCGGATCAGGCGGAGAACGCATTTAAATTCGGCGCGGACGGCGTTGGTCTTTGCCGCACGGAACATATGTTCTTCGATCCTGCAAAGCTCCCGTCTTTCCGCGCGATGATTGTTGCAGAGGATACGGAGGCGCGGAAGGCGGCGCTTGCAAAGATATTGCCGCTCCAAAAAAATGATTTTGACGGCATTATTAAGGCCATGCAGGGTAAAACGGTAACCATCCGTCTGCTTGACCCGCCGCTCAATGAGTTTGTTCCGAAGCCGGAAGCAACGGCCGAAATTGCGGCGCTTGCAAAGGAGCTCGGCATGGACGCTGAAAAACTGACGCTGAAAATTCACTCATTGCAGGAAGCGAACCCGATGCTCGGACACCGCGGCTGCCGTCTCGCAATCACGTATCCTGAAATCTATGAGATGCAGGTTGAAGCGATTGCTCGCGCAACGGCAGAGGCTGAAAAGGCGGGAATCAAACACGATGTGCAGATTATGATTCCGAACGTCGTAACCTACCGCGAAGTGGCGCAGATTAAAAAGCAGGCGCTTGCAGTCATTGAAAAGGTGAATGCGGAAGAGGGCACAAAATTGTCGTTTACGATCGGAACGATGGTGGAATTCCCGCGCGCGGCATTGACTGCCGACAAACTTGCCGATAAAAAACTCGGCGACGCGGAATTCTTTAGCTTCGGTACGAACGATTTGTCGCAGACTTCCTTCGGCTTTAGCCGCGATGATTACGGTAAGTTTATCGATTCTTATTTAGAGCAGAATATGCTTGAAAGCGATCCATTTAAGACGCTCGATCCAGAGGGGCCGGGGGCGCTTATGGAAATTGCCGCACAGAAAGGCCGCTCAGTCAACCCTGACTTGCATCTCGGCATTTGCGGCGAACACGGCGGCGATCCTGCTTCCATTGAGTTCTGCTACAATATCGGTTTGAATTATGTGTCTTGCTCTCCGTTCCGTGTGCCGATTGCACGGCTTGCCGGAGCGCAGGCGGTGATCAAAGCGATGAAAAAATAACCGTTTTGTGATGTAAGTGCATCAAAAAGCCTTCCGAATTATTTTTGGAAGGCTTTTTTGTTTTCCGGTAGAGATGCTGATAAGGGCACGCGAAGAATGAGGCGCGATTTTTGCAGGGCGATTCGTGCAATCTTCGTAGCCCGTTTACGTTTCTTCTTGCGATGTTTGCGTTGCGTGCCGCCTACGCTCTTCTTCTTTGTTGTTTTTTGAGTATACGCATCCGCAATAGTCTTGGCGGTACAAACCATATTCTCGGCTTAATTCGAGGCTGCGCTTGAATCCGCCTTTCTTTTTAAAATCAGATACGAGAAAGTACGGTTTTCCGGAATACGCAAGGTCGTTGCCGATTTCGTTGATTTTATCCGCATCTTTAAACGGGCTGATTGAAAGCGTTGTCGTAAAATAATCAAAGCTGTTTTCCGCGGCGTATTTGTACGCTCTTTCCATGCGGAATGCGTAGCAGCGGCGGCAGCGTTCCCCTTTTTCCTTTTCATGCGCGCGCTCCGGCTCTTCCCGAATTCTAATTGCCTGATAAAACTCTGCCGCATCGTAATGGTCTTCAATCATTGTGATGTTATTTTTTACTGCATCCGGCAGACGCAAGAGGAACGATTGCAGTTCTTCAAGGCGCCTGCGGTATTCGCTTTCAGGAGAAATATTTGGATTATAGTAGAGAATCGTGATGTCAAAGTACGCCGATAAGTATTCAATGACATACGAAGAGCAGGGGCCGCAACAAGCATGAAGCAGGAGGGACGGTTTGGGGCCGCCCTGCGCGTCAAGCTGCTGTAAGGTTTGATCGAGCGTCCGCTGGTAATTAGATTTTTTCAAGATCTATTTCACACGCGGCGCACGGAACGGTAATTGACCAGTTTTCCAAAATCTGCGGGTGAATCTCGCCGAACACGCAGATAGGTTTTCCGTCTGCAAGAATTGCTGCCTGCCGTCCGGCGATAAAACGCGGATCGGCGCCTTCGGTAATGTCATATTCATGATCGAGGAAATACAACAGCGCAGAAACTTCTCCTGCAATGGTATTAAAATCCGCCTCAGTTCCCGCTCTCAGAAATCCCAAGAGCGTCGCCGTGCGCGTACCGGTGTTTTCCTCCGCAGCAAGGTATGCGACTTTCCCAATTTCAAATATTTTATGCGGAAAAACAGCGTTCGACGATTTACTTTCGGCGCGGAGCAGCGATGAAATAATATCCGGACGGATAAATTGATAGTTTTCGCTCATGGGATTTGCAATTTCAATCACCGCGCTTCCGTCGTTATTCATATTGGTAATGTAATCTTTTTGGCTGCCGACGTAATTGAAAATCATTTCCTGATAGCCAAGCCCCACGAGCAAACCTTTGGTCTTCCGGCTCAGCTGCGTTATTGGAAGAAGGCGGCCGATGGTAAAATCCTTTGGCATTTCCGGTTCAAACGAATCAAGCCCCGCGCCGATCATCACATCTTCAATCACATCGGCTTCATGCAGAAAGTCATTGCGATACGGCGGCGGATTAACTGTAAACTCCGTATCCTGCTTGCCGTCCAAAAACATTTGTTCCGCTTCAACCGTATTTCCCATCCGCTTGAGCGCTTCGAGCGCTGCCGGCGCATCAAAATCAGAGCCGAGCAAGCGGTTTATATTGCTTAAACGCGCTTTTGTCGGCTTTTGAAAATAAAACGGTACGGCAATATCTTTGCCGAATCCTGTTTCATAGGGATGCTTGACTAAAATCGGCTCAATGCGGTAGCCGCAGTCGATAAAATCGCAGGCGACAATGTTTGCCGCAAGGATGAGATTTTCCATGTTGTCGCCGGTAAGTTCCACCATCAGATTCCGGTCGCCGGTCTGCACCGCCCCAAGCGTCGCGCTGTTGATAATCGGCGGCATGGAAAGCGGTTCGCCCGCATCGTCGGTAAGCAGCGGAAAGCGTTCCATATCCTGCAAAATCCATCCGAAATCCTTGCCTTTTGGATGATCGCTTAAAATTTGCCGGCATGTCATCGGCCGCTCGCCTTGCAGCGGGATAAAACTCGTTTTATCAGGATCGACTGCTTTGTAATGCACCGGAAAATGAATAAGCTCGGAGCGGTAGACGCCCATTGAAAGCGATTTTCGTTTCCGCCCAAAATTCCACGCAAGTTTTTCCTGCGTCTGAATGATGTCGAGGAGCATCGGTTCATCGATTGCCTTGCCCGTAATCACAAACGCGACCATGTACGGCCGGATATTCTGGAGCGCAGGATCGACAATCGCAATGCGCCCCGTAAAATCCGAATCGCTTACCGATGCGCTCATGTATTTTCCGTAATCGGCGGCAGGTTTTCCGCTGTGGAGCCGCAGCTGCCGCGCAATGCCGCCCGTAGACCATAAATCGGGACGATTTGTATCGTTGAGTTCGATTTTTATGACGCGCTCGCTTTCTGGCTGCGTACAGTCGGGTTTTTCATCCAGCTCCGCCTTGGCGGACATCAATTTTGTTTCAAGCGTATCGTAATCGTATCTTTCGGAAAGAAGATTAAAAAAGAGCCTTTCATTGACTTCGATTTTCGGCATTTTTCCCTCTAACAGCCGCCGGGCGGCCCAATATTTTTGTTGGAGTATAAAATATCGGCATGAATATTTCAATGAAGGTAAGATAAGGGCACGGAACTCAGTTTTTGCAAAGGCTGCCCAAAAAATAACAAATAAGCAATAATAAAAGCATGAGATGGGAAGACCTCATAGATGCACTCGATGAGTTAGAAACGGAAGTTGAGTATGACGGATATTTTTGCAGCATACGAGACGCTGTTATAATCGTAACGCTGGGAAGTATGTGCGAATTAAAAAGTGTGATGCGGATACATTCATGGGCAACGACAGAAACGGTATCAAAATTTCTTGCACAGGCATTTGGAATAAAGCGGATACCGTGTTACGGCTGGCTGCTGGAGCTTCTAGCCTTGATAAAACCGGACTCACTGAACCGCTGTATGATGAAATTCGTTGCTTCACTGTGTCCTGAACTAATTGGCGAGCTTGAAAAGGAGCAGGAGAAGCAGGCAGCAAAGAAAAAACGTCCGCTTACGGTATCTTTGGACGGAAAAACAATCCGCTCCACAGCAAAAATGACAAAGTATGACAGTCCTCTTCACATTGTCAGTGCATACGCGAGTG
>CAUTOX010000119.1:0-6398 GCA_963539665.1 uncultured Treponema sp.
TCCTTCCCCATGCCTGTCAAAGAGCACTGCCGGAGTTGTTGTCCGACGGTGATTGTGATATTAGCATATTCCTCACTTCCCTGTCAACTAGATTATCCCATTTTTTATTAAAAAAATTATTTTTCTTGATAATTACTGTATGCAATAGCAACAGACAAGAAGTCAAACAAAATGAGTTATAGCTAATTGCCTTGAAACATAACTAAAAATTTCATATAATTTTTGTATGGCATATGACAGAGATTTAAGATTGAGAGCAATCAAATATACAGAAGAGGGCCACACGTTGGCACAGGCTGCGGCGGTATTCAAAGTAAATATCGGTACACTCATTGGCTGGAGAAAACGATACAGAGCAACCGGAGACGTTAAAATGAAAATTCGTTGTCCGGTCAACAAGAAAATCATCCCCGAAAAACTTATCAAATATTGTGAATCCTAATAGAGTTTTCAATCCTAATTTCATATTCGTTCTCCTCTAAGTAATAAAGAAAAATAAAATAAATACCGGCCGGACGTTGCTGCATCCTCCGAGTATTATCCAAATAAAACTGCTGCGTTGCGATGTTCGCTTAGTGCGGAGCTACTTATAAATGATTGCGTAAATATAGCACATCTGCTGCAAAATGCAATACGGTTCTCTTTCGCCCCTGCATGAAAGATGACAATAAGCCCGTTTGAAAACGTCCGTTTCTGAACAGGTCTAATATCTACGCATATTCATAGAATCGTTTTTGAGTCTTAGAATGAGCGCTTGTATCACAATTAATCATGCAGTTAAAATATCTCCGTTCGCTTTCTGCTCGCAAGTTTGCCTAATGCACACTTGATGCTGGCGGTCGAAAAACAAAAACTGTACGACAATTTTTTTTCGCCAGCCCCGCTAGCACCGCATTCATCGAAATTGGCGTTACGAGCCTACTGCAATCCGTAAGCGAACTGATACAATTCGGCGGTGCGCTTGATCTTCGATGAGGAAGAAGGTGCTGCCGCGCACTAAAAAGTCTCCTTCGGACGGCAGGTTTCCAAATTGCTCCAATAGCCAGCCGCCGAGCGTCTGAAAGAGATCCGAATCGAGCTGGAGGTTGAACAGCGCATTGACATCGGAAAGGCGCATATCGCCGGGCACAATAAATTCATCCGGAGAGATGAGCGTAATCCGGTCTTCCGGCGGAATGTCGGCAGCGGCTTCGGCGCTGAGCCGCCCGAACACGACGCGCGCAATGTCGTCCATCGTAACAAGTCCCGCCGTCAGCCCCTGTTCGTTGAGCGCAACCGCGCATTCGACGCGCTCCCGCCGGAATGTGAGCAAAAGCTCCGGCACGGCAAGCGATTCCGGCACGAAAAGTGCGCGTTGCATCATGCGCGCAGCATAGGATTTTTGGCTGTCCGGCGACAAATCGAAAAGCACGGCGGTATAACGGATGATTCCGGCGATGGTTCCGCTCTCATTTTTGTAGACGGGCAGCATCGACAAGCCCGTCTTCTTGAGAATCCGCACGACTTCTTTCCGGCTTGCGTTCTGCGCGATGCCTTGAATTGCCGAACGAGGCTTCATAATGTCGCGCACGCGGAGCGCATTAAACTCAAAAATGCGGCAGAGCATCCGGCTTTCGCCCTTTTCAAGCGTCCCTTCCTGCTCCCCTACTTCGATGAGCGTTTTCAGCTCTTCTTCCGTGATAACCGGCGCGGCGGATTGCTGCAAATTTCCGGCAAGGGAGGATGCAAATCGAGAAAGCCGAGAAAAAAGCCACACCGCGGGAAAAAGAATCCGCAAGAGAATGCGGAGGATGCCTGCGTTCCTGCATGCCGTGCGCTCCGGCTGCAAAACAGCTGCCGTTTTCGGAATGATTTGGCCGAATACGGTGGCAAAAAAGGTGAGGCAAACGGTCGCGATGCCGATGCCGCTTGTTCCGGCGATGGAAACTGCCAGCGATGTTGCGACGGCGGAGGCAAACGTGTTCATAAAGTTGGTGCCGATGAGCACGAGCGTCAACAGCTCGTCCATGCGGGAATGCAATGCGGCCGCATTTTTTGCTCCGCGCCTTTTTTCGCGCACAAGGCGGCGCATTTTTATCTTCGAAAGCGACAAAAATGCCGTTTCCGAGCCGGAAAAGAACGCAACGGCGCGGAGGGACGCAAAAAGCAGCAAAACGGCGAGCGCAGTTTTTACCGCATTCATTCTGAGCCGCCGAAAAGTCGCCGAATGCGCACCTGTTTGACGCGCCGCCGGTACACATCTGTAACGGTGAATACGGCGCCGTCGGAAAGCACGGCGTCTCCTTTTTCAGGAAGTCTTCCGAGTTTTTCCATGAGCCAGCCGCCGAGCGTTTCGCTGATGCGCGCGCAGAGGGCAATGTCGGCGCTCTCTTTTAAGTCGGAAAGGAGCATCCCGCCGTCTGCGTAAAAGTCTGCCGGCCCTGCGTCGGGCAACTGCGCATCCGATGCCTCGCGTCCGCTTTCCTCGCCGCCGAAAATTGCGCGGTAAATGCCGTCCTTCGTCAAAAAACCGTAGGTGCCCGCGTATTCGTCGGTAACGATGACGGCTGACTGATTTTTTTCACGCAAAAGCTGCTGCACGGACGATATTTTTTTTGAGCCGAGTATAAAAAGCGGCGGCCGAACGGCGGCTTTCATGCAAAACGGCGTGCCGTCGGAAAATCGAATCATATCTTTGAGATAGAGGATACCGATGATGCGGTCAATCGTCCCTTCGTAGACCGGAAAGTAGGACAGGCGCGTGCGTTTGGCAAGCTCCAGCACGGCGCGGAACGGCGCATCCGACGGCAGCGCGGCAATTTGCGTACGCGGCGTCATAATGCTCTGCGCCTCAAGATCGGTAAACTGGAAGGCCCGCGTCATCATCGTTTTTTCATCGCGCTCTAAAACGCCGGTTTCCCATCCGGCATCAATGAATTGCTTAATGTCTTCTTCCGTGTAGGATTGGCGGTTTTGCCGCACATTGATGCCGCGCAGTTTGAGCGCGGCGTTTGCAGCAGCGGTAAAAAGCGCAACTGCCGGATGCAAAATGACGACGACGGCAGCCGCAAAGCGCGAAAGCGCATAGGCAATTGCATCGGGATTGCGAGCGGCTATCGTTTTCGGCGTGATTTCACCGAAAATCAACAGCAAAACGGTAACTGTCAGCGCGGCAATTTCAACGCCCTTCTTCCCGAATACTTTGAGGAAGACCGCCGTAAGCAGCGCGGAAAGCATGATGTTGACAAAATCGTTTGCAACCAGCAGGGAATTGATGAGGATTTCCTTTTTGTCCAGCAGTTTGCCGGTGCGGAGTGCGTGTTTGTCCTTTTGCTTCCGCAGTACGCGAAGGCGCAGCTTGTTCATTGCAAGAAACGAGCTTTCCGAAATCGAAAACAGCATGGACAAGACGATAAGGATGCAGCAGGCGGCAATCAAACCCGAAAGCGTAAAAAATGCAGCGTTCATAGCAAATGCGATTACGAAGCGTTTTGACCGTCCGCCGCCGCGTCCTGATCCTGTTGTATTGCTCGGAGCTGCTCGATGGATGCCTGAATTGCCGCAGCTTCAACGGATTCTGGGGCTGCCTCCAGCGATTTTTGCAGCAGCTCCAGAACGCGCTCAACTTCTTGCATCCCGATGCTTCCGGCGGCATTGGCCGCAGCATAATACAAGGACTGCCGGTCGTTTGCGGAAAGCCGCTCATTCTCCGCTGCCGTTTGGTAAATCTCCGCCGCATCCGCCGCCTTGAGCTGCTTGTATTTTTCGTATGCGTCGGCGTGCGCCGTTGCGGTAAGATATTTACTCACCAAACCGCTTTCGTCATTTTTATCAAGCTCCGGAATCTTTCGATAGAGCGATGACAAAAGCAGCCGATACGATTCCGGCGTACGCATATACAGCTTGTCGATTGCCGAAATTTTCTCTAGCCCTGCCGCATTGAGCGCCGCCGCCGCGAGCGCATTTATCTCCTCTGCCGCCTCATCGCGCTGGCGAACCGCCTCCGCATAGCCGTGCGCATCGGCAGCCGCGCCGAATTCAATTTCCGCAATAAAATAGCCGTGCCGAGTCAACAAGAGCAGCTCAGGCGTGCTACGGATTTGATAGGCATCTGCAACGGCGAATTGCTTTTGCAGCGTATTCCGACGCCGCTCGGCAGCTTTTTGCTCTTTAGGGGCGAGCGCTTCAAACTTTTCTTCATCGAAAATATCTGCATCGGTAAAATCAAAATGAACGCAGATGCAGCAGTCTTTAAGCGACTTGGTAAAATCGGGCGTACCGGTCAACGCGGCAACTCTTTCCGCCGCCCCGTCAAAATCATGAAACGAATTGACGAACAGCAGGAGATTTTTTTTCTGATGCGACGCAGCCTTCTTCGCCGCATCAAAATCCGTATACCAGCCGCCTTCGCTCAGTTCCGTCCCGCACGACAAAAACAGCCCCCCGCACACAGCCGCAAGCAGCAGAAGGTTACCTCTAAAAACTTCAGTTTTTAGAGGTAACTTTGAAAATGCGATGTTGTAACTCGCTATAATCCAGCGAGTTACAACTCGCCGCAATCTCGAAAAAATCGCAAAAAGCGAGTTTTTCGAGATGCCCAGTAGCTTTTTCATGAATCCTCCAATTCTACGCAATTTCTTCTCTGTAGGCGAATAAACCTGTTCGGCGCTGCACGTTTCAAAGCGGGTTCGCGCATTATTTTCCGAGCGAATTAGTCGGTAACGTATTGCTTATACTCGCCGTAGCCTGAAGCATCCAGTTCTTCATACGGGATAAAGCGCAGCGAGGCTCCATTGATGCAGTAGCGGAGACCGGTTTTGTCCTCCGGGCCGTCGGTGAATACGTGCCCTAAGTGCGCGCCGCCGTTTTTTGCAGTTACTTCGATGCGGTTCATGCCGTGGCTAAAGTCTTCGGTAAAGCCGAGCGCCTGCGAGGTTATCGGCTTCGTAAAACTCGGCCAGCCGCAGCCCGCGTCGTATTTGTCGCTTGAAGAAAAAAGCGGCTTCCCCGTTACGATGTCAACATAAATCCCTTTGCCTTCAAACGTATCGTATTCGCTTGTAAACGGTCGTTCCGTCGCCTTTTCCTGCGTAACGCGGTATTGCAGCGTCGTTAACCGTTCCTTGAGCGCGCGCGACTCCGGCGCAAAGAAGCGGCTTTCATCATGGAGCGGAACATCGGCAAGGCGCAAGTCGATGTGGCAATAGCCGCCCGGATTTTTTTGCAGATAGTCCTGATGGTACTCTTCGGCAAGAACGAAATGGCGGAGCGGTTCAACTTCAACAGCAATCGGACGAGAATAGTCCGCCTGCCTCCGCTTAATAAAAGCCTCAACGACGGGCGCGTCCGCTTTGTCGGTGTAATAAATGCCGGTGCGGTACTGCCTGCCGACATCGTTGCCCTGTTTGTCGATGGATAGCGGATCGATGATGCGGAAATAGTGCGCCAAAAGCTCCGCAAGCCCGATAACGCCGCTGTTGTATTTGACTTTTACCGTTTCAGCATGATCGGTGTCGTGCAGTTTTTGGTAGCTTGTCTTCGAGGTTTTCCCATTTGCATAACCTGTCTCGGTTTCAAGTACGCCCGAAAGCCGACTAAAATACCCTTCAACGCCCCAAAAGCAGCCGCCTGCCAAATAAATTTCCTTTATGTTGCCGCCCAACCTCATCGCAGCGCCTCCATTTTTTGCATTTTGCAGCGCCGTCCGCCGCTCTTTTGCCGATGCCTTCATGCAGCCGGCTAAAACCGCCGCCGTAAAGACCGCCAAAAACACATAGATACGTTTCCCCGTCATTGTTTTCTCCTTGCGCAGCGGACAGACTTTTGTGCCGTCCCGCCGCTCGATACCTTTTCCGCTCCTTGCGCCGGCATAACATTACTTCGGCCAGAGTACGAAAATCAACTTTTGAAAAAAGTGGCGCTGACCGTGAACAAAGAATAGCATTTTTAGAAAAAATTGCAATTTTTTTGAGCATTTTACTGATTGCTGAAAGATGAAGTTGTCGAAAACGGCGGACTGGAGAATGGGTTCTACAGATTTTATTTTGTCGGCAGTCCGCTTCCAGTTTCGCGGAGCGAAACTGGCTAGAATTTTCGTACTGCGGCGAACTGGGGAATTGGGTTCTACGGATTTAGTTTTGTCGGCAGTCCGCTCCAGTTTCGCGGGGCGAAACTGGCTAGAATTTTCGTACTGCGGCGGACTGGAGAATGGGGTTCTACGGATTTAGTTTTGCCGGCAGTCCGCTTCCAGTTTCGCGGAGCGAAACTGGCTAGATTTGCGGTACTGCGGCGGGCTGGGGAATTTGGGTTTTACAGATTTTATTTTTCCGTCAGTCCGCTTCCAGTTTCGCGGGGCGAAACTGGCTAGATTTTGGCTCGTGAGCCGGTGAAAAATATGGAGCGAAGCGGAATATTTTTCA
>CAUTOX010000120.1:0-6367 GCA_963539665.1 uncultured Treponema sp.
ATCGGGCGCATCGTTCGGCGCGTTTGCGTTGTCTGCTCCCCGATGCCGCATCTTTTGCTTGCAGCAACTAAAGCCATCCGCGGGCCGCCGCATTCTCCTTCATACTTTCAGAAAAACAGTAAACTTGTTCAGAAAGTTCTATTTTGGAACAAGGTACCCAGAAATGCCGCATGGCAAAACGAATGAACTACATTTTAGGAGAAATCTCTATGGAATCTACAAAAAAACGCTTTTCTATCAAAAATAAGTTGCTGCTGATTTTCGGCTTGCTGGTGCTGGTTGCTACATCCATGTTAGGCGTACTTGCAACCAACATTGCTCGCAAAGCTGTTACGGAAAAAATAGAAACTCATCTTGTTGATAAAGCAAGCGATGTTGCCGAAGTTGTTGACGGACGGATTAACGCAATGTTTCAATTTTTAGAAGGACTTGCCCGTATGCCGGTATTTAGAGATGAGCAGGCTTCGTATCAGGAAAAAACAATGGCGCTTAAATCAGAAGTTGCGTTTAACAAAAATCTGCATACGGCTGCCATAAGTGACACAAAAGGAGTTATGTATACGCTCGATGGTCAAAAATTGAAGTCAAACGACCGAGATTGGTTTTATTCGGCGATGCAGGGTAATCGTTTTGCAACGGAACCATATCTATCCCGCAGCGATAATAAAATAATACAGACATTTGCCGTTCCTATTTATGACGACAATAAGCAGGTTATAGGTATTTTGGCGGCGGCAACGCTTGCGCAATGGCTTTCCGATCAAATTGCCGATATTGTCGTCGGGAAAACCGGAGCATGTTATATAGCAGGTAGAGAAGGAACCATCATAGCGGATAGAGATAAAAGCTTAGTCGAGAATAGAACTAATGTTATTAATAATGCAAAACAAGACCCTTCCCTTGCTTCCGTTGCAAGCTTTTTATCACATGCAATAGAAGTGAAAAAAAGTGAAGTTGGCTATTACAATTATAGAGGTAATTTTTATATTGCCTCTTCTGCAAGAGTAAAAAGCACAGAGTGGACAGTAGTTATACGAGCCCCTGTACATGAGTTCATGGGTGCCATCAATCAGCTCCGCACCTCGCTTTTGACCATCGGCGTTGTCATTTTGATAGCCGCGCTCGTCATCGTCTACCTTGTTGCCCGCAAAATTGTGCAGCCGATTCAAACAACCGTTGAAGCCTTGCAAGGAATTGCGCAGGGCGACGGAGATTTAACCGTACGCCTGCCGATAAGCGGGAACGATGAAATTACCGACCTGTCCGAATACTTCAACCAGACGATTGCCAAAATCGGCAGTGCGATAAAGAACGTAGACGACAACTCCGGCGTAATGCAGTCGATTGGAGACGAACTGTCGAGCAACATGACCGAAACAGCGAGCGCGCTCAACGAGATTTCCGCGAACATCGAGGGTGTAAAGGAACAGGCGATGACGCAAGCCGCAAGCGTTACCGAAACTGCGGGCACCGTTGGAACAATCATTCACACGATTGAACACTTAAACGAGAGCATCGAAAGCCAGTCGGCAAGCGTTGTGCAGTCGTCTGCCTCCGTCGAAGAGATGGTTTCAAACATCGCATCGATTACCCAATCGCTTGAAAAAAGCGACAACATGGTAAAAATGCTCGCAACCGCTACGTCCGAAGGCAAAACGACCTTGCAAAACTCGAATGCCGTTACGCAGAAAATTGCCGAAGCCTCCGGCGGCCTCATTGAAGCATCGAGCGTGATCCAGAACATTGCAAGCCAGACCAACCTGCTCGCCATGAACGCCGCCATCGAAGCCGCCCATGCCGGAGAAGCAGGCAAGGGCTTTGCCGTCGTCGCCGATGAGATTCGAAAGCTCGCCGAAGAATCGAGCGCACAAGGCAAAGCCATCACCGACACCTTGAAGAAATTAAGCGACGAAATCGCCGGCCTTTCCGAAAGCTCGAAAACCGTCGAAGAAAAGTTCAACGCCATCTTCCAGCTGTCGGAAAACGTCCGCGGCATGAGCGCCGAACTCACCGCCGCCATGAAAGAGCAAGAAAACGGCAGCCGCGAAGTCCTCGCCGCCATCAAAACCATCAGCTCCGTAACCGCCGAAGTCAAAGACGGCTCAGAGGAGATGCTCACCGGCGGCCGCGGCGTCGCCAAAGAGATGCAAAAACTCGACCGGTTAACCGCAGAAATCAAAGATTCAATGAACGAGATGAGCGCGGGAGTACAGCAGATCAACAACGCCGTGCAGGAAGTCAACGACCTTGCGCGGAAGAATAAAGACAGCATCGAAGGGCTGGCCGCAGAAGTCGGAAAGTTTAAGGTATAGGGCGGCCTGTGAAAGTTGCTCCGTACAGATGTAGGGCATCGTACAGGCCGCTCCAGTTTGCCATACGGCAAACTGGCTAGGGGGAACGCGACGGGAAAGCAACGAGTTTGCTGAATACGAGCTACTTTGCCTGTTTTTGCCTATCAGCAAAAACAGGAGGCGGACGGCCGCCCCATTCCGGCCCCCACGCACCCATTTCCTCGTCCGCCCGGGCAAGCTGCACGGCCATATATTCCCTTCACGATAAATAGAAGCAGCCTGCCAATGAACGAAATGAGCGCCGGTGTGCAACAAATCAACAACGCCGTGCAGGAAGTCAACGATTTGGCGCGGAAGAATAAAGACAGCATCGAGGGGCTTGCCGCAGAGGTCGGCAAGTTTAAGGTTTAAGGCGAGCGGACTGCAAGAATGGCACCCTTAAAGTGATAATAAAACGTGCAGTCCGCTCCTGTTTGCCATACGGCAAACAGGCTAGAGGGGGAGCTGGCGGGAAAAAAAGTACCTTTAGGATAGAAGGGCTTGGCCGCCAGCTTCCAGTTTCGCAATTGCGAAACTGGCTAGAGGGAACGTGGCGGGCCACGGAAATCAGTTTTTGAACAATGGTATTGCAATCTAACTATTTCTATGATGTTTTTAGAAAAAATGGGGCGCTTTTTTAGTATTTTTCCGGTAATTTTAGCCTTAAAACCTATGAAAATGGCAAAAACTGAGTTCCATGAGCATTTACTGACAGTATTAGGCAAAAACTGAGTTCCGTGGTGGCGGGCGGACGCGTGGTGGAAAAGCAACGAGTTTGCCGAATATGAGTAATCTTGCCAGTTTTTGCCTACCGGCAAAAACTGGAGGCGGACGGTCGAGCCATTCCAGCCCCTACGCGCCCATTTCCCTGTCCGACCGGGCAAGCTGCTCCGCCGGTATTTCTTTCACGGTAATATCGAAGCAGCCTGCAGGGATTTGCTCCGTACAGATGGAGAAGCATCGTACAGGCCGCTCCAGTTTGCCGTATGGCAAACTGGCTAGAAGGAACGTGCGGGGCCGGCGGGAAAAAGCGCCTTTAGGATAGAAAGGCACTGCCGCCAGCTTCCAGTTTTGCACTCTGTTTTGGTCTTGCCTGTTTTTGCCTCCGGCAAAAACAGGAGGCGGACAGTCGAGCGTTTTAAGTCTGTAAAATACAATTTTTCCGTCCGCCCGAGCAGCCTGCACGAGATGAGCGCCGGCGTACAGCAGATCAACAACGCCGTACAGGAAGTGAATGATTTGACGCGGAAGAACAAAGACAGCATCGAGGAGCTGGCCGCAGAGGTCGGAAAGTTTAAGGTATAGGGCGGCCACGGAATTCAGTTTTTGAATCGCTTCTAGCTATTACTCACTTATTAAACTAGGGTTCAGCCATTATTAAGGATTTTAAAGTTAAAAACATTTCTAAAATACTCAAAAAACTGATTTTTTTTCTAAAAATGCCATTGCCCATTCAACGGCAATACTAATTTTTGCAAAAACTAAGTTCCGTGTAGGGCGGCCTGTAGGAATTGTTTCGTACTGATGGGGCATATCGTACAGGCCGCTCCTGTTTGCCATACGGCAAACAGGCTAGAAGGAACGCGGTCGAGGCATCTTGCTGGTTTGCTCCCATTTCGGTCTTGCCAGTTTTTGCCGAAAGGCAAAAACTGGAAGCGGGCGGAGAAACTTTGTCGTGGAGATTTAAATTAGTCGTCCGTCCGCTTGCAGTTTGCAATGTCGGACAACTGGATAGGGGCGTAATTATTGCCGTCGGGAATTGTGGTTTCTGGCGGCGTTTTTTACGGGGACGAAAAAGCAACGAGTTTGCCGAATACGAGCAATCTCGCCAGTTTTTCCCAACGGCAAAAACTGGAGGCGGACGGTCGAGCTATTTAAGTCTGTAAAATACAATTTCCCCGTCCGCCCTCGCCCGGGCAAGCTGCACGGCCGGTATTTCTTTTATGGTAAATAGAAGCAGCCTGCGGGGAATTGTTCCGTACAGATGCAGGGCAACGTACAGGCCGCCCATCTTTTGCAATCGGCCAAAGCTGGCTATTCGCCCATAAATTAAATCTGTTCAACGACAAGTTATCAAACATATCTCGTCTAGATTTATGAATTGCAGAAGCCGCTCTGCCTCAATATAATGCGCCAAAGATTCGCCTATATCATCGAAAGTATCGTATTCGGAGAGAGGCAAGATATCAGATCTGTTCCGAAGCGGATGTTTTTGAGCAGGTCTAACCTACAAGGAAATAAGGCGATGCCTTTTTCCGCCGCATGGAGGACAGGTATGATCGGAGTCGCAGGGAAAAAACGTTTTTCAATCCGTAAAAAATTGTTTTTTATTTTGGGCTCGTTGATTGCAGTCGCAATGATTACGGAAAGCGTTATTTCCGTCCGGATGGCACGGGGCGCGGTAATTGAAAAAATCAGCAACCACTTAATGAATAAGGCGGATAACACTGCGGAAATCATTGACGGGCGCATTGTCGCTATTTTGCAGTACCTTGAAGGAATTGCCCGCTTGCCCGTGCTGACGGATGAATCGGCTCCGTATGAAGAAAAAGCGCGACAACTGCAAGAACAGATTGCGTTTAATCCGAAGCTCAAACAAATGACCATGTATCCGCCTTCGGGCGCACGCCTCATGGCAGATGGACATACGATAAATGTTGCCGACCGCGATTGGTTCCGTAAGGCGCTCAGCGGAAAGCCTGCTGTTTCCGAGCCGCTCATATCCCGTGCGCTAAATGAATGGACAATCATTTTTGCCGTTCCCGTTTACAACGATGACCGCGCAATCATCGGCGTGCTGAACGCAGTACTTCTAGCCGCTCACCTTTCGGACGATATAAAAGACATCGTTATCGGTCAAACCGGCTACAGCTACATTCTGGATGCGAGCGGCGCCTGCATTGCGCATCGAGACTTTACACGAGTGTCGTCGCAAGCGAATGTACAAAAATCAATCCAGTCGAACGCATCGCTCAAATCGCTTGCCGATTTTGAAAAACACGCATTGGAAAATACCGCATCTTCCGTCGGCTACTACTCCTATCAGGGAATCAACAAGATTGCCTCCTACGCAAAGATTGACGCAACGGGCTGGACGGTCATTATCAATGCGCCAGTGCATGAGTTCATGGCGATGGTGAACAAGTTTAGCTTACGGATGGATATTACGACATTCTGCATTTTACTCTGTGTGCTCGCAGTTGTGTTCTTCATCGCAAGCAAGATGACGCTGCCAGTGCGCACCGTTGTTGCCGCGCTCAAAGACATTGCGCACGGCGATGGAGACTTAACGCAACAGCTGCCGGTTACAGGCAATGACGAAGTTACTGCGCTTTCCGAATATTTCAACCAGACGATTGCCAAAACAGGAAAATCGATAAAGCGGGTTAATGACAACTCCGGCGTAATGCAGTCCATCGGCGATGAATTGTCGAGCAACATGACCGAAACGGCGAGTGCGCTCAACGAAATCAGCGCGAACATCGAAGGCGTGAAAGAGCAAGCGATGTCGCAGGCGGCAAGCGTAACCGAAACCGCAGGCACGGTTGGAACAATCATCCACACGATTGAACACTTGAACGAAAGCATCGAAAGCCAGAGCGCGAGCGTCGTGCAGTCGTCCGCAGCAGTTGAAGAAATGGTTGCAAACATCGCATCGATAACGCAGTCGCTAGAAAAAAGCGACGGCATGGTAAAGATGCTTGCAACCGCCACGTCCGAAGGCAAAACGACGCTGCAAAGCTCCAACGCCGTTACCCAGAAAATTGCCGAAGCGTCCGGCGGCCTCATTGAAGCGTCAAGCGTGATCCAGAACATCGCAAGCCAGACAAACCTGCTCGCCATGAACGCCGCCATCGAAGCAGCCCACGCCGGAGAAGCGGGCAAAGGCTTCGCCGTCGTCGCCGACGAAATCCGGAAACTGGCCGAAGAATCATCTGCACAGGGCAAAGCCATAACCGATACGCTGAAAAAACTCAGCGACGAAATCGCCGGCCTTTCCGAAAGCTCCAGAACCGTCGAAGAGAAGTTCAATGCCA
>CAUTOX010000121.1:0-6300 GCA_963539665.1 uncultured Treponema sp.
TTTAGAAAAAATCAAAGATATTCCCAAAGAAAAGCTCGTATACATCGATGAAACCGGTCTCCAGACGCAAATGTACCGCCAATATGCACGCAGTAAACGAGGAAAACGGGTCAATATTCGTATCAGCGGCAAGCGTCATGCTCGAATTGGGCTTGTTGCGGCGCAATGTGAGGGCGCTTTGCTTGCTCCGCACACCTACAGCGGAACGATGAAAGCGTCTGTGTTCGAAGAGTGGTTTGAAGACAAATTGTTGAACTGTTTACCGAAAGGGCACGTCATCATCATGGACAACGCGGCGTTTCATAAAAAAGAGGTTTTACAGAACCTTGCGAGAAAATACTCGCAGAAACTGATTTTTCTGCCGCCGTATTCACCGGAATACAATCCCATTGAACACACGTGGAGCGCTTTGAAGCGAAAGGTTGCTGGCTGTATTCATATATATGGCTCGGTTTCTCAGGCTCTGGATGCTGTTTTATAAGGCAATTAGCTATATCACGCGAAAAAAAAATGTTCGGGCTTTTTTGTTACGCTCAAAAGTCATCCAAGTACCTCTTTTTTCTCGATTTTTTGATATATTCCAGTTTTTTTGCTATTTTCATTCATACAAATTCCTGCTTTAGTAAAAAAATGCAAATTTTTGAATTTCTCTGGCCTGAAAGTATTTAAAAATCCGCTCTGGCTCTATTAGAAAGCCACCAGTTTTACTGTTATCACACAGATTTTTTTTCATGCTGATACTCTGATTGACAAAATATTATCAAACTTATATTATCATAACAATGCAATTCCCCGATTGTGTAATGGTAGCACAGCAGATTCTGGTTCTGTTTGTGGGGGTTCGAGTCCTCCTTGGGGAAAATTTATAGGTAAAATGCAGTAACTATATAAATTATGGGTCTCTTCGTCTATCGGTTTAGGACAAAAGATTCTCAATCTTTAAAGACGGGTTCAACTCCCGTAGAGACTATTTATTCATCATTTTATTAATTCCCATGACGAAAATGAACCTATGAAGAAAGCCGTAATTTTACATATATTTAAACATAGTACGGAATTTTCAGAGGATAGTCTAATCAATCCTCATATTTATCACGCAACTCCATTTTTGTCATTTTTATAGATTTGAGGCCGAAATTACCGGAAAAATACTAAAAAAGCGCTTCATTTTTTCTAAAAACATCATAGAAATAATTAAATATCAATACCATTTTTCAAAAAACTGAGTTCTGTACACCGGAATACAATCCCATCGAACATACATAGAGCGATCTAAAGCGGAATATTGCAAGTCAAATCCAATCGCTACAACTCCGTCGCAGTGCGCTCGATTCTGCTTTACACGGCAAGTAGCTAAAAAGCAGTGACTGCCTGAGCGTAGGCCAGCTTTAGGGGGCAGACAGAACAAGAGAACTGCGCGGAGCCAGTCGGCAGTTTTACGGATGCGAGGGATGCTCAGCGGGCATAAAGCACATCATTGAACAGCGGTACGCAAAGGACGGCAAAAATGAAGATGAAATAACCGCCCTTATGCTATTTACCCCAAATCTTCAGTTTTTGAGACTGCCGAATTCCAGTACGTTTGCAAGGTATCAGCCTGACAAAGCGCATACAATAAGCGATGCTTACGACGCAAACTCGTCGTGGTTTTCAGCCGCGCTATTTTAAGCGGCTGAAAATAAACCATCTTTTATTTTTCGGTTTTCGGGGGCTGGGGGCTTTTATGATAACGGTTCAGTTCAGAAACTGAAGTCTCCGTACAGGTTGACTAAATAAACTTGAATCGTCTTTAGGCAGGGAGACTTTCCGGAAACTGTTCAAGTCCATCGCGGCGGACGGCGGCCAAGAATTCATGGACTTTGGGGGAATAGAAAAATCATAAGACGGCACTATATTTTGCCCATCCTTATCGTGCAAGTGAACGCGGAGCAAACGAAAATCACAATAGGATGTTCAGACGCTTTTACCCGAAAAGTACCGATTTCTCTAAACTGACCCCGACGTTATTTATTGAGGTTCAGACACGGAGGGATAACTATCCACGAAAAATCCTGAATGGCTCAACTCCGAAGATGGAACTTCAAAAATATATTAGGAAAAGAATTTACGATTCCAATATAAAATAAACCGCCGGGGCAAAGAAAACGGCGAAATTAATCTATTTACAGGGCAGCGCCGAGCTGACTGTTCGGCTTTATTTTAAGATTCTTGCAAAATGCCTTGTCCGCTTTTACTTCGATAAGCTGACGAAGGCAAAAAATCTGCAATATGTAAAACTTTCTCTTTGCCGATAGCAAAAATTGTGGTACGATATGCGTAAAGGTTTTCAGTCTATGATAAAAAAATGCGCTTCCTTACTTTTTAGTTTGATACTCTTTTCTTCTATGGATTTAGCTGCGCTCGATTATACGAAGCCGAGTACAGCCTTGGCGAACGCTTTTTACGGCTCAGAGGGAGAAAACGGCGGTACAACCGGTTTTCGCTCTTTGCTAATTCCGATGGGCGGACGGGCGGAAAGTCTTGGCGGCGCATATACGGGGCTTTCCGATGATGTGAGCTTCATCGATTATAATCCTGCGTCTTCTTCTCTTATTAATGAAACGGAAATTTCGCTTTTTCATAACGCATGGATTGCGGATTCTGCCGTAGAAACCATTGCCGGCGCAACGCGATTCGGTCAATTGGGTATGGGCGGTAAAGTGAGCTGTTTTTACGTGCCGTTCACTGAATATAACTATTTCGGCGACCGCGTAGGAGCAAATTATTATTCGGAAACGACAACGGTATTCAACGCGGCTTATAATTTTTTATCCGGCTATAAATTTAAGGGATTGGCAGTCGGCGGGAATTTTAAAATGTCGTGGCGTTCTATGCCGGATTACGCGGATAAAACTACCGGCGCGATTATGAGCGGTTCGGGATTGCAGCAATCGGCGCTTGCGTTTATGACGGATATTGGCATTATGATGCGCTTCAATGCTTTAAAGTTTTACAACTCGCGCGAGCCGAATATCAGAATTGGGCTGAGCCTGATGAATCTCGGCGCGGCAATGACCGGCTTTGGAAAGAAAGTGCTCCTTGACGATCCGCTTCCGGCAACAGCCGGTTTGGGGCTTTCATATAGCCCGATTCGTCCGCTTGTGTTCAGCTTGGAATTCCGTCAGCCGATGAATCTCCATAACATCATTGAACTGCATGCGCTTACGACGGGAACGGGAATTGAAGTAAAAATAACGCGCTTTTTTTCTGCGCTGGCAGGATTTCAGCTTAAAGGCGGAAACCCTCGCGTCAGTTTGGGCAGCGAGTTTGAAGTCTTTAAGATACGGATGAATGCTTGCTATACGTTTGATTTAACGTCTTCTTTAAATCCGATAAACCGTTTTAGCGTGTCGGCAAAATTGGCGCTTGGCGATAAGGGGCGTTCGGCAATGCAGCAACGGGTCGATGAGCTTTACCGCGAAGGTATCGCTCATTTTGCGGAGCGAGATTACGATGCTGCAATTCTTTCGTGGCAGGAAGCGTTGAAAATCGACAAATACTTCGATCCTGCGACAGAAGCTATCAAGAACGCGCTCCGGTACAAGCAAATGCTTGAAAATTATTCGTTCTAATTTTTTCTTTCCATTGTAGTTTACTCGCTATCGATTAATTTTTTTGCATATTAACGGCTTCCCCTCTTGACACATGGGGGGGGGGGGGGGGGGTATAATAGTATAGTCTTATCGTAAAGACAAAAACTATTATTGGAGGGCCTATGAAGAAGGCTATGTTATTTTGGTACGTCGCCTTGACGGCAAGTATCCTGTGTACATCGTGTCAGCCTGCGGTCGGCGGAAAATCGGACGAAGTTGAAAAGCAGAAGATCGAGCAGGTGAAGGAACAGCTCAAGAAAAAGATTCCGCCTACGGTTAAAAGCGGCGAAAAGCTTACGCTTTTGACGAGCATAGACGGT
Source organism: uncultured Treponema sp. (assembly GCA_963539665.1). GTDB lineage: Bacteria > Spirochaetota > Spirochaetia > Treponematales > Treponemataceae > Treponema_D. The sequence continues at coordinate 3,953 of CAUTOX010000121.1, forward strand.
TTTACGGTTACGTGGAAGGCTGATAAGGAGCAGGTGATTGCGTTCAACGGAATGGTACGTCTTCCAGATGGCTCAAAGGAAGAGACGGTAACGCTGACCGCAAAGATTGCAAAAGGCAGCGTAACGGATTCGCTGACGATTTCAGTAAAAGTTATTGAGCGCGCTGCCTATGAGGCGATCGAAAATGCGATTCGGGCGCTTGAAAATATTCCGAAAACGGTTTCAAGCGACGGCCCGCTAGGGATTCCGGAAAAAATCGGGGAGGGCGCGAACGCTGTTTCTGTAAAAATCGTGTCGAGCAGCCATCCCGCCATTATCAAAACTGACGGGACAGTAACGCGGCCGACGGGTACCGGCGAAACAAAAGTAGCCGTAGCGCTTTCTCTGCGGCTGGGCGATTCCGAGCAAAAATATACGCTCAATTTTACCGTCAAGCATCAGGCGGCGGCGCAAAACGATGGGGATTTTGTTGCCAGCGCAAAAAAATCGCTTGATATTGCTCTGAAGCGGGTGGACAAAGACGGGGTGCGTCTTTCGCTTCCTTCAACAGTCGGCACGGGGACGGAAGCGGTCAATGTAACGTGGGAATCCGATAAACCTGACATCATTAATGCGAAGAGCGGAACGGTAACGCGGCCAGTTGGAGCGGGAGCCGTAATCGTAACGCTTACGGCCGCGCTGTCGAAAGGTTCTGCAAACGACCGCAAAACCTTTGCAATTGCGGTAAGTTGCCGCGATGGCGGTACATGGAAGGCGTTTAGAACGGATGCTTTTACCGGCGCGGTTGTGCTCAAGGAAACAGACGATACGCTAACGGCCGATGTCTCCGCGCCTCCTGCGGCAGACTGGGACTGCGGCATTTCCTGTACGCATCAATTTGAAAAATCTTCTTTATATATGATCAGCTTTGAGGTGAAAGCTTTCGAACCGACGAAAACGGCGTTCTCCGTTTATAATGCGGCGGATAAAAAAGATATTGCGTACGCTCCGGTAACAGCGGCGACTGACTGGAAGGAGATGCGCTATTTGGTGCATGTCGGTGAACAGAATAAGTCAAAGGATCTCCGCATCAATCTTACGCTAAAACACGGCGTTACCAGCATTCGGCGCCTTAAAATACTTGATTGCTGGAATAATTGGCAGGAATGGAAGAAAACCCCGTACAGCGCGTGGGGGCTTTGGACTGCCGAGAGATTCTACACAAAGAATGCCGTGTTTACCGGATACGATTTTACGGAGGATTCCATAAAGCTGCAAAATAAAATTATGGGTAACAATGATGTCGGCGATTGGGCATATTCCTTCCATTATAAAAAAGCGTTTAATGCCGGAACCTACTGCTTCCAATTTAAAAACACAGGTTTTGAAGGATTTGTGCAGGTGGACGCTATTAAAGTGAATGGGAAACCGGTCGCATTCGCCGTTCCTGCAATGGATGCCGGCGCCGTATGCTGGTTTCCGTTTGAAATTTCAAAAGATTTGGCAAATAAAGAAATTGAGTTCTCATTTTGGCGGTCGAAGAGAAAGGGGCCGCTGGATGATTTTATTACAATCGAGCACGTAAAGACGCTGCCGGGCGTATCGAAAGCAGGAAAAAAACTTTCTCCGCATACGCAAAAGTAGCATTCGATAGCGGATCGGGCTGCACTGAATGCCGCCCGATAGCTTCTTAATGGTCTTTGGTTTTTCGCGCACGGTTTTACTGCCCTGCGCGTTTTTTGTCTGGAACTGCGGTAAAAAGCATTCAATTCCATTTACGCGATATTTTCCTCTGCGGAATTCATCTTTACGATGAAAAGCTCGATGATGAGCATAACCATTTAAAATAAGACCATTATAAGCTTTCCTGTCATCTGTATTGGTGGTAGAACCATCTAAGAAACTGTTTGGAACCTTATATAAAAGATTGTTATAACGGTCAATATTATGGCTAATTGCCTATAAAATATAATAATTGTTTTTAGGATAAAAGGTAAGCCAGAGAGGTTGAAAAGTAAATAATATAGCTAATTGCCTTGAAATACAACTAAAAATCCTATACAATCTTTACATGGCATATGACAGAGATTTAAGACTACGAGCAATCAAATATACAGAAGAAGGACACACGTTGGCACAGGCTGCGGCGGTATTCAAAGTAAATATCGGTACACTCATTGGCTGGAGAAAACGATACCGGGCAACCGGCGACGTAAAAATAAAAGTCCGTTGTCCAGTTAACAAGAAAATCATCCCCGAAAAACTCATCAAATATGTAGAAGAACATCCTGATGCCTACCTCAAAGAAATCGCGGAAGTCTTCGGCTGTCATCCATCTTCAGTGCTGAAGCGGCTGCGAAAGCTTGGTA
>CAUTOX010000122.1:0-6210 GCA_963539665.1 uncultured Treponema sp.
AGAATAAACATTCCAAGAAAACACCTATGTCTCATATTATGTTCGATTGCCTTATAGATCCTCTGCATTTACTGACAGTATTAGGCAAAAACTGAGTTCCGTGCCCCATCCGCCCCTGCCCTTGCCCATCATTTTGTTTCCCGATAAAATTATTGTGGAACGAGGCGCATTGCGCTGCGACGGGCTGCATTCCGCTCATGCGCGGCTGCATATCGTCTCATCAAAATTCTCCATACAAGGAGCACGGTATGATACGAACACGAAAGGTTGCGGCTGCGCTGGCAGTCGGCTTGCTGTCGATTTATTTTGCGGCGGCGAAAGAGGGGCTGGAAGTCATCAAAGACGCGCCGGTACCGGCGTTGAAAATCGACCGGGTTGACGTAGATCAGCTGCCGCGCAATTTCCGTATGAGCACGGATGCGTTTAAGAGTATTGGTAAGAGCGGCGTTTCTCCGACCCGCAACGGCATGGACAAGCTGAATATGTCCGGCAGCAGTATTTTTTCCGAGCTGGAATTCAAAAAGATTCTGTCAACGGTGCCGGTCAGCCCTGACAAGTTTTATGTCATCGATTTACGCGGCGAATCGCACGGTTACTTGAACGGCACTGCCGTCAGTTGGTTTACGGAGCACAACTGGGGCAATGACGGCCGCTCCGCCTACATCATCAATCACGTTGAAACCGATCAGCTCAAGCAGGCGAAGAAGGATTCCCCGGTTTCAGTTTATCAATTCGACGATAAGACGAAAAATCTACTCACGCCGATTCAGATAGCCGTCGACAGGGTTCGCAACGAAGAGCAGCTGGTTACCGAATACGGCGCGCACTATTTCCGTGTGCCGCTTTCGGATTATTTTCCGCCGGATGACAGCGATGTTGACAATTTTTTGACGTACTATAAATCGCTGCCGCAGGATGCGTGGCTCCACTATCACTGCCACGCGGGCATTGGCCGCACGACCATCTTTATGATCATGCATGATATTCTCAAAAATGCGTCAAAGGTGAGTTTTAATGAGATTGTTGAGCGGCAGGCGCTCATCGGCGTGGTCGATTTAAGCGACATTCCGCCGAGAAAGAAAAACTGGGGGCGCAAGGTTTACATCGAGCGTTACCGGTTCACCAAACATTTTTACGATTACGTCAAAGCGCATCCGAAGCTCGACATTCCGTACAGCAAATGGACGAAGCAGCACGATTATGAAAGCTACACGCCGGACTACAGCGGTTTTTTCTGGAAGGTAGACATTGCCGACCGGCCAGAGCTGCCGCGTAACTTCCGCACGTCGCTTTCACCATACGGCGAAGTTGCGGAAAAATATCGGGGGCAACTGGATCCGAATCACGTTCCAAGCCGCAAAGGTTTGGACACGCTCAATATTTCCGGCAGCGGACAGTGTTCCGTCAAAGAGTTCGAAGCATTGATTGCGGAACTCAAAAAATATGCGAAGGGCCCGATTTACAATATTGACATTCGGCAGGAAACGCACGGCTTTTTCAACGGTCATGCAGTCAGCTGGTACGGCTACCACAACTGGGCTAATATCGGAAAGAAAGATGCGGATATTATAAAGGAAGAAAAAAAGCAGATTAAGGCGCATCTGAAAAAAGACGTTTTGATAGCGGACATATCGCCGGAAAAGACGGCGGAAAATCCGCGCACCATCAGGGTAACTGAGGTGATGACGGAAGAAGATTTAGCGAAACAGCACGGCGTGCAATACGTCCGCATTACCGCGCTCGATCATGTGTGGCCGGCTCCTGAATATATCGACCAGTTTATGGAATTGTACAAAACGCTTCCGGAAAATGCGTGGATCCACTTCCACTGTCAAGCAGGCAAGGGGCGCACGACTGCGTACATGATTATGGCCGATATGTTGAAAAATCCGGATGTTTCGTTTACGGACATTGTGCAACGTCAACACATGATTGGCGGCGCATACACGGCGTACATTATGCCGAATCCAACGCCGAACGACTGGAAGGCGGATTACTACGCGGATAAAGCGCGGATGGTACAACTCTTCTATGACTACGTGCAGCAAAATCATGCGGACGGTTTTAAAACTCCATGGTCAAAATGGCTGAAAGAAAATGATATAGTCCGCTAAGGCGGAGCGTTACCGGACGAACAGCGGCTGCCTTCCGAAGCGGTTTCGGGGCGGCCGTTTTTTATGCCCTGCGCGGTCAATAGCAGCCGGTCATGCAGGCGTCGGAAACGGCATTTTGCGTATGTTTACACTGCGGCAACTTGCTGGTACACTCCGCCCCATGAAAAAATGGGAGATCAAGGCATTAGCAGAGATTTATATTCAATTTTTCCGTATCGGGCTTTTTACGTTCGGCGGCGGAATTGCGATGATGCCGCTCATGAAGCGGGATTTGATTGAAAAACGGAACTGGATAACGGAAGATGAGCTGGTTGATTATTATGCAATCGGGCAGTCGACGCCGGGGATTATTGCCGTAAATGTTTCGACATTTGTCGGTTACAAACGCGCCGGCATCATCGGGGGAATCGTTGGGACGCTCGGCATTGCAACGCCGTCGGTCATCATCATTATGGCGCTTGCGGGGCTGATTGATTCTGTTGACCGCAACATTTATATGCAGAAAGCGTTGCGGGGTATTAACGTTGCTGTTGCAGCTCTCCTCACCGACGTTACGCTGAATTTTGCCAAAAAGACGGCTGCGACGGCCGCATCGTTTTGCATCATGGCCGTTTCGTTCGCGCTCGTGTATTTTTTGAAAATCCCTTCCTATTATGTAATTCTTTCGGCGGCATCGATCGGAATCTGTCTGCATTTTATCCGGAAACGGCGGAACGCAAATCAGATTCGGAACGCGGCAGAAAACGCAGCCGGCGCCGCGCAAACCGATGGAGCATTAAACGAAAATGCCTGACGTATCGCTTTTTGAGCTTTTCGGCATATTTTTTTATGTCGGATTATTTGCAGTCGGCGGAGGACTGGTCGCCATTACGCTTTTGCAGCAAACAGTTGTCGCCCGCGGACTTATTTCCCCCGAACAATTTTACAACATGGTCGCCATTTCCGAATCAACGCCCGGACCTGTCGGCATCAACATGGCAACCTACGTCGGCTATTCCTTGTACGGCATTAAAGGCGGGATTATCGCAACCATCGGGCAGGTGCTGCCGTCGATTATCTGCATCCTGTTGATTGTGCAGGTTTTGCAGAAATTCCGACAAAATCAAATCATGCAGTCGGCGTTTTCGTGTCTCCGTCCGGCGGCAACCGGTCTTATCCTCGTTGCCGCGTTAAACGTCTTTACGCTCGCCCTCCTGACTCGGCAACCGGTATGCGCGGATTTGTGCAGCGCGGCGGCATGGCAAACGCTCTTTCAGTGGCCGAGCCTGTCATTCTACCTTTTGGGAATCGGGATGCTCCGCCGCTTCAACGTCCATCCGATCCTGCTGATTCTTGCCGGAGGCGCATTCGGCATTGTCTTTTTATAGAAGAAACTAACCGGCGCGGCAAAATGTTTTCCGCCGCAATTTTATAGCGCAATTGAATCCGCTGTGCTATAATCCTGTCCATGAGTATACATATTAATGCACAAGAAGGTGCCATTGCGCCTGCCGTTTTGTTGCCGGGCGATCCGCTGCGGGCAAAGTTTATTGCGGAAACGTTTTTGGAAAATCCAGTCTGCTACAATGAAGTGCGCGGAATGTACGGTTTTACGGGAACGTATAAAGGTAAGAAGGTTTCCGTGCAGGGAACGGGAATGGGGCAGCCGTCTCTTTCAATCTATGTTACGGAGCTGTTTCAAAGTTACAATGTTCAGACCGCAATCCGCGTTGGAACGTGCGGCGCAATCCGGAAGGAAATCAATGTCCGCGACACAATCTTAGCGAATGCCGCGTGCAGCGATTCCTCGTTGCTGTCCCAGCGATTCGGCTCCCTGCACTTTGCGCCAGCGGCAACCTTTAAACTGTTGCAGGCGGCGTACAATGCGTCCGCTGCGGCGGGCATCAACGCGGTTGTCGGGCCGGTCGCTTCAAGCGATCTGTTCTATGACGACAATGCAAACTGGAAGAAGTGGGCTGAATACGGCGTGTTTGGCGTTGAAATGGAAACGGCCGAACTGTACACGCTCGGCGCGAAGTTCAACCGGAACGTACTTGCAATACTGACCGTCAGCGATCATATTCTTACCGGCGCGCAAACGAGCGCCGAAGAGCGTCAAAAAACATTCAAAGATATGATTATCGTTGCGCTTGATGCGATTGCCGCACAGTGATTGGCACACTATTTTTATCGAGGATTATATGAAACCTACGCTTTTGGTACTTGCCGCCGGCATGGGAAGCCGTTACGGCGGCGTAAAGCAAATTGATGGAATCGGCTTGCACGGCGAATGCCTTTTGGACTATGCGACATTCGATGCAAAGCAATGCGGTTTTAAAAATGTAGTCTATATAATCCGGAAAGACATTGAGCAGGATTTTCGGGAGCGGCTGTTTGACCGGGTTGCGCGGAATTTTGATGCGCAGTACGTGTTTCAGTCGCAGGAAAGCCTGCTTACGCTCCAGCAGCAAGAGCTTTCGGCAGCGCGCACCAAGCCGTGGGGCACAGCGCACGCCGTTCTCTGCGCACAGAAGGCGTTGAACGCGCCGTTTGCCGTCATCAATTCCGACGATTACTATGGACGGGACGCATTTTCCGTACTCGGCAAATACCTCTCTTCGATTGCCCCAAGCAGCACGGAGCACGCGATGGTCGGCTACGTGCTCGGCAACACGATGAGTAAAAGCGGTTCCGTTTCGCGGGGAATTTGTACCGTCAAGGACGATGAATTAAATTCAATCGAAGAAAACCTGAAAATCTATTACGACGGCGATGAAATCGTCAGCGAGATCGAAGACAAGAAGGTTCCGCTGACCGGAAGGGAATGGGTCAGCATGAATTTCTTTGGTTTTAGCTTGCAGGCGTTTGAGACGTTCACGGAATATTGGCAGCGTTTTATTACGGAAAATGCCGCCCAGCCCAAAGCGGAAGCGCTGCTGCCTGTTGCGGCGGGAAATATCATCAAAGACGGTAAAGGCGCCATCAAATTTTTTAGCTCAAAGGAAAGCTGGTTCGGTATGACCTATCCGGAAGACCGGGAAATTGTGAAAGCGGAAATTGCCGAAAAAATTAAAAGCCGCTATTACCCGGAACAGTTGTGGGAGCGCTGAATGCTGAATCTTGCTCCCCTTGAACTGCAAAAGATTTGGGGCTATGAGCGCTGGATCGCCTCGACGCACAAGAATGCTGCGCAAACGGATTTTACGGCGGCTGTCGGCGGAGACTTCCCGCTGCTGGTAAAAGTTATTCAAGCGGATGCGACGCTGAGCGTACAGCTGCATCCCGATGATGAGGCGGCCGCACTGCTGGAGGGCGCAGGCAGCGTGGGTAAAACCGAATGCTGGTACATTCTTGATGCGGACGAAGGCGCGGCTCTTGTGTGCGGATTAAAAACTGCATATAGCCGCGACCAGCTTGCCGATGCAGTCCGCAACAACCGGCTTGAGGATTTTCTTAATTCCGTTCCGGTGAAAAAGAGCGATTTTGTCTTTATTCCAGCGGGAACGGTGCACGCAATCGGCGGCGGCCTCAGGATTCTTGAAGTGCAGCAATCTTCCGACATCACCTACCGGCTCTACGATTGGGGACGCCCGCGCGAGCTCCATGTTGAAAAAGCGCTCGGCGCGTTGAAGGACGGCTTGCCGCACATTGAACAGCCGTTTTCAGGCAGCTTTACCTGTCCGTATTTTTCTCTGGAACAAAAAATCTGTGCGGAAGAAACCTTGCTTTCGGTTCCAGACGGCGCAGGGGCAGCGGCGCGGCAGCTTTTGTTTGTCATAGAAGGATGCGGCTCCATTACGTCGTTGACCGAAAAGCAAACGATTCCGCTCAATTCCGAACAGCTCATCGCAGCCGCTCCGGGCGAAAAACTGAAAATCGTCGGCAGTGCGCAAATCATGGTAATACGCTGCTGAAAAAACGTCTACTCCAGTAGGATGGAATGTTGCCGGAGGCGAGCTTTGTTATGTCTCCGCCGTTACCGGCAACACGCCCGAAGTCAAACTCAAAAAAAACGAAGACAGCGTGTCCGGTCAACAGGAATTGCCGTAGCGGGCAACATATATCGATGGGAAATACGCTGCCGGATTGCAGGAACTTTTGCAGTCGGCCGCAAGAA
>CAUTOX010000123.1:0-6208 GCA_963539665.1 uncultured Treponema sp.
TGAGCCGCGCTGCCATGGACTGTGAATGTCTGCAAAATAAATTGAAGTCTGGAGCATTGTTTCCAGTTCCCTAAATGTTGCAAATTCAGATCCATTGTCAAAAACTATCGTTTTTGAATGGATTCCTTTTTCATTAAATGCCTCTTTTATAGCGTCATAAACTTTCTGCGATGAAACTGAATCAACGCCCTTTGCCGCCAGGAAGCGGCTCTTTCTGTCAACCAAAGTAACAATGCAGCCGTTTGCCGGAGTTGTTCGTATCGTATCACCTTCCCAGCATTCAAGCACTCCCGATATTTTGCCTCTTCCGGCAAATCATGAATCGTTTTGTCAGGTGTATCGTGCAAAACCGACATCTTTGTCCGTATTTTTGGTTTCCGCGTCTTCTCAAATGCGATTAAACAGAGATTTTTTTGAATACGCCGGCTTTTATTGCTGAATATATTGTATTAAAAAATAGAATCATTTTCATGCTGTTCATTCCATTTAAGTGCGATTAATTTAGGAGGCCAGTATATATGAAGTCTTTCCTGAATGAACTCAAACAGTTTTATTCCTTCTTGAATCCGATTTTTTTTCTTACGCTTTTTCCGTTTTCAAGATATTTTTCATAAGACGCTTTTGGATTAAATTCTCCGCCCGGACATCGTTTTATAAGTCTGCTTACAGAAGACCTGTGCTTATTCAAGGCACGTGCGATTTGATTCCGGCTTAAACCGAGATGCAGCAAATAAAATAGACGGCATATATCCATTTGTGTAAAATGATTGTATGACTGCATAGTTTGTTTTTCCCTTTAATGTGATGGTTTTAGGTTAAAACATTCTATGAAGTTTTTTTATTTATTTTTACTGTTGCACTTGATATTACAATGTAGCCTTTAGCGCAGGCACTCGCGTCGGGGGCGTTGATTATTCCATTCCGCATCACAAACGGCAATACAACTCGGACAGGCTCCCGCCCGCATTCCCGATTACCGAAATGCTGCATGAGCGGGGATTATGTTTTTCGATAGGCCTGACCGTACCGATGGGGATGCGTAATATGTAATCGGGAAGATAAATAATTGGGATGCGTAATTTTACATCCCATCGAACAAGGCTCCGCAGAACATTCCGCCGATCCTTTTGCAATGCATTCAATAAAACGCCGTGCATTCCTTAAAGCGCTCTATTTATAAAGAAAATACTTAAAATGCGGGGGAAGAGTTTGAAACTCGAAATTGAAGTTGCTATAATGCCCCCTATGCAGATTTTACCTATAGCCAGCGGCAAGGGCGGTGTTGGAAAAAGCCTCTTGTCCGCAAATCTTGCCATTGCGCTCGGTCAGGCCGGGAAGAAAGTTGTGCTTTGCGACCTTGATTTGGGGGCATCGAATCTTCATCTTGCGATTGGCCAGCCAGTGCATCGCAACAGCATCGGCACCTACCTGACGGACAAGACTCCATTCAAAGATATTATTGAGCCTACGGAATACGAAAACGTCAGTTTTATTGCAGGCGACAGTCAGATTCCCGGCTTAACGGCGTTGAAGGCCGTGCAGAAGACTAAGCTGGTGCGCAATTTCCGCAGCATCAATGCGGATTTTCTGATTATCGATTTGGGAGCGGGCACCCACCAAATCATTCTCGATATGTTTCTCCAGTCGCCGCAGGGCATTTTGGTAACGGCGCCAACGGTAACGGCAACGCTTGACGGTTATCTTTTTTTGAAAAACAGCGTATTCCGCCTGATGTACACGGCCTTTAAGCGCGGTTCGCCCGGCTATGAATATCTTGAAACGCTGAAGCAGAGTTCAGAAGCGCTGAAAGGCTTGTACATTCCTAAGATTACGGCGGAATTGATGAAGGTTGATCCGCAAAATACGGCGCTCTTCCAATCAAGGATGCGCCAATTCCGGCCGCGCCTTGTGATGAACATGATTGATGATCCGAAAGACGCCGACCGCGCCCAGCGGATCCGTACGTCCTGCAACCAATATCTTGGAATCGGCATGGAATATTTGGGGCTGATGTACCGCGACCAGCTGCAAGACAAGGCGCTGTCGTCTCGTCTGCCGCTTATCGTATACAAACCGAATTCGGTGCTGGCGCAGGCGGTCTACCGGATTGCGGAAAAAGTTTTGTCCGCCGATGCGCGGGAATTCGACAAGGAATTTGCCGACACCATCGATGCATCCGCGACGTTCTCGCTTGCCGAAGAAGATGCAAAGCGCGATTACCAGTTCAAATTGTCCGGTATCGATGATTTAATTGCCGGCGGCGACCTCCGGACCGGCGAACTTGTCGAAATGATAAAAACGCAGCAATACGAACTGACGCAAGTGAAAAAAGAAAATTTGCTGCTCAAATCGAAGCTGGTAAAAGCGGTGAAGCAGGGCTTTAAGCTGTAACCTTCATTCCGCTTGGATATCTGTGCGTGCCGCGCGTTGTTGCGCAGCACGTTCATTTTATAAGGAGATAACTGTTGTTCTTACCGCTTTATATCAATTATCCGTCATGGATTCATCCTGAACTTTTTCCCGGCGTACCGGTACTCGGATTGTTGCGCTGGTACGGCTTGATGTATGTGTTCGCATTCGGCACTGCATTTTTCATTCTCAAAAAAGTGATGAAGGAAGGGCTGCTGAATACCGATTCATACACGGCGACGGAAGACGACATATTCAGCTTTATTTCGACGGGGATTATATTTCTGCTCATCGGCGCGCGCGTGTTTTCGGCGCTAGTGTACGACACAAGCGGCATCTACATCCGGAAGCCGTGGCTGATTTTTTGGCCGTTCGATTCGCATGGGCGGTTTACGGGGCTTGCGGGAATGTCGTACCACGGCGGCTTTATCGGCGGACTTTTCGGCATGATTGTATGGTGCGTCCGCCGGAAACAGCCGATTTTTAAGTGGGTCGATGCAATGGTAGCGGCGATCCCGCTGGGGTATACGTTCGGGCGGCTCGGCAATTTTTTGAATGGAGAGCTTTACGGACGAATCACAACCGCGCCGTGGGGAATGGTTTTTCCGTATGCCGAACGGTTTTCCGCCTCGCTTGACTGGGTGCAGCAGTTTGCAGAGAAGATTGGAATGCCGCTTTCAGGCAACGCCGGTTTAGTAAATCTGCCGCGCCATCCAAGCCAGCTATACGAAGCGTTTTTCGAAGGGATTGCGCTCTGGGCGATCATTTGGTTTTTCCGCCGCAGAAAGTGGGACGGCTTGCTTTCCGGTATGTACATGGGCGGCTACGGCCTTTTCCGCTTTATCATTGAATACTTCCGTGAGCCTGATGCTGACTTGGGCTACCGGATTGCAGTCGATGCCTCCGCGCCGCTGTATACCAACACGTCGCTGCTAAACTTTTCTACAGGACAGGCGCTCTGCTTCATCATGATTGTCGGCGGCGCGCTCATGGCTGTCGGTACGCGCTTATATTATAGGAAGAAAAATAATGCGCCGCCGCGTCAACCCGGCCGGTAGAATAGGCGCACTTCCGGCATCCGATTTTGCGGGGATATGACGCTCGAAATCTGATGCAAGGAGAATTGCGGCGATAAGATAATGAGCGTCCGGATAGCAGCGGAAGCGTACGTTCCGCCGAAGTCTTCTCCGCTACACACCGGAACGCTTTTCGCTGTCGTCAAAACGTGGAAGCGGATAGCGAGGCCGTCAAGTTTATATCAAGCTCATCTATCGCCTGCCCCACCAATATCTCTTAAACTGTCCGTCCGCATTGCGCCATCTCATGAGCGATGACACGGCAAAAACAAAGGTGAGCCAGAACGAATATTTGATCATTGCTCAAAGTTTTCGCGCAAATAAAATGATAGCTATGGGCGGCGCTTATTAGATCGGATGCACGGAGCTGCTGCTATCGGCCAGAATAGGCTGGCGGCGCTGCAATTGCGCTTCTCTTGCAGGACACGCAATCCTCGTTACCGAGCGCGCGGCGCTTCATTCCATCTTATAACGAGCCGCGCAAAATCCCTCCTGCTCTACAGACCGTGCATCGGGTACGCGATTAATAGACCTGTTCAATAACTACGTTTTCGAACAGGTTTTATGTTTCGCACGGTATGTTTCTCTAATTTTTTGCGGCTGGCGGCTTAAATGCCTTGATTACGACGAGGCATGAGAGATTTCCCTCCGCACAAATAAAGAAAATCGATATTCGAAATAAGTAAAATCTTCGCTCTTGTCGATAGTAAAAGAAGAGGCAGGAACGCGCGTATAGCGGCGAACAGAGAAGAGGTGCGAATGGGAAAAAAGGTGCAATATACGGCTGCGGTTATCGGGACGGGGCGGATTGGATTTACGCTCGGATTTGACCGGAGGCGCGAACAGCCTGCCTCGCATACGATGGCGCTCAAGCAAAACCGCAGGATAAAAATCATTGCGGGCTGCGATACGCAGGCAGCAAATCTTGCTTTTTGGCGGCAGTATACCAAAGAAGCTGCGGCGTATGAAAATTATTCCCATCTTTTTACGTCCTGCAAGCCGGATATTGCGGTTATCGCGGTCAATGAAAATGCGCATCTTGAGGCGGCGCTTGCCGCAATTCATGCACGTGTCCGCTTGGTTATCCTTGAAAAACCGGTTGCGCTCAGCGTTGCTGACGGCGAGCGCATCGAAGAAGCGGCAGCGGAATACGGAGTCGCGGTGATGGTCAATCATGAACGGCGGTTTGCCGTAGACTATGCGTATGCGCGCTCTTATCTAAAACGGATCGGCAGCTTGATGAGCGTAACGGCGCGGCTTGATTCCGGGCTGTGCGTGTATGCGCCCGAATTGGAGGAGAGCGGCGAATACAGTCTCTGGCATGACGGAACGCACTTAGTCGATTGCGTTATGTACCTGCTTGAAGACGAATCGGCCGCGTCCCGCCCCGCGCCAGCTTTACGGGATATACAAGTTTCTTCCATATATTATGACGAAAATGAGCGCACCGTAATCAGGAATTTGAATGTCCACTGCAGCGCCGCCGCTTGCGCCGACATCAACCTGAATTTTTCCGGACGCAGTCGCTACTTCGGGTTTGAAATTGATTTAATCGGCACAGAAGGCCGCATAACAATCGGAAACGGGATACGCCGTTTTTATTGCAGAAAGCCTTCGACCTTGTACACAGGATTTTATTCGCTTGCCGAAGACAAAAAAGTTCGCCTTCCGAAAAAAACATTGTACTTTTCAAATATGATTCAAAATGCGCTCGATTTTCTTGACGGGACTGCCCCGCTCCGCTCCCCGCTTGAAAGCGGCATGAATGCGCTCCGAGCGCTGGATCGAATCAAAACGCGCGCAAAGTTTTTTAAATCATCGTTTTCAAGTTAGACAAAGTGCAGCTTTTCCTCCCTCTCAATATTTTTTCTATTATAGACTCATATAGGCTCAAGCAAAGCGGCCGTTTGTTGCCGCATATTCATTCATTTTGCAGAAAAATGACACGAACGGGCGCACCAAGCATAAAAACTGCATTTATAAAAATTTCAATGATTACTTGAAATCTCCGTAGTACGATATATATAGCTATTTGCCTTGAAATGCAACTAAAATCCTATATTATCTTCACATGGCGTATGACAGAGAATTAAGATTGCGGGTAAGCAAATATACAGAAGAAGGCCACACGTTGGTACAGGCTGCGGCAGTATTCAAAGTAAATATCGGTACACTCATTGGCTGGAGAAAATGCGCAAGGGCAACCAAAGACGTTAAAATGAAAATCGCCGTCCGGTTAACAAGGAAATTATTCCTGAAAAACACGACCTGTTCAACAACTTTGAACAGGTCTACGAGTTCAAAATCTCACAAATAGCACGATTTAAAACATCGCATTGCGATTAAACCAGTTCAGAAACCGAAGTTTCCGAACTGGTTTAATCGCAAATATGTAGCAGAGCATCCAGATGTCTACTTAAAAGAAATAATAGAAGAGCACATTCTATAAAGAGTAAGCCGCCAAACAAGTAGAGGCATATTTAGAAAAAAATTAAAGATATTCCCAAAGAAAGGTTCGTATATATCGATGAAACTGGCATACAGACGCAAATGTACCGCCAATATGCACGCAGTAAACGAGGAAAACGAGTCAATATTCGTATCAGCGGCAAGCGTCATGCTCGAATAGGGCTGGTTGCAGCGCAATGTGAAGGTGCTTTGTTTGCTTCGCACACCTACAGTGGAACGATGAAGGCTTCCTTGTTCGAAAAGTGGTTTGAAGA
>CAUTOX010000124.1:0-6177 GCA_963539665.1 uncultured Treponema sp.
CGCTTTGATACACCGCCGCAAGCGCGATCTCACCGGATGTTTCTTTTTCAGCTGCCGCTACGGCGGAGCGTATCGCTTCAAGATTGGACGCTTCAAGTCCGAGCAATTTCAACAATCGATTCCGTTTCATATTTCTCATCAAAAATGCGCCGTTAGAAGGAAACTTGCGGAGCCGCTGCCGCTCGTTCATCGGCCTTAAAATACGGCTTTTCTCTAAATCCGAACATATTGGCAAATGTTGCCTGCGGAAAACGCCGGACGAGCATATTGTACTGCTGCACCGTTTCATTAAACCGTTTCCGCTCAACTGCAATTCGGTTTTCCGTGCCTTCAAGTTGACTTTGCAGGTCGCGGAAGTTTTCATTCGCTTTGAGTTCAGGGTAATTTTCCGCAACAGAAAGGAGACGCTGCAAGGCTCCCCCCAATTCGCCCTGCGCCTTCTGGAACTTTTCAAATGTTTCAGGATTATCCAGCGCTTCGCCGGAGATTTGCACTACGCCGCCCGCCCGCGAACGCATTTCCGCAATTTCGGTAAACACCTTCTCTTCATGACTTGCGTACCCCTTCACCGTGTTCACCAGATTCGGAATCAAATCGAACCGCCGCTGGTACACATTCTCAACCTGACTCCACGCAGCTTTGGTCGCTTCGTCCGCAGAAACAAGCGAATTATACGCCCCCGCAACACAGCTGTAGAGCGAAAACGCCAACAACACAACAACTCCGACGGCAATCAAGCCGTTTTTCAAGCCTTTGCTCATATATACTCCTAATTAAATAGTTGAGTTTGCAAAATAAGATATATCGTATTCATATAATTTTTATTTAGACAAAAAGAAACCGTTTCAACAGCAGAAGGTTCTAAACGAGTTGAGTATACGGTATTCGTGCAATAAGAACAATGAAGATGATTGTAGGGGGAAGAGAGGGGCGGGGCATCTTGCAAAGCGCGTTAGCGCTCAATAGGCGCATGGAGCGGCTCGGCAAAGATGACGCATATTCGCGCAACGCTTTGTCGAACAGCAAATGCGCCTTGCCGCCTGCCTGAAATGCCCGCGCCCGGACAGGCGGCAAGGCGCCGCAGTTTCGTTTAAATCTTGAACAGTCCGACTTCCGCCGACAGACTTTCAATACTTTTTTTATTTTCTTGCGTTATTTCGGAAACATCCCGCATTGCGCCGCTAATCCGCCCCGCATTGGACGCCATCTCATTCATGCTCTTGGTAATCGTGCGGGTCATCGTGTCAAGTTTGTGCATTTCTTCGGAAATCAATCCGCCGCCCCTAAACATCTCCTGCGAGCTTTTTTTGACATCTTCCGTTATCGCATTAATATTTTTGATTGCTTGCAGCACTTCAAGGCTTGCGTTTTCCTGTTCGTGCATGGCATTCAAAATCATGCTTTCCTTTTCCGAAACCTTATTAATCAATTCGTACACGCGGTAGAACGTCTGCTCGGCGCTTTGGCCTGCAACGGTAATCCGCTCGATAATTTCAAGCGATTCCTTAATGACTTTGCCGATTTGCTTGCCCTGCGTGTTCGATTCTTCGGCAAGTTTCCGAATTTCATCCGCGACAACCGCAAAGCCCTTACCGGTTTCGCCTGCGTGCGCCGCTTCGATGGCCGCATTCATCGCAAGAAGGTTCGTTTGGTCGGCGATATTCTGAATCACCTGACTTGCTTCGAGGAGCGAGCTAGATTTTTCCGCAATCTGCCGAATAATCCCATTTGCGAGCTTTGCGCCGCTCGTACCATTTTCCGTTTCCTTGTACACGTCTTTCATCAACAGGTTGTTCGCTTCAAGCATTTTCGTTACGGAACTGATATGCGCGGTCATCTGCTCGATAGAGGCGGACGATTGCGCAACGCTTGATGCCTGCGTTTCGATACTTCCGTTGAGCCGGTTTATTTTACCGATGATTTTTTCCGTCGTTGCAGCCGTATCGGCAACGCTGCTGCTTTGCGTTACCGCCTCCTGCTGCACCTGATTGATGTTCGAGATGATTTCTGAAATTGCTTTTGCCGTGTCATTCATGTGCTGGGTGAGCGTTTTTCCGATCTGGTTCAAGTTTGCCGCTTCCATCACAATTTTATTGAGCAGATTCGCCGTAATACTCTGAAAGTTGTTCTGCGCAGCCGTTAAGAATCCGTATTCATCGCGGCTGAGAATCTTGATGTTCTCCTGCGTGTAGTCGCCCTTCGTCATTTCCGATGTAAAAGCGAGCAGGTTTTGCAGGCGGAATGCAGCTCCGCGCGCTTGAAGATACAAGTCCGTCAGCCCCGTGCACGTTCCGATAAGAAAGAGCGGGACGGTTTTCGTCTTAATAACATCGATGACGGCAACCTCCTCCGGAATATCGATCAGCGGAGACAACGCAACGAGCGCAGTTCCGGCAAAGCTGAAAAATGCAGTCAGCACCGACCGCGTTTTGAACGGCATTCCTTGATAATCTTCATGGAGCGGCACAATGTGCAGCCACGGCTCAAACGACTGTATGAAGAAAATATAGAACAGCAGCGAAAACAAAAAGCAGTTGCCAATGGCGAACATCATAACGGATGTCGTCGTGTACGTACCGCGATATTCAGGGAGGCGGATTGCAAGTAATATGGAAGGCAATATGAACGAACAGAGAACCGGCACGGCAATGAGCGTCATCTGCAAGGTTTTAATCGATTTTAGCGCGTGGAAATATTCCTCTTGGCCTTTATTAAAGTCGATAAAAATTGCCATAAAATGTTTATAAATCAAAATGGCAACCGCGATTGTCGCAATAAAAGCCAATGCTGTCGGAACGCTGAAAAACAACTTTACAAATGCATCTTGCGGCAACAGTCCGAAGATAACAGTGCCGAGTAGATGCGTCGGCTGCCATGCAACTAAGATGGCTGTAATGTAGATTAAAATGCGTGTTGGCGGCGGCTCAAGTTCCAAGTGTTTTCCATCTTTTGAATGTAAAGCCAGCACACAAGAAGATGCGGTCAAATCTTTCATATTATTAAACTCCTTCAGTAACATGATTTGCAGGGCGGCAGAAGTTCGTCCATTTCCTCAAATCCCTCTATTCTCTGATGTTATTTTATAAAAGAACAGCTTGTAAGAAACGATGTCGGCTTATACCGAGCTAAAATCAAAATTTTTTAGTGATTATATTATTTTTTCGTAGAATTGCAAGGCACGCCGTATGCTCGACATGAAAAACGCATGAAAGCGCGTAAATCTAACCTATCGGGAACCGCTAAAAATCTCCGTTTTAGCGGTAACTTTGAAAATGAGATGTTGTAATTCGCGATAATCTAGCGAGTTACAACTCGTCGCAATCTTGAAAAAAAATCGCAAAAAGCGAGTTTTTCGAGATGCCCTATAATAATTTATGGGTTCCGCCTTTTCGCCCATAATAAATGTAAGTTATTGTTACATAATATTTTACATTTTTTCATGCTTTGACCGCGCATCTCCTGCTGCCCATGATTCCTGCGGCAGCGTCTTGTGCGCCAGTACCGGAGCATGAGGAACGCGGCCGGAAAAAGCATATCAATGTCCCTTGTTCCGGAACGGAGATTTTTGAACAGGTTTAATTTTGCTGAATGAATCAAGATTCTGCAAAAAAGAACCGCCTTTCCCGCAGAATGCGCGTCCCAGCCAAACGGAGATGCGGCGAAGGCCCGGGGCGGAATACTGCGTCATTGCGCAGGCGGAACCTGCAACAATATGATCATTTTGTATCGCTGAAAATAAAACCGAAGCAGGATGCGACTTTCCGGAGCGGCAAAAAGGCGATTGTCGGAACGGCAACGCGGTGTTTGCCGCCGCGTTTTATAACGAGCGTTGAAGAACCGCCGCCGTCAAGCTGCAAGGCGTCGCGCGCGCCGAGCCGCTTCAAATACTCTGCGGCCGATTCGTAATCCAATCCCTGACTTTTGACGGTGTTCTCCGCTTCAACCATCAAGATGATGAGCGTCCGCCCCCCATCTGCAACGCCGACTGCGGTGCGGCTGTCTCCATTCTTTATCTCTGACGGCAAAACCTGTCCGTCTTTTAGAATCTGCCGGAAGCCGCTGACGCCGTTTTCGGCATTTTTAATATTTTCCGGACGCTGCGAATCGACGATAAACGCCCGCTTATCCGCCGTAAAAAGGAGCGCGGCAAAATCTTCCCGCGGCGGGCTCAGCAGCTCCCCATTTGCAATATGCAGCCCGATAATCTGCCGCTGCGTATCGAAGAGCATCGACTGGTATCGGAAAAATGAAGCGTTCACCGCAACCGCCGCATCGCGCCGCTTTGCAAACTGTAAAACCGTTTCGGCCTTTAAGGCGCCGTCATAATCTCCGTTTTTTTTGATAAACAGCTCCCGCTCAGATACGATAACGGCAAGAGATGGATGCTGCAAATCAATTTTGACTGCATATAAGATGAGCGGAACGGACGGCACGCGGATAGGAGCCGCTTCGATGCCCGGCTGCACTGGTTGCCATGCAGCCTTAATACTGAATTCTTGTTCGGTCGGAATCTTTGGATGGAGTACCGGAGGCGTTTTGCACGCAACAAAAATTACACAAAGGCAGAGCGCAAAAAGCCGTGCGCGTTGCAAGTTTTTTCCTATTATAAGGCGCATTCTCGCCATCCCATTTCTGCCGCCGGATGCAGCGTCTGTCCGCGCATTAAGCCGGAAGCGCTACGCCGTTTTTGCATCGGCAAGAATAATTTCTGCATCATAGTTTTTGAGCATTTCCAGCTGCGGCCCGGTTATATTCGAATCGGTTATTATATGCGACGCATCCGCAAGCGAGCCGATGTCAAAGTTATGGCGCACACCGATTTTGGTGCTGTCGGCCAGAATAATAACCGCCTCGTTGCTTTGCTTGATGATGCTGGAGTTTACCGCTGTCTCCTGAAATAAAGCAGTACTCAAAATGCCGTCATCGCTTATGCCGCTGACCCCAATAAAACATTTATTCGCCCGAATCTCTTTGAGCGCACTGAGCGCAAGCGATCCGACCATCGAATGCTTGAACGTATTGATGCTTCCGCCCACAAAAATAAGTTCGAATTTCGCATTATCGACCGTATACAGCGCATTTGCATTGTTTGTTATAATGGTAATGTTCATGTTTGAAAGATGGTTGAACATATAGAATGCCGTCGTGCTGCTGTTGATCAAGACGGTATCGCCTTCTTTGATAAAAGACGCCGCTTTTTTTGCAATCGCGCATTTTATTTTTTCCAACCCGTCGCCGACAGAAAGCGTCGGCGCATCAGATTCATGCGCGCCGCTGCCGATACTTTTTGCCCCGCCGTAAAAGCGTTCAATCAACCCGCGCTCCGCAAGATCATTAAGATCCCGCCGCACCGTCAATGCCGATACATTCAGCGTCGCCGCCAGCTCTTCAACAACGACAGTATGATTCGTATTCAGCTGCTGCAAAATGTAATTCCGCCGTTTTATAATCGATGACCTACTGTTTTTCATATCCCCCTCGTAAAACCGTATTGATAGGCTTTCTTTCTTCCGCTTACGGTCAGCGCAGAAGAATCCGCATTTTATAAATACCCCATCGATAAAAGTATATGAATATTTTTATAACACAAAGATTCAATAAAATCAAACAACAGCCGGGTGATGGGCAAATGCGCTCGGCGCCGCTTTCAGTTTTTTGACGACAGGCAAAACAAGAAGCAGACGGCCGATAATACTCAATCTGCACGATGAAACTTCACCCATCCTGCTGCGAGAGTGCGCAACTTGCAAGTTTTGACGACAGCCAAAACACGAAGCGGACGTTCGATAATACTCAATTCGCACGATGAAACTTCATCCGTCCGCCGCGAGGGGCGCAACTCGTAAGTTTTGATGGCAGACAAAATAAGAATCGGCCGACCGATAATACTCAATCGACACGATAAAATTTCACCCATCCTGCCGCAAGGAGCGCAACTTGCAAGTATTGATGGCAGACAAAACGTGAAGCAGACGGCCGATAATACCAATTCGCAAGATGAAACTTCATCCGTGTCCTGCTGCGAGGAAGAGCTACTCGTAAGTTTTGATGACAGGCAACACGAGAAGCAGACGGTCGATAATACTCAAGCGACACGATGGAATGTCATCTGTCCGCCGCGGGGGGCACAACTCGCAAGTTTTGACGAAAGGCAAAACGTGAAGCGGACGTTCGATA
>CAUTOX010000125.1:0-6138 GCA_963539665.1 uncultured Treponema sp.
TGATTCCGTTTCACAGGCTCTGGATGCCGTTTTAAAAGGCAATTAGCTATACATCCCGGCGAGCGAGTTTGCACACCGGCAACCTCGAGGCAGACGGCAAACAAACAAAAGCCTATCGATACAATGCCCCCGCCTCCCCACCTTCATCCCAGCGAGCGAGTTTGCACACCGGCAACCTCGAGGCAGACAGCCAACAAACAAAAGCCTGCCGATACAACGCCCCCCATCTTCATCCCAGCGAGCGAGTTTGCCGCCGGCAACCTCGAGGCAGACGGCCAACAAACAAAAACCTATCGATACAACGCCCCCGCATCCCCGCTTACATCCCAGCGATCAAGTTTACCCGCCGGCAACCTCGAGGCAGACGGCCAACAAATTAAAGCCTATCGATACAATGCCCCCGCATCCCCGTCTACATCCCAGCGAGCAAGTTTACCCGCCGGCAAACTCGAGGCAGACAGCCAGCAACCTAAAGCCTGCTGATACAATGTTCCCGTCTGCCCGCTTCCAGTTGATTTTCAATAAGTTCATTGGTATTTTATTCAGCATGAAGTTTGTGGCGGATATTTTAATCAACCAATTTCTCCGTACTTATTTGCATGAGTTTTCCCTTGCAGAATTTGAGATGCTGCTTACCTGCGCGGGCGTAAAATGCAGTTCTGAAGAATTCGAGCTTTTTCTTGAATGCTGCCAGAATGTTTTTACGTTGGCGGATGGGCGGTACATTACGCGGGCGGCAGTCTTTACGGGAAAGACGTTTTCATTCAAGCCGCTGCCGAAAGAGATTAAAAAAGGCGTATTTGTTGTCGGCTGCCGGTGTATGCCGTTTGTTGATCCTGAACGCTTGCCGCATGAGCTGAAGTTCCACTTAAATGGAAAACAGATTAAAACGCAGGCGGTTGAATTTGATGCTGATTCGGCGTTGGATTTTTATGCGTTATATGGAGAGGAGTTTGCAGTGCAATATCTGGCCTCCGATCCTGCAAACAGCGACATTGACCTTGCCGCCTCGGACTTTATGTTGCCGCCGCGCGTAAAGCTAACGGCTGTGCCGCTTGAGCCGCTTATCAAAACGTGCGGGTTTAAAGCGGGCGACCGGATTTTATGCAGCGTCAGCGATTGGGATCACTCTATTATCGATATTACTGTCCTTCCCCGAAGCAGCGCTTCGTTAAAAATCGAGGCGCACGACATTCTGCGGGAAGACTGGTACAGAGCGCTTGAACGCTACCTGCTCGATAATTTTGAGGCAGCCGGCCCATGTTCGTCCATCGAAGAGCAGCTTGCCCTCGTTTTTGCTGATTTTCATGAGGAGCTGTGTACGGAAAATTGCGGCTCCGTCGAAGAGTTTTTTAAGAAGACGAATAAGATCGGTTTTGAGGAATTCGGCGTTGAAACGCGGCTTTGGCGACGAGGGGAGCTTCCGCCTGCGGTTGGCTGCTGGAACAGCGATGAGCATAGCCCCAACCATGCGGACGCGGAAAGAAGTGCGCTCGATGCCATTTTGTTTTTTGAAGAACTTGAGGACACTGCCGTCGATTCGTTTATAAAAGATCAGATGTACCGGAATCTCAATGATCCGGAAGAAATTGCCAAACGCCTTTATCCGTACTCCTCGATTCTCCCGCAAGAACAGCGCAAAGAGATATTGTTGCGCTTGAAAAATAGACGTGTTATACTTGAACGCGATTATAATAGGTTCGCCGATTTTGAACTTGGCGCGCTCCGGCATACGGCGCTTACGCTCTATACGGACGTAAACCGGATAATATGCGAGATTGACCGGTCAAACGGCAGTCTGTCCGACTTCCCGCAGCAGCCGCTTGTAATTCTTTCGCAGCTTTACGGACATATCAAGCGGATTGTGGAATATATCGAAACGGAACCCGATGTTGCGCTCAAAGAGAAAAACGAAATAAAACTCTCGCTTGAAGGAATGGAATTCAATTTTGACGAAGTGCAAGGCCAGATTCTTACAGCGCTTGAAAAAAAGAATAGAAACTGTTTTATAGTGGTAAAATAAACCTGTTCGATACCTTTGTTGCCGAGCAGGGCGATGAGTTCAATATCGTGCAATTTTGAACATCGCATTTCAAGGTACCTGTTCTGAAACAGAAGTTTTCAAACAGGTTTAATAAATACAAGCCGGAATTTTCAGGAGATAAACATGAATGGTGAGCTTTCAAAGCTTATACGCAAAGGCGGAGTGTATCGGGATGAGCAGGGAGATACCCCTGAGCAGATTTATAAAAGCGTTTGCAGCAAACTAAAATTGCCGGACTATCTGACGGAAGACGCCGTATATGAGGCTTTATGCGCACGCGAGCAATTGATGAGCACTGCGGTCGGAAACGGAATTGCATTGCCGCATGCGCGTAATGCGGTTTTGCGGACGGCGGAAGATGAGCAGGTCGCGGTTGTATACCTTAAAGAACCGCTGCAAATGAATTCTCCGGACGAAAAAAAAGTATTTGTCATGTTCATTATATTTTCCTGCACCTCGCAGGCGCATCTGACGATTCTTTCATGGCTTGTGCAGGCGTTTAAAAATACGGCGTTCAAAAAGCTGCTTGAAGAACGGGCGGACGCAGATGCCTTGATTCAAGCGATAGAAAATATTGCCTAGAGCCGCCGTCTTCCGGCAGACGGCGCGTCGGTTATCATCAGCCGTTTTAGCATAAGGGCATCTCGAAAAACTCGCTTTTTGCGATTTTTCGAGATTGCGACGACTTGTAACTCGCTAGATTATCGCAAGTTACGACATAGCATTTTCAAAGTTACTCCCTATAGCGGTAACCATAAGCGAAAACTACATAAATATCATCGAATGCGGTCTGCTTGCGGCAGGCGGCATCCGTTGAGGAGCGTAACGATGGATGAAAAATCAATAAAAGCAGTGGCGGCTTCTGTTAGAAGCCTTTCGATGGACGCAATTCAGAAAGCGAATTCGGGGCATCCCGGCTTACCGCTTGGCGCGGCCGAGCTTGCAGCCGTTTTGTACGGGGAAATTTTAAAGCACAATCCTGCTAACTCCTCGTGGGCCGATCGGGATCGTTTTGTGCTGTCGGCAGGGCACGGCTCGATGCTGCTGTATTCGATTCTGCATTTGAGCGGTTACAAGGTTTCGATGGACGACATCAAGTCGTTCCGGCAAGTCGGCTCAAAATGTCCGGGGCATCCGGAATACGGCGTTACCGACGGCGTTGAATGCACGAGCGGGCCGCTTGGTCAGGGCGTTGCGATGGCGGTCGGCATGGCGGTTGCCGAAACGATGCTTGCCGCGCGTTTTAATACGAAAGCGCACACGATTGTCGATCACTACACGTATGCGCTGGTTGGCGAAGGCTGTTTGCAGGAAGGCGTTGCATCGGAAGCGGCGAGCCTTGCGGGGCACCTGAAACTCGGTAAGCTCATTGTGTATTACGACGAAAACCGGATCAGCATCGACGGTTCAACGGATATTACGCTGACGGAAGACATTGCAAAACGCTTCGATGCCTACGGCTGGCAGGTGTTAAGCGGTTCTATGTACAATCCGCAAGAAATTCTGTCGCTGACGGAAACGGCGAAAAAGTGCGCCGATAAACCGACGCTCATCATGCTGAAATCCGTGATCGGGTACAGTGCGCCGCAGCAGGGAACGCCGGATGTGCACGGTGCGCCGCTTGGAGCTGATGGGGTAAAGGCGGCCAAAAAGTTTTTAGGTCTGCCGGAAGACGAAAGTTTTTACGTTGCGCCAGAAGCCTATGCGTATTTTGAAGCGAAAAAGAGCGCGTTTACGGCGGCGGAAGCACGGTGGAAAAACGAATTTGATGCGTGGTCAAAGGAAAATCCGGAACTCCGCCGCCAGTGGGATGCCTTTTATAGCGGCAAAGCGACGTGCGACGCTCCGGGCGCAGGCTTCAAAGATTCAGACAAGATGGCAACTCGTTCCGCAGGCGGCAAAGCCTTGAACGTGATGGCTGACCGATACGGAAACCTCGTTGGAGGTTCTGCAGATTTGATGGGGCCGAACAAGACGCAGCTGAAAAATGACGGCGGTATGTACTCGGCGGAAAACCGCATTGGGCGGACGATCGAATTCGGCATCCGTGAGTTTGCAATGTCCGCGCTGTGTTCAGGGATTGCCCTGCATGGCGGCTTACGTCCGTTCTGCGCCACGTTCTTGGTTTTCAGCGATTATATGCGCGCGCAAATCCGTGTCGCGTCCCTTATGCGGATGCCGGTTATCTATATCTTTACGCACGATTCGATTTATGTCGGCGAGGACGGCCCGACGCATCAACCGGTTGAGACGCTTGCATCTTTGCGGGCGATTCCGGGCGTTCAGGTGCTGCGGCCGGGCGATGCCGAAGAGACGGAAGCGGCGTGGGAAATTGCGATGGAGACGACCGACCATCCGGTTTGCATTATTTTGACCCGGCAGGATTTGCAGGGGTATGCAAAACATGATGCCGGCTGGAAGGCACGGATAAAGACAGGGGCGTATATCGCAAAAAACTGCGACGGCGTTCCTGACATAACAGCGCTTGCGTCAGGTTCGGAAGTTTCTCTGGCAATTGCAGCGGCAGCCGCTGTGCCGGAGAAAAAAATCCGCATCGTCTCCGTTATGGATTTGAAAGGTTTTGGAAAACTTGCCGATGCCGAACGCGAAGCCTTGATCGGCAACGCCGTGCGCGTTGTTGCCGCGGAAGCAGGAATCGGCACGGAATGGCGGCAATTTGTAAAAGATAGCGCCGATTTGTTCTGCATTGACCGATTCGGCGAGTCAGGACCGGCTGCTAAAGTTGCAGAGCATTTAGGTTATACCGTCGAAAAGCTGACCGAATTGCTCAAACGCTAACCGCCCGATAATACTTCAAAGCAAATGCACCGCTCCCGATTTTTCTTACGCAGAACTCCGGGAGCGTTTTTATTTTTCCGTCCGCTCCAGTTTTTGCCAAGAGGCAAAAATTGGCAAAACCGAAACGGAACGCAAACGAGCAAGATGTCCCTGTCACGTGTTGCTAGATAGTTTCGCAATTGCGAAACTGGGGTAGGGGTAATTATTGCCGTCGGAAATTATGTTTTTCGGCGGCATTTTTTATGGGATGGGGCGACCGTCCGCCTCCTGTTTTGCCCGTAGGCAAAAAATGGGCAAAACCTAACCGAAGCGCAACCAGCAAGATGCCCTGCCCACGTTCCTTCTAGCCAGTTTCCGTCGGGCAGTAAAAATGGCTCTTGAACGACGTAACTGCTAGAGCTCCCTAACACGTTTGCCTTGGCAAACGTGCTTAAAGTTGTCCGACATTGCAAACTGGAGCGGCCTGTCCGATGCCTCTGCATCTGTACGGCGCAATTCCCACAGGCCGCCTCACACCTTAAACTTTCCGACTTCTGCGGCCGGCCCTTCGATGCTGTCTTTGTTCTTCCGTGCAAGGTCGCTGACTTCCTGCACTGCGGACGGAGGAACTGTATCCGCCAGATGGAGTTTTGTCGGCCGTCCGCGCACAGTTTTGTTTTCCAACAAAACTGCGAAACGAACGGCAAGGGGCTGTCTACACAACGAAGCTCTTCCTTCTATCCTATACCTTAAACTTCCGCACTTCGCTGGCCAGCCCTTCGATACTGTCCTTTTGCAGGCTGCTTCTATTTACCGTGAAATAAATACATGGCCGTACAGCCTGCCCGACTTTGCCTGCGGCAAACTCGTTGCATTTCCGCCCGCCACGAGCCTCTAGCCAGTTTGCCATACGGCAAACTGGAGCGGCCTGTACGATGCCCCTACATCTGTACGGAATAATTCCCACAGGCCGCCTTATACCTTAAACTTCCGCACTTCGCTGGTCAGCCCTTCGATGCTGTCTTTATTCTTCTGCGCAAGCGCGTTGACTTTCTGCACGGCATTGTTGATCTGCTGTACGCCCGCGCTCATCTCGTTCATTGGCAGGCTGCTCCTATTCATCGTGAATGGAATACATGACCGTGCAGCCTGCCCGACTTTGGACGGACGGAAAAATTGTATGGCTCTTGACTAGCATCTCAAAAAAAATGAGAGGTTATAAGTCATTATGTATCATAGACTTAGTACAACAAAAATAAAAAAAATAATTTTATGTTTTGTGGAGGACATAACCGCTACCGCAACGGCCAAAATCG
>CAUTOX010000126.1:0-6073 GCA_963539665.1 uncultured Treponema sp.
CTGGAGGCAAACAGGCTAGATGATCGAGCGCGGTGCGGCGGCGATAGGGCTTTTGGATGATGTTGGGTGCATTGCCGCCGTTCTCTTGTTTGCTGGAGGGCAAACAGGCTAGATGATTCGAGCGCGGTACGGCGGATATAGGGCTTTGAATGATGTGGAGGGCTTTACCGCTGTCCTCTTGTTTGTTGGAGGCAAACAGGCTAGATGATCGAGCGAGGTACGGCGGCGATAGGGCTTTTGGATGATGTTGGGTGCATTGCCGCCGTCCTCCTGTTTGCTGGCGGAAGCGCGATTTAATCTATCAAATAAAATTTGTCATGCCGCTTGTATTTTCTTGAAAAGAACAATTCGAGAATGTATCATACGAAAATAATGAGGTCGAATGTCGAGTTTTGGAACGAGCAGTAAAATAGGGCTGTGCGTTCGGCGATGTTTCGTTCGCTGAGCCGCGGTCGAGTTTTTCGCTCGAGGCGGTACGCTGCCGGAGCCTCGCCTACGGGCAAATGGAGCCTATTTCAAAACTTTGCATTCTACTGGAGCTGGATAAAATTGAAAATTTCGAGTTTTAGAAAAAGTCGAAATTGAACCAATGAAAATGGATGTTGTGTTGGCGCAGTTTTTATAAGGAGCAAAAAATACTGCAATCTATTTCTTATGTATTTTAAGGAGAAACTATGGCAAGAAAGAAACTTTCTATGGACGGCAATCAGGCGGCGGCTCATGCAGCTTACGCATTTACTGAAGTTGCCGGTATTTATCCCATTACGCCGTCATCGCCGATGGCGGATTTTGTTGATCAATGGGCTGCAAACGGACAAAAAAATATCTTCGGGACAAAAACGAAAGTGATAGAAATGCAGTCCGAGGCAGGGGCAGCCGGAACCGTACACGGCTCGCTTGCTGCCGGCGCGCTTACGACGACCTTTACCGCGTCGCAAGGGCTGCTTTTAATGATTCCGAATATGTATAAGATTGCGGCCGAGCAGCTTCCGGCGGTGTTCCATGTTTCTGCGCGGACGGTTGCAACGCAGGCGCTCAGTATTTTTGGAGACCACAGCGACGTGTATGCGTGTCGTCAGACCGGCTTTGCCATGCTTGCCGAAAGCAATCCGCAGGAAGTTATGGATTTATCTCCGGTCGCGCATTTGAGCGCGATTGAAGGCAGCGTACCGTTTATCAATTTTTTCGACGGCTTTAGAACGTCCCATGAAGTTCAGAAAATTGAAGTGTGGGACTACGCAGATTTAAAAGAAATGTATGATATGGACGCGCTCGCCCGTTTCCGCGCCCACGCGCTCAATCCGGAACATCCGGCCATGCGCGGCTCGCACGAAAACGGCGACATCTTCTTTCAGCATCGGGAAGCGTGCAATGCGGTTTATGATGCGCTGCCGGAGATTGTGCGCAGCAGTATGCAGAAAATCAACGCAAAGCTCGGCACTGACTATGATTTGTTCAATTATTACGGCGCGCCTGATGCCGACCGCGTCATTGTTGCAATGGGTTCCGTGTGTAATCCTGCGGAAGAAGTCATCGACTATCTGCTCAATAAAGGGGAGAAGGTTGGATTGGTGAAGGTGCGCCTCTATCGTCCGTGGTACGGTCAGGCCTTCCTCAAATCGCTGCCGAAGAGCGTCAAAAAACTTGCCGTGCTTGACCGGACAAAGGAGCCGGGATCTCTGGGTGAGCCGCTTTTTATGGACGTTGCGGCAACGCTCCGCGAAGCAGGTATGCACGGCATCATCCTTACTGGCGGGCGGTACGGTCTTGCATCGAAAGACACGCCGCCTTCAAGCATTTTCGCCGTTTACAAGGAGCTTGAAAAGGATGCGCCGAAAACGCATTTTACCATCGGTATTGTAGATGACGTAACGCGCTTGAGTCTGCCGGAAATAAAGCCCGGCCCAATTACGGCTGCGGCAGGAACAGTTGAATGCAAGTTTTGGGGAATCGGCGGAGACGGCACGGTCGGCGCGAACAAGGATTCTACAAAGATCATCGGCGACCACACGGATAAATACGTGCAGGCCTACTTCCAGTACGATTCCAAAAAAACCGGCGGCATCACGATTTCTCATTTGCGCTTCGGCGACAAACCGATAAAAAGTTCCTACTATATAACGCAGGCGGATTTTGTCGCGTGCCACAACCAGTCATACATCATCAAAGGCTACAAGATGGTGCGCGATGTCAAAAAAGGCGGCATTTTCCTGATAAATTGCCAGTGGTCGGACGAAGAACTTGACCGCTACCTTCCGGCGATTGCGAAAAAATACATCGCGGAAAACGAAATTAAAGTGTACACGATAAATGCGGTCGCTATTGCGCAGCGTATCGGGCTTGGCAAACGCACGAGCACCGTGCTGCAATCCGCGTTCTTTAAGCTGGCGAATGTTTTACCGGTCGATGAAGCCGTGCGCTACATGAAGGAAAAGGCGACGCAGAAATTCGCAAAGAAAGGGCAGGACATCGTGGACATGAACTGCAAGGCGATTGATGAAGGCTGCAACAGCATCCACGAGGTAAAAATTCCTGCAAGCTGGGCGAATCCGCCGCTTGATCCGCCGAAAAAAGAGGCTGTCGGCAGCGGAAAACTTGCTGCGGTCGTCAAAAATCTGATGGAGCCGATTAACTTGATGGACGGCGACAGTCTTCCGGTCAGCGCGTTTACGAATATGGCGGACGGCCAGTTTGAAATCGGCAGCGCGGCTTTTGAAAAACGCGGGGCCGCCGTCAGCGTTCCGCAATGCGATCAAGCGAAGTGCATTCAGTGTTCGCTGTGTTCGTTCGTGTGCTCCCACGCGACTATCCGTCCGTTCCTGCTCGATGAAAAAGAAATGCAGGCGGCTCCGGCAAATCTTGTTGCCGCAGATACGCGGCCGAAGGCGGGAAAATATAAGTTCACGATTAGCGTTTCTACGCTTGACTGCACGGGCTGCGGCGAATGCGTAACGGTGTGTCCGGTTGATGCGCTTTCGATGGTTCCGCTTGAATCTCGCTTGGAGCAGCAGCCGATATTCGACTATCTGGTTGCTCATGTAACGAAAAAAGATGATTCCGGCTTCAATGATTTAACGCCGAAGGGGTCGCAGTTCAACCAGCCGCTGTTGGAATTTTCGGGCGCGTGCGCCGGATGCGCGGAAACGGCTTATGCGCGCCTTGTAACGCAGCTGTTCGGCGAGCAGATGTATATTTCCAATGCGACCGGCTGCTCATCCATTTGGGGCGGCCCTGCGGCAAGCTGTCCGTACACGGCGCATCGGGATTCCGGAAAGGGGCCTGCGTGGAGCAATTCGCTTTTTGAAGACAATGCGGAGCACGGATTGGGCTTGTACTTGGGACAAAAGCACATCCGCGATACCTTGATAGAAGAACTTGCAGGGCTTGCCTCTGGCGCACAGGCGGACGACGCATTAAAAGAAGCGATTGCGCGTTTTATGGAAACGAAAAACAATACGCGGGAAAATCGCATTCCGGCGGAAAAACTGATTGCCGCGCTCGAAGCCTGCGCAGCTCCGGAAGCGAAGAAAATCCTTTTGCAAAAAGAGTTTCTTGCAAAAAAATCCGTCTGGATTATGGGCGGAGACGGCTGGGCTTACGACATCGGCTACGGCGGCCTCGATCACGTTCTTGCCTCTGGCGAAGACATCAACATCATGGTGTTCGATACGGAAATGTACTCGAATACCGGCGGCCAGCTTTCGAAAGCGTCGAATATCGGCGAAGTCTGCCAGTTTGCAGCAGCGGGCAAGGACATCGGCAAAAAATCGCTTGCCGAACTTGCGATGACCTACGGCTACGTCTATACGGCGCAGCTTGCCTTGAGCGCGAATCCGGCGCAGACGATTAAAGCGATTGCGGAGGCGGAAGCGTATAACGGCCCGTCGCTGCTCATCTGCTATGCGCCGTGCGAGCTGCATGGGATTAAAGGCGGCATGAATCATTGTCAGGATGTTTTGAAGTCGGCGGTAAAGTCCGGCTACTGGAACCTGTTTAGCTTTAATCCGGAATTGAAAACGCAGGGAAAAAATCCGTTTACGCTGTCTTCGCGGGCGGGCGACGGTTCGTATCAGGACTTCTTGAACAACGAAACGCGCTATTCCGCGCTCAAACGCAAATTCCCGGAACGCGGCGAATTGCTGTTCGCCAAAAATGAACAAAGCGCATCGGATCGCTTCAAACATTTGCAGCGGCTCGTTGAACTGTATAAGCCGGCCGAATAACACGCCGGAGCGCAGGCCGCCGGATCGAAGTCCAGTGCGGCTTGCATATTTAAACGCTGCCAAGCAAACTGCCGTCTTTTAGAACAGGCGCACTATGCAGGCAGCATTTTTCATTCGCGCCGTTGTCCCCAATCCAAAAAGCAAGCGCGGTGTAAAGTTGCCGACTGCAAGCCGCAAATGCGCCCCCTCGACAACACCTGAACGCAACCGGATATCCCCGCGCGTTCTCTGTGGAAAGATACCGGGCGTTCAGCCTTATTCGTGCGGAGGTTGATTCCGAAAGAGACCGAGCATCAGCTTCCGCTCCCAGCCGTATGCCATAATCAAAGCGCAAGCCGGACCATCTCGGCAGCATTGCGAGAACCCATTTGAACGCATCCGAGCGATAGGATAAACCGGACGGAAAAAGACCTTGCCGCGCAAAGTTGACCGATACCAAATCTTTTGCGCCGTCAGCCGGCAACGCAAAAGCTCAAGGAAAACTGCGCGCAATCTGCAACAGTTCCGTCAAACTGCCGACCGTATAATCCGGCGTTTCCTCCGTTGTGCGGACGGTTGCGTATGCGCAAAAGCCCTGTTTTATCCAAACCGTGCCCATGCCAAGCGCTTTTGCGGGGCGGATGTCGTTGTCGAGCCGGTCGCCTATCATCATCGCCTTACATGGCTGCGTTTTAGCCCTTTGCAGCGCGTTTTGAAATATTCGGAGATCGGGCTTTGCAACGCCCTCTTCTGCGGAGGCTGCAATGACTTCGATGTACGGAAGCAAGCCGAATTGCGCCAATCTCGCAGAACTTCCCGCCGGCTGGTTTGCAATAATGCCGATGCGGTATGTTTTTGAAAGCGTTTTTAAGCAGGCGTGCGCATCGGGATACGGCCGCTCATCTTCCGAATGCCAAGCGGGAACCATCAGATGCAATTCCTGCGCAAGTTCAATGTCGCCCTTCTTATTTTCAGAAAAATAAGCGAGCATTTTTTGCAGAAAAACAGGATATGGGATGTCCGTTCCTGCAATCATATCGCGAATGCGGTGTTCATAAGCCGCGCTTTCATCGACCAATGTTGAACCAATGTCAAAAAATAGCCATTCGATGTGCGAATGCATCGCTTTCCTCCGTTACTCCCCGACGCGGAGTATACTTTTTTTCTCAAAAAATACCTGCCGCAGCAGAGACCGTCGATGAGGTAAAATAATGGAGCGGACGGAAGCTGTTTTACCCGCCTGCGTGTTTTGCCGCCTGTGCGCGTCATGTTTGTTTGTGGGCAGACGTGCGGGAAGTAGGGGGCGTATATCCATATTTATCCGACGGATGCAATGTACTCGCCCCGCCGGCTTCCGGTTTGCATTCGTAAAACGGCACGGAAATACGTCCTCCTCTTGTCTGGATGCCGCATTCGCGCGCTCTTGGGCGCTGTCGGAAAATGGGGCGAGGGCAGTACCGTTCAAGCTGCAAAATCGCGTTCTCTTGCCGCGCAATGCAAATGCGGGCCGTAAAATCGCCGCACCGTTCGCGCCGCACCCGTCTTTCCTCCGCAGGGCGCGGGTATACGGAGGCGATTAAATCTCCGTCCGGATATATGCGGCGTATGGCAGCAGCGCCAGCTATTCGTGCGCTGGGGGATGTTACTTGCCGGAAGGAATGTTTACGGAAAGAGCAGTATGAGTGGGAATGGGCAGCGCCCCGCCGCCGGAAATCCGGCAGCAAGAGCGGCCCCCGTCTCTGTGCCTCAGGCTTTTCGGAGAAGCGAACGGAAAGAAACGTTTTTCAGCTCTTGCCGTTCGTATGCGGAGTTATTTTTTCGACCCTGTAAAAAGAATTGTGTAAATGGCTGACAAAAATATACTCTATGAG
>CAUTOX010000127.1:0-6070 GCA_963539665.1 uncultured Treponema sp.
CATGGACAACGCGGCGTTTCACAAAAAAGAAGTCTTGTATCAAATCTCAAAAAAAAACCACGGAAATCAATTTTTGGGAAATTATTATTGTCATTGAATGAGTTATGACATTTTTAGAAAAAATTACAATTTTTTTTGAGTATTTTATGGATATTCCGACTTTAAAACCTGTAAAATGATTAAAATTGAGTTCAATAAACAGATAATAGACAGATGTGATTCAAAAATTGATTTCCGTGAAAAAAAACTTGCAAACCTTGACATTTATGTCGCCGTATTCACCGGAATACAATTCTATTGAGCACAAGTGGAGCTATTTGAAGCGGAATATTGCAAGTCAAATCCATCTCTACAGCTCTGTCGCAGAGGGCGCGAGTCTGTTTTACAAGGCAAGTGGCTATATTAGCCCTGTTCGATAACTGTGTTTTCAAACAGGTTTATTTTATAGAAAAAAATACAATTGCATTTTTAATTTTATTGTCCTAGAATGCCGTATGCAAAGAAAAAGATTAATCCGTGCAGCTACCGCTGCTGCATCCGTTTTTTTTACGGCAATCATTGCATCTCAATGTTTTGCGCAATCGGAAACGTCCGATAAAGGCCTTTCTTCATTCCAATATCTGCGAAAATTGAATTCGGTTTTTGAGTTTGTACAACAAAATTACGTTGACGAAGTCGACCCGAAGATTCTTTATGAAGGCGCAATCAAGGGACTCATGAGTTCGCTCAAAGATCCGTATACGGCATACCTCGATCCCGATACCATCCGGGATTTGGCGGACACGACCAACGGCAAGTTCGGCGGAGTGGGCTTACACATAAGCAAACCGCTTGAATCGACGCCGGATAAGCCTGCGTACGTTGAAGTTGCAGCTCCGATGGAAGACACGCCGGGCGCAAAGGCGGGCATCCAAACCGGAGACATGATTACCGCAATTGATTCGGAGCCGACGCAGGATATGACGATGCAGCAAGTGCTCTCTCATCTGCGCGGGCAAGAGGGCACGGAGGTCAAGCTGTCCATCAAGCGCGGGAAAAATCTGACGTTCGACGTAACGCTGGTACGCGCGATGATTGAAGTTCCGACCGTCAAATACACGATGATCAAAAAAACCGGCTACCTTAAAATTATCGAATTTACTCCCGAAACGCCGGCACGCGTTCAGGATGCTTTGGATTCGTTCCAGAAAAACGGCTACGCCAACCTCGTTATCGACTTACGGAACAATCCGGGCGGCTTGATTACCAGCGCCGTTCAAGTTGCGGATAAATTTATTGACGAAGGCCCGATCGTTACCACGAAAAGCCGGATTGCGTCGCAGGGCAATGCCTATTACGCCAAAAAGGAAGCGACAAAAGTGCGCGGCATTCCGATTGCAGTCCTGCTGAATAACGGTTCGGCAAGCGCTGCGGAGATTCTTTCCGGCGCGCTCAAAGACAACCATTTGGCATATCTTGTTGGGCAAAAAAGTTACGGCAAAGGTTCCGTCCAGCAAATCGTTTCGCTCAACACGAAGGGGGACGAGGAAATAAAGATTACGACGGCGCGCTACTACACCCCAAGCGATACGAATATCGACAAAACGGGCATTCCGCCGGATCGTGAAGTGCTGTACCCGGCGCTGACTGAAGCGGAAGAAGAAACCTATGCGAAGCTCATTAAGGATGACGTGATTGCGCAATACGTTTCCGCGCATCCGAATATGAGCGAAGCGAAAATCGCTGATTACGCGAAAACGCTCAAGCATACCTACAAGCTCAGCGATAGCCTTTTGCGCCGCCTTGTCCGAGTGCAGGTGTGGCGGACGCAGCCGACGCATCTTTACGATTTGGATTACGACATCCAACTCAACGCCGCGCTGAAAGTCCTGAACGAAGAAGGCAACTTCCGTGCGCTCATGGCATCGACAAAAACTTTAAAAGAGCTGCAACATGAAGCGGAGACGGCCAAACAGCCGGAGGAAACGGCGCTCAAGCCGAAGACGGGGCGCTAATGCGGCAGTTTCTGTCCGCATCGGCTCCGGACAAGAATGGGCTATTGCTCCTTTCAGGGCGCGAGTATCGCTATCTGCGCCGTGTGCTGCGCTTACGGCCGGGCGATATGCTGGACGTGCGGCTTCCGGATGGCAGCCTCATCAGTATGACAGTGTGCAAGGCGGACGAACGGCAGCGGACAATAACGCTCCAGCAGTGCGGAAACACGCTTGCAGCCGGAGATGCGGCGCCTTCTGGAACAGGGCAATGCGCCGTGCGCGGAGCGTCTGCGCGTACTGTTCAGACAGAAGCGCCTGCGCTTGAGTTGACGCTCATTCAATTTGCGCCCCATCCGTCAAAAATGGAACAAATAATTAGGCAGGCGACCGAATGCGGCGTCAAGCACATCATTCCCGTTATCGGAGCGTATTCGGAGCGACAGGGAATTGAAGCGCTCAAACAAAGCAGACAGGAGCGGCTTCTCCGCATCATTCGGGAAGCCCGCCAGCAAAGCGGCTCGCCAGTCGATACCGTCCTGCACGATGGGACAGATTTAAAAAGCGCGCTGCAATTTTGGGACGCTGCGCGTACCGCCGAACCGGAAGCCTGCCGCGCCGTCTTTTTGTGGGAACGGAGCGAGGACAGGCGGCCTGTGCGGACGATTGTTCAAGACAGGCCGCAAAAACTTGCGCTTGCAGTCGGATGTGAAGGCGGCATCAGTCCGGCGGAAGCGCAGCTGCTCAAGGCGAACGGTTTTATTCCCATTCATTTTGCCGGAAATATCTTGCGTTGCGAAACTGCCGCCGTTTACGGCATCGCAGCGCTTCAGAATGCAGCGGCGGAGGCGCCTCTTCCGGATGCAAAATCATCCGCCGCAGGAGAATGACAAATGAGCATACAAAGGATTACGATTGCCGATGTTCCCGTTGATATTATCCGGCAGGAAGATATGGAAGCTGCCGTTCTCGCCCTGCTCGAAAAGCCCGGCGCGAAGCAGATTGTGTTTCTTTCCGTGTGGGGCTTACTGAAAGCCCGCCGCAAAGGAACCTTCCGCGACGCCGTAACCAACGCAGATCTCATTCTTCCGGTTTCAAAAAGCATTATCAAGGGGGCGCTCTTTCTCAAAAAAGCTCCGCCGCTCCGCTACAATCCTTTTACGGCCGTAATACAAATCCTTTCGATTCTCGACAGTCATTTCAAATCGCTCTACCTGTTCGGCGCGCATCCGGAAACATTGCGCGCCGCCGAGCGGAATGTCCGCGCAACCTTCCCGACATTACATCTGGTCGGCCGATGCGCCGGTTATTACCGAAAAAGCGCGGAAGACAATGTAATTAAAGCGATTTACAAAGCCGCCCCGTCGCTCGTGCTCATTGGCGACGGCATCAAAGAAAAAGATTGCTGGCCGTATTCCCGCCGCAACAGCTTTCTGTCGAGCATTTTTCTCTACTACCGCGAATCAATCGGAATCTTTTCGAAGCGCATTAAGCGCGTGGATGAACGAGCATTTGACCGCGGCCACGAAATATTTTTCGAGATCCTGCACAATCCGCTCAAAATCTTTTTAATCTTTCCGTTCATCTGGTACGCTCTCTTGCTCGTGTGGGAACGCTTTTTAAAAAAATAGCACGCCGCAAAAGCCGCCTTCGGCCGCATCGAGCAGCGACATGCCATCACGAAAATTGAATGCGCCGCAACCGGCATATTTACCGCCGTACCGAACCGGGGGTCTCTCCTCTTGATTTTGAGATGTCCCATGCGCCGGCAGCGTTCTTCCTGCCCGTCTTTATAAATGATTTGGATGGAGAAATGCCGTCGCTTTGTACGGCGGACTTTACATCTGCATCCGGCCAACATCCCGCATCAACCGACCGCTCCGCCGCAAGCCGTATCGACTCCTTCGGCCAGTCTTCCGCCGCATCAGGAGCATATAAAAACGCATCCAGCACCGTATTTTCAAGCGGATTCACGAGCAAAATAGCATCGCACGCATCGGCAAGACAACTTTTTTTTCCGTCCTTCCACAAATCCCGCGCACTGTCCGACGAATACCAATGCGTCTTGGAAAGCTTGATATTGCCGCCAGTTTCGCTTACCGCCCCGTCTTCCTCCGCATTCGTTAAATGAACGATAATAATTTCCTTCTTTTTTACCTGCACGGCGGGAAAAGTGTACACCGCAGCGTTTTTGTCCGCGCTGAAAATCTCAAGACCGGCAAGATTTCCGTCATGCAGTACCAGCAATTCGATAAACTCTTCTTTTGGATAGGCTACCGAATGTTCCTTGCCGGAGCCTTTGCGGTTGTGCACCTCCGTAATTTCGAGCGCGGGGATCTCGTAATTACGTCCTTCAACCGGAAGTGAAAACGTCAGTGAATTCCCCGATTCATCTTCCGCCCGACCGGAAAACGCATACCTCTTTCCGGCAGCAAGCGTTTCGGCAAATTCGCATTCGACAATGTAGGCGCCGGATTCGGACTCTGTATACTGCACCCCGACAATTTCGATCGCAGGCGAAAGCGCAGAATCCGTAAGCGTTACGGCTCCTGAAAATTCGATAGAAATGCGCTGTTTGCCAGTTACGCTGAAACCTCGGATTACCGGCATAGCGGCATCGGGATGCAGCAGCTCTAATCCGAATTTCGTCATGCGGCATGACAGAGGATTCATTGCCATCATAACCGCGCTAACTAAAATCGCCGTCTGCAAACACGGAATCGCGGTACGCATAATATTCTTGCCTATTCCTTTCATATTTTCCCTCATATAAATGATGCGTCTTACATTGCTCCTCTCAAAATATAAACGAATTTGTGCCGAAGCATCAGGAGCATCCAGTATAATTATAGAAGAAAGCGCGCAAAAAATGAGGCATTCCGATTATAATTCAGTTTTTTTCCCCTTAAAATCATCCCGCCGAATATTTTTATCCAAAATATTGTCCAATAAATGCGCTAATATTAAATCTACCATACTATAGCGCCGATATACCATATTTTTTTTCTAGCCTTTATTACAGTCGATGAGTAGAAAACTTGACAAGTATTATGCTTTCTACTATGTTGCGTCCAATCTTACCTCGTGCTCTTTTTGCAAGCTGTAAAATCTTTCAGAACAAGGGATTAGCGAGATTAAGGTGAGCCGCTGGCATCAGCACAATACAATAGCCGTCAGGCGCGAGGATTAATATGTCCAAAAAAAATTATGTAGGCAACTTAAATTACGCCACAACAGAAGAAACACTGCAGAATGTGTTTTCAGCCTTCGGTACGATCGTTTCCACCGTAATCATCCGCGATCGTATGACACAGCAATCAAAAGGTTTTGGATTTGTAGAGTTTGAAAGTGAAGAAAGCGCCGAGCGGGCGATAAATGAAATGAACGGCAAGGAACTTGACGGCCGCCGTGTGCGGGTAAACGCCGCCGAAGAACGACCGCCGCGCCCAAGATTCAACAGCTAGGCATTTTCCTTATTTTATTAGGAAGGTATGTGCGCTGCTTTCCGTTCAGGCGGATGGATAAACGAAAACGTAGTAAAGTATCTTCCTAAATCACTCTTTTAAAGTCGATAACCCCTTCTTCTATCGACATTCCTTCCATTCTTGTGAATTCCAGCAAATCATGCCGCTCAGCAACACATTCTCCTATAATATAATGGCATTTTCGCACTTACTGATTGCGCCCTCCTATAGCGCGGCGTTGTCCGAAAAATGGACAAGCGATCATAAAATGCTTCCACGCGCTTACGCCGACTTGTATATGCGCTTACAGCGGAGCTGTTCATGCAGATAGAGGATGTATACAGCTGCATCATCCGGATGAAGCAAAGCAAGCTATAGCTAATTGCCTTGAAATGCAAGTAAAACCCCATTATACTCAAGCTATGTCGTCTGATAGAGATTTAAGACTACGGGCGCTTGAATATGCAAAAGAAGGCCACTCATTGACACAGACTGCGGCAGTGTTCAAAGTAAATATTAGTACAATTATTGCTTGGAAAAAGCGATATGAGGCAACAGGCGACGTTAAAATGAAAATTCGCTGTCCGGTCAACAAGAAAATCATCCCCGAAAAACTCATCAAATATGTAGAAGAGC
>CAUTOX010000128.1:0-6017 GCA_963539665.1 uncultured Treponema sp.
CGGAGAGTTCAGAAAACGGTTTCGGCGATTTGAGCTTCGATGATTCGGATGACTTCGGCGCGGGCAGCTTGGATTTAGGTTCGGCCAGCGATGCGCCTGCATCCGATGATGTGCTGTCGAATGGGGGCGATACCGATGAGGCGCATTCTCATAATGAAATGGCAGAAGATATGTCGGCAAATTTTGATGTTCCGGCAGGAGAAGAAGCCAATGGATTTGGAGACGGCATTCCAGAACAATTTGATACGAGCGAAATGGCTGGCATGGATTTTTCTGATACTGCTCTGCAATCCGATAATGACAGTGAATTTGAACTTGATAATGATGTAAGCGTAAAGTCCGACGCGATTGATTTTGAGATACAAGGTTTTACCGATGTCGATACAGTTGCCGAAGGGAAAAACGGCAAGATGAAAATTCCCGGGGCAGAGACGGACGCGGCATCAGAGGAGAGCGATCTTCCGCCGAATACCTTGTCCGATGCGGATTATGCAAAATTTATCGATAACCTTTCCAGTTATCCGCTCAATGTCCGCCTTGCGGTTGAAGAACTCATTATAAAGAATGAGTTTACCGATGAGGCGGAATTTGAAATTGTCCGGAAAGTGCTTAAAAAAGTTTCTGCACGGCAGCTTGCTTCCGAGCTTGAAAAGATGCTCGACATCGCCATCCCTGTTCCTCGAGATTTTGAGCGGCGGACAGTAGCTGAATACGAGGCGTACAAGGCTTCATTTCAGTATCAACTGCGCAACAAAATAATTCCCGGCGCGCTCATGAGCATAATCGGAGTGGCGCTTGCGTGGCTTTTGTTTATGTTTTCAAGGTTTTTCATTTTTGAACCGGCAATGGCAGCGCACTTATATAAGCAGGGCTATACCCTACTCCTTGCCGACGATTATCCGCAATCGGAGGAAAAGTTTACCGATGCGGTTAAATATAATCTGCAAAAGAAATGGTTTTTTAAATATGCGCGCGCATATCGCGACCGCAAACAATATATTCGGGCGGAACAAATGTACAAGGCGATTCTGCGTGCCTTCAAATTCGATAAAGAAGCCGGACTTGAGTATGCGCGGATGGAGCTTGATGAGCTGACGAATTACGAAAAGGCGGAAGAAATTGCGCTCCGCGATGTGCTCGATCACCATATTAACGATCCTGACGGAATTTTGTTGCTCGGCGACATTTATCTTGATTGGGCGACGGAAAAAGATCCGTCAAAATTTGACTTTGCCCGCGAGCGGTATTCGGATCTGGTGCAGACGAATAAGACAAAGAAGAATCATTTTCTCTATCTTTCGCGAATGCTCCGCTATTTTATCCGTACAGATAATCTGCTTGAAGTGCTGCGCCTCAAAGATCAGTTTATGCCGAAGGAAAAATCGTTGGGCGCTGCGGATTGGACGGAGCTGAGCGGGTACCTTTTGGATAAGCTCTTTGGTCCGCTTCCGCCGTCCGATGAGTATCTGCGCTCGAAAATCGAAGATGCAAAGAAGATGCTCGTGCGGGCGGTCAAAGCGGATCCGGCAAATCCGGTCGCGCTCTACAATATGTCGCGCTATTACATTCATATGCACGACAGGAAGAACGCAAAGGATTCGCTCTTGCAGACAATTCGACTTTTTGATGATGCGCCGGCGCTTAAAAAGCGCGACATTTACAAAAACATTGATTCGTTCCGTCTGTTGGGCGAACAATATACTGATGAGCGCGAGTATATTAAGGCGCTTGAAGCATATACCGCAGGAATTTCACTGTATTCCGCTCAACATGAAGGCAGCGGGCTTGAGGGAACGAATCAAATCGGAAAGCTGTACAGCGATATTGGCGATATTGACTTCTTTATTTCCGGAGATATGGACAGTGCGCTTTTGAATTATAAAGATGCGGTTGACAATTTTAATGATACGGCGCAAATCCGTTATAAAATCGGCTATATCCAGTACGGAAAGAAAAGCTATGCCGAAGCGCTCGGCTCGTTTATGAAAGCTGCGGAAGATGCGCCGTCCGATGCAAGTCTGCTTTTAGCTATGGGAAATACGTTGTCCATGCGCGATGATAATTATGCCGCAGAAGGTTACTATGAGCGTCTGATTGAGTATCTTGATGCTGTAAAGGCGCAGAGGGGCGTATTGTTCCCGCAGGTGCGTTCGGATGAGGAAGAAATTGTCGATTTCTATCTCAAGGCTTCTAATAATTTAGGCGTTACCCTTTACCGGCTTGCCCGGCGGACGGGCAATAGTGATATGAATGCGCGCGCAATGGTGCAGTTCCAGCAATCGCTGCGAGCGTGGGATGCGCTGACACGTAATCAGGTTACTATGCTGCGACTTGGCGGGAGCAATCTTGCCGAACAAAACATGAAATATGTCAGTCATGCTATGCCGGACTACGAGCCTGCTATTTATACGGATTTGCCGCGAACGCTCAGCGAAGAAGAAGAATTTGGAAGATGAGTGCAATGAGGCCGGATTACGGAATTATTTTAAAGCAATACCGCAGAAGCATCGCAAAAGAAATTGTCCGTAAGTCGATTCATCTGTGCAGCGCTTTTGTTCCGTATTTTTTTGAGCGTACGTTTTATTTTACGGCCGTCTTACTTGCAGCCGCGCTGATATTTTACATTATATCGGAAGCGCTGCGGTTGCGCGGTTTTGAAGTGCCGTTTATCGCTCGAATAACAGAAGCGGCTGCAAGAAAACGAGATGAAAATAAGTTTGTGCTTGGGCCGGTTACACTTGTTACCGGAATCTTGCTTGCAGCATTCATCCTCAAACCAGCGCCTTGCAAAATTGGAATTTATGCGCTGGCGTTCGGGGACGGCCTTGCAAGCTTTGTCGGCAAGCTGCTTGGGCGGCTGCGTATTCCGCTTACGCGCGGGAAAACGGCGGCAGGCAGTCTTGCGTGCTTTCTTGCTGTCTTTATTGCATCATTTGCAGTTTGTAAGCAAGCCGTTCCGGCATTCATTCTTGCAACGCTTGCAACATTTGTTGAAGTTTTACCGCTCACTGATTTCGATAATCTCATTATTCCGAGCGCTATCGGATGGACGGCGCAATTTTTTTTCAGTTTATAGCTCAGCCGCCGGAGAAAAAATACACGTAATCTAGCTCCCCCAAAACAAACTGTAATGCGAGCTTTCTTTTGAAATACATTCCGTAGTATAGCTAAATACCCATTAGAACCTCATCAAGAGCCTGAGATACAGAGCCGTATAAATGCACACCACTTGCAACCTTTCGCTTCAAAGCACTCCACGTGTGTTCAATGGGATTGCATTCCGGTGAATACGGCGGCAGAAAAATCAGTTTCTGCGAGTATTTTCTCGCAAGCTTCTGTAAACCCGTTTTTTATGGAACGCCGCATTGTCCATGATGATGACATGCCCTTTCGGCAGATAGCTCAACAATTTGTCTTCAAACCACTTTTCGAACACTGAAGCTTTCATCGTTCCGCTGTAGGTGTGCGGAGCAAGCAAAGCACCTTCACATTATGCCGCAACAAGCCCAATTCGACTATGCCGCTTGCCGCTGATGCGAATATTGACCCGTTTTCCTCGTTTACTGCGTGCATATTGGCGGTACATTTGCGTCTGGATTCCGGTTTCATCGATATATATGAGCATTTCGTTGGGAATGTCTTTAATTTTTTCTAAATATGCCTACTTGTTTGGGGGCTTGTTCTTTGTAAAATGTGTTCTTATTTTCACGTAACCTAAGCTTTCGCAGCCGCTTCAGCGCTGAATATGGATGACAACCGAGGACTTCCGCGATTTCTTTTAAGTAGGCATCAGGATGATCCTCTTGTTAACCGGACGGCGGATTTTCGTTTTCTCGTCGCCGGTTACCCAGTATCCTTTTCTTCAGCCAATGAGCGTACCGATATTTACTTTGCATACCGCCGCAGCCTGTGCCAATGTGCAGCCTTCTTCCGTATATTTGATTGCTCGCAATTTTAAATCTCTTATTTTTTCAGCAAGTACGGTACCCTTGTCAAGTTTTAATAGAGCTCCTTTATGGACGTAGCTCCAGTTTCGTTCGCTGTACTTGCGTGTTGGTTTGCTTACTGTACGCGCAACCGGCGGCATAAGTCGAACATTTTGTGCATCCGCAAGGACATCTAGTACAATCCGGACGAACAAAATACGCTGCGGCTTTGTTTAAAGGTGGGGCGGATGTTCATTCCCTCGACTGCAATTTTGCAGCTTCGCACGGCAGCCTCTCTTTTGGGGAATTATAAAAATCCGAAATTCCAATGCCAAATGGGAGTTGCAAGTTTGTTGGAAAAAGGTTGCTTTCGCGAAAAATCTGGCAGCCAGCTCGTATCGTTAGTCAATTCTTGATAAAACAGAAAATCAAAGTCGTAGGCGGCAATCAAATCTCGTAAATCCGCATCTTCTTGCTGGTTGACCAGCCGATTTTCGATAGCGTCAAGCGATTTCTTCCTTTTCATAAGCGCAGCTTCGCTTTCGGCAAACGGGACGGGCGTGTATTGCGACATCAAAGAAATGTACGCTCTCTGATCGGCATACTCCTTCAGCCACGCCAGCGTGTCGGCGGTCTCGGCAAAATGCCCCGGCAAAAACAAATGGCGGACAATGACCCCCTGCTCGATTTTCTCTTTTGCCGTTCCCTTTGCAATGCGCACACCCTCGCTGTCGGTATAATCATGGGAAGCCGGCTCGGTTTTCGTCCGGAGCG
This sequence comes from uncultured Treponema sp., assembly GCA_963539665.1. Classification (GTDB taxonomy): domain Bacteria; phylum Spirochaetota; class Spirochaetia; order Treponematales; family Treponemataceae; genus Treponema_D. Next base: position 4,701 of record CAUTOX010000128.1, read on the forward strand.
GAAAGTTTTGCAGCATCCAAAGAATCGCTTCTGTCGCAGCGGGAGGATAATTTTCCGCGTCAAAAAGCGTTGCAGCAAGCGCGGGACTGAGCGTTTTTAGGTCCGGCAGCCAGATTTTTACGCAGTCTTGCAAAAGACGCAAGGTCTCAATCCGCTCGTAGGCGGAACTATTCCAGCAAAAAGGAATTGCGCAGCCTGCATTTTGGGCGGCGTGAATAAAATTGGCCAAACGCGGAATGGCATGGCTTCCCGTTACAAGATTGATATTTTCCGCGCCGGCATCCTGCAAACGCAGGCAGATTTCCGTAAATTCATCCTGCCGAACCGTTCGCCCCATGCCATGTTGAGAGATTTGATAATTTTGACAAAAGGCGCAGCGGAGTGTGCACCCCGTAAAAAAAATAGCGCCGCTTCCATTGTGGACAGTAACCGGCGGCTCTTCCCCAAAGTGCAGACACGCAAGCGCAATGCGCACTTCTTCCGGTTCGCGGCAAAAACCGACAGCGCCCGCAATCCTATCAGCAGCGCACTTCCGCGGGCATTGCGCACAGGCCGCATAGCGATTTATTGGATCGGACGGCATTTAACGGAGGGCGTTTTTACTTACCAGCGTAGCCATAAGACTTTGCAATATTTCGATCGGCATTTCATCCGCGTTGCAATTCACCATCTCCGCCAGCTCCTGCCAGTCCGCGTCGGAAAGCGCAGCGGCATCCTCTTCAGAGCCTTCAAAAAAAGCAAGCAGCCCGCCGAGAATGCCGATTTTCTCCCGAAGCGTAGAAAGCTCCGCGCTCTGCGCTGTATCGATATACGTCTTTTTCCAGTAATCCGCCGCAGCAGCCGCAAGCGACGCCGGAATTTTTGCAGCGCAGTCATGCTCAAAAAGCCGCGCCGCATCTGCACAGGCTTCTTGCAAGCCGTAGTTTCCGCCGCTTGCAACGCAGCCGTTTTTTATTGCCCGCTCAACATTTGTATAAAATCGCTGTATGTTTGTCATGGCGGCATCCTAGCATAAAGAGAGCGGAAAAGAAAGAAGCGCATACCCCCGCGCCATAGACCGCTCGGCTTTCTGATTCATCTGCATTTTAGTTGGAAGGAAAAGTTTTGCGTATGCAAAAAGGAAAATTACCGATTTGATTTTATTGGAGATGAGGGGACTTGAACCCCTTACCCCTTGCATGCCATGCAAGTGCTCTAGCCAGATGAGCTACACCCCCATAGATGCTGCAGAGTGTAGCAAAAATTATTTAGGACTGTCAACTCCCACGGAACTCAGTTTTTGCAAAGGCTGCCCAAAAAATAAAAAATAAGCAATAA
>CAUTOX010000129.1:0-5993 GCA_963539665.1 uncultured Treponema sp.
GGAACGCCAACTGCGCCGCGCCCGCTTACTGCTTATCCTAAAACCCAAACGCTTGCAGCTCCGGTATATTTGACGCAGAGGCCGCAGTCGTCACAAAGTTTTTCCGGTAAGGTCTTTGCAATGCGGGTAAAAGCAGTTGCGGGCACCGGCACTTGGCGGCTCATTGCCAGTCAACGCACCTTGCGCAAAAGGTACGCTCCACGTTGCCGGCACGCAAAGTTCGCCCCTCGCCCGCCAGCGAACCAAGCGATTCAGCCGCGGCATACTGCCTGAGCCGCTCGCTTGTCTTTGTCGCCGCGGTGCCATTCAGATGCCTTTTCGCCCTCCGAAGTACCAACCGCGCCGCGCTCGCTTACCGCTTCCCCTAAGATCAACACGCTTGCAGCTCCGGTATATTTGACGCAGACGCTGCTGCTGCAAAGTTTTTCCGATAATGTCTTCGCAATGCAGGCAAAAGCTGTTGCGGGCACCGGCACTCGGCGGCTCATTGCCAAGTCAACGCTGCCTTGCGCATAATGTACGCTCCACGTCGCCGTACGCAAAGTTCGCCCCTCACCCGCCAGCGAACCAAGCGATTCAGCTGCGGCATACGGCCTGAGCCGCTCGCGCGTCTTTGTAGCTGCGGCGCTATTCAGTTGCCTTTTTGCCCTCCGGAATACCAACCGCACTGCGCTCGCTTACCACTTCTCCTAAAAACAACACCTTGCAGCTCCAGTATGCGTAACGCAGACGCTGCCACTACAAAGTTTTTCCGGTAATGTCTTCACAAGGCGGGCAAAAGCTGTTGCGGGCACCGGCACTTGGCGGCTCATTGCCAGTCAACGCCGCCTTGCGAAAAATGTACGCTCCACGCCGCAGGTACGCAAAGTTCGCCCCTTACCCGCCAGCGTACCAAGCGATTCAGCCGCGGCATACGGCCTGAGCTGCTCGCTTGTCTTTGTACCGCGGAGCCATTCGGCTGCCTTTTCGCCCATCGGAACGCCAACTGCGCCGCACCCGCTTACTACTTATCCTAAAGCAGCTTCGGTATATTTGACGCAGACGCTGCCGCCGCACAGTTTTTCCGGTAATGTCTTTGCAATGCGGGCAAATGCCGTTGAGAATGCCGGCACTCGGCGGCTCATTGCCAACCCAACGCCGCCTTGCGCAAAAGGTACGCTTCACGCCGCCGGTACGCAAGGTATGCCTGCGCCCGCCAGCGAACCAAGCGATTCAGCCGCGGCATACGGCCTGAGCCGCTCGCGCGTCTTTGTACCGCGGCGCCATTCAGCTGCCTTTTCGCCCATCGGAACGCCAACTGCGCCGCGCCCGCTTATATCTCTACTTCTCCTTCAAAGGACAGGTTTGCAGAGCCGGTGAGGTAAACGGCGGAGCCGGTGTATTTGACAGAGAGGATGCCGCCGCGAAGTTTTACGGTAATGTCTTCGCAAAGCGGGCAAAAGCCGTTGAGGACGGCGGCGACGGCGGCGGCGGCGGCTCCGGTACCGCAGGCAAGCGTTTCGCCGTTTCCGCGCTCCCACGTGCGCATTTTCAGTTCGTTTGTTCCGGCGACGCGCACAAACTCGACGTTCGTCCGCTTGGGGAAGGCTGCATGGCGCTCAAGGGCCGGGCCGATTTCGGAAACCGGCTCTTTGTCCACGAACTTGCTGAACAAAACGCAGTGCGGGTTCCCGACGGCAAGGCAGGTAACGCGGAATTCTTTGCCGCCGGATTCAAGCGTCCGGCCGACGATGGCTTTTTCCGGCAGCGCGTCCGCATTTCCGCCGATTATTTTGTCTTTTGCAAAGTCAGAGCGCGTAAGCGTTGTCGGCAGCATTTCCGGCGCAAACTCTGGCAATCCCATATCGACCGTAACTGAGCTTACGGCTCCGTTTTGCTTGTATAAAACGAGCGTTTTAACGCCGCTTCCGGTTTCTATGGTAATCGTTTCCGCCGCATCGCTTTTTTCGCCGCGCCGATGCGCAAGAGCGTTTACATTGTTATCGTACAAATATTTTCCGACGCAGCGGATTGCGTTTCCGGCCATCATGCCCTCCGACCCGTCAAGATTGAAAAAACGCATCTTCGCATCTGCAACGCCGCTGCGCTCAATCAAAACCAACGAATCCGCGCCGATGCCGCCGCCGTGCCGGTCGCAGAGCCTGACTGCAAGCCCCGCCGGATTGTTTACCTGCTGGTTCATCCCATTGATGACGATGAAGTCGTTGCCGGTCGCTTCCATTTTGCTGAATCGGAGCTTTTGCTTTGCGCTGCGCAGACGGTTTATATCGACAAGCTCCACGTTCTCCGCCGAATACTTGCTTTTGAGGCAGTTTGCAATCGTATGCGCCGTGTCGATTGCCGTCAGGCAGGGAATGTCGCGCTCAACTGCATGGCGCCGCATCCGAACGGAATCTGCGCGGGGGTTTCTGCCTTTTGCGGAAGTGGAAATTACATAGTCGATTTTCCCCGAATCAAGCAGCGTCAAAAGATTGTCCGACGGGTTTTCGTGGATTTTATTGACGACGGTTACTTCCATCCCGAAGCTGCTGATGGTCTGTGCCGTCCCTTCGGTTGCGTAGAGCGCAAAGCCCATGTCGTAAAACTTTTTCGCCAAATCCGGAACCTCATACTGGTCGGTCTTTCGGACGGTAATCAGCACGCCGCCGGAGCGTTTCATATTGTAGCCGGCCGCCGTCAGCCCCTTAAACAGCGCCTCTTCCATTGTCGATGCCAGCCCCAACGCCTCTCCGGTCGATTTCATCTCCGGCCCAAGATGCGTGTCCACATCCATGAGCTTTTCGAAGCTGAACACCGGCACTTTGACTGCAAAATACGGCGGAATCCGGTACAGCCCCGTGCCGAACCCAAAATCCTGCACCCGCTCGCCAAGCATGGCCCGCGTCGCAAGTTCGACCATCGGAATGCCGGTTACTTTGCTGAGGTAGGGCACCGTGCGGCTTGAGCGCGGATTGACTTCAATCATATACAAATCGTTGTTGTAGACGAGGTACTGAATGTTGATAAGCCCCTTTGTGCCGAGCTCAAGGGCAATCGTGCGGCTTTGGCGGATAATCTTTTCGCGGAGAATGTCGTTGAGGTTCCACGACGGGTAGACCGCAATCGAGTCGCCTGAATGGATGCCGGTTCGCTCAACGTGCTCCATGATGCCCGGAATCAAAATATCGGCTCCATCGCAAATCGCATCGACTTCAAGCTCTACGCCCATCATGTATTTATCGATGAGCACGGGATTTTCAATTCCCTGCGCCAAAATGATGCGCATATATTCGGTTACGTCGTCATCGTTGAAGGCAATAATCATATTCTGCCCGCCGAGCACATAGGACGGCCTGAGCAAAATTGGGTAGCCGATTCTGCCGGCAACGCGAAGCGCGTCGTCCGCCGTAAAAACGGTTTCGCCCTCCGGCCGGTTGATGGCAAGGCGCGCGCACAGCGATTCAAAGCGCTTCCGATCTTCGGCAATGTCGATTGAATCGGCGCTCGTCCCCAAAATCCGGATGCCCTGTCCGTCTAAAAACTGGGTCAGCTTAATCGCCGTCTGCCCGCCGAAGGCAACCACTACGCCAAGCGGCTGCTCCGTGTAAATGACGTTCATCACGTCTTCCGGAGTAAGCGGTTCAAAGTAGAGCCGGTCGGCCGTATCAAAATCCGTTGAAACCGTTTCGGGATTGTTGTTGATGGTAACGACATCATAGCCAAGTTTTTTGAGCGAGCGGACGCACTGGACGCACGCATAATCAAACTCAATCCCCTGCCCAATGCGGATAGGACCTGAACCAAGCACGATGACCGTTCCCTTCTCCGGCTTCTTGCCGGCATCTTTTTGCTCAGAAAGAAATTGCGCAGCTTCGTTTTTTGCGTCAACGTCCGCGTAAAAGTACGGCGTCTTTGCAGCCGTTCCATGCGCCGCATCGACAATCTTGTATGATGAAGGAATGTGCGCAGCTTTTCCAGCTTTGACCAAGGCCATAGCCGCTTCCGCCTCCTGCGCATTCCCGCGCGCGCCGCAAAGCGTTACGCCTGCAAGCGCTTCAATCACGCAGTCAGGATAGCCAAACGCTTTTGCCGCCTGATACAGCGCAAGCGGAAGTTCCGCGCCGTCCGCCTTTACGCGCAAAAGTTTTTTCTCCGTTTCCGCAAGATTTTCCAAGCGCGATAAAAACCACTCATCGATCTTTGTAAGCGCGTAAATCTCCGCCTTCGTCATTACGCCGCGCTTTATCGCCTCGAACACCGCGAAAATCCGCTGGTCGGTACATTCTCCGACGCGCTCCTTGATGCGCTCATCGCTTTCTGCGGCAAATGCGGGAAGATTCAGGCTCTGCACCCCGATTTCCGCGCCGCGCGCCGCCTTCATAATCGCCGTCTCAAAATTGCGCCCGATCGCCATCACCTCTCCGGTCGCCTTCATCTGCGTTCCGAGCGTCCGTGATGCGTACACAAACTTATCGAACGGAAACTTCGGCATTTTGATCACGATGTAGTCCGGCTTCGGCTCATAATTGTACGGTAATTCATCGAGCCGGTAGCCGACGGCAATCAGCGTAGAAACGCGGGCAATCGGATAGCCGGTCGCCTTTGACGCAAGCGCGGATGAGCGCGAAACGCGCGGGTTTACTTCGATAACCGTATACTCAAACTCTTGCGGCTTTACCGCAAATTGAATATTACAGCCGCCTTCCATTCCCAGCGAATTGATGATGTTACGCGCAGCCTTCCGCAACGCCTGCAATTCCGAAGTGCTGAGCGTTGCTGTCGGCGCCATCACAATGGAATCGCCGGTATGCACCCCCACCGGATCAACATTTTCCATCGGACAGATGACGAGCATCGCGCCCGAAGCGTCCCGCACCACTTCAAACTCAACTTCTTTCCAGCCGGAAATACATTTTTCGATCAGAATCTGATGAATCGGAGAGGCATGGAGGCCGTTTTGCGCAATTTCTTCCATTTCAGCATGATTTTGCGCGATGCCGCCGCCCGTTCCGCCAAGCGTAAATGCCGGCCGAATGACAACCGGATAGCCGAGCGTATTTTCCGCATAATCGATAGCCTCCGGAAGCGAATTGACCACCTTCGATGGAATGCACGGCTCCCCGATTGCCTGCATCGTTTCCTTAAAGCGCTGGCGGTCTTCCGCTTTATCAATCGTCTCAGGCTTTGCGCCAAGCAAGCGTACGCCGTGCTTTTCTAAAAATCCCGATTTCGCAAGCTCCATGCAGATGGTAAGCCCCGTCTGCCCGCCGAGCGAAGACAAAATCGCGTCCGGCTTTTCTTTTTCGATGATGCGCTCAATCACCGGAACCGACAGCGGCTCAATGTAAATGGCATCCGCCATCGAATGATCGGTCATAAGCGTCGCCGGATTTGAGTTAACCAGCGCAACCTCAAGCCCCTGCTCCTTGAGCGCCTTACACGCCTGACTTCCGGCGTAATCAAACTCCGCCGCCTGCCCAATGACAATCGGCCCCGAGCCAATCACCATCACCTTGTGAATATTTTGATTTAAAGGCATTTTTCACTCCTTTTAAAAATTATTTAAAGCCAGAGCTGCCAAAACGGAACTCCCCTGCCCCAAACAGCTTGAAAAAAATATGGAAAATAAAACGCCGGTTACATCCGGCTGCCGGTAGGATAAGTGCAGAAAGGCTGTGCGTCGTGAACCTTCAACCATACGCAGCGAGTATAGAATATTTTAAGGCGCGTGTCATGCCGAAGGAAAATATTTTTGGAGGCAGCGGCGCAGACGAGGGATGAGTTGTTGGAGCTGCCGGTTTTGCGTTCGCTTTTTAGTGCGGCGGATGGCTTTGCGGTGGTGGGGGAGCGAGCAGATGCGGAAGGGGATGGCTGCGGTTCTGGGGGCGTACTCCAGCTGCGGGGTAGACGCGATGATACGGCATGGCGAGCGATGGTTGCAGCAGGCAGACGCGCGAGGTGAACCGTTATCATAAAAGTGCAGACCTAAAAACCCGAAAAATAAAGGAAAGGAA
>CAUTOX010000130.1:0-5938 GCA_963539665.1 uncultured Treponema sp.
CCGCGCACGGCGGCGGCCATGCCGTTCATGTCTTTATCCGCTGCACAACCGAACAGCAGGTGGAAAGGGACGCTGCGGCGGGAAAATATTTCGCGCAGGGTTTGCACGGTATATAAAACGCTTTTCGGGGTATGCGCCCCATCAAGGATTATGCAGTTTACGGAAGCGTATTTGGGCGGAGGGGGGAGGATTTCAAAGCGGGCGGGTAAGCGAATCCGCTCTATTCCTTCTGCAATCGTTGAAGTTGGTATGCCGGGCATTGCGATGTTCACTGCGAGCGCCGCAGCCGCTGCATTTTCCGCCTGTTCCGCGCCCAATAGCGTAAGCAGAGCGGAGAAATGCGGCGGGGCAAACCGTTCGCAATCGAAGTCAAGCTGCATACGGCTTTCCGTATACCGGTAGCGGAGGGCGCTGACCGCATCATCTGCAAAAATACACGGAGCGCGATGACGCGCGGCATATTCGGCAAAGACCGTTTTTGCGCGCGCGTCCATGCGGCGGGCAACCACGACGGGTACGCCGTCTTTGATGATTCCCGCCTTTTCCCGCGCAATTTCTTCTATTGTATTACCCAAAAACGCGGTGTGTTCGCGTTCAATCGGCATGAGGACGCACACGCGCGGCGTAACGACATTGGTGGCATCCAGCCGCCCGCCAAGCCCTGTTTCATAGACGGCAAAATCGACGTGTGCGCGGCGGAAACACAGAAAGGCGAAAACTGTTACCAATTCAAACCACGTAAACGCTCGTCCGGCAGGCAAGTCAGAAGCGGCAATGCCGGTAACGGTTTCGCAAAGCTCATCGGCAGCCGATTCGTAGACCGCATCGTCAAAAAAGCCGTGCGGCGTGGTAATGCGCTCGCGGAAGTCGCTGATATGCGGCGACAGGTACAGGCCGCACGTGCAGCCGGATTGTTCGATCGCCCCCGCGCACAATGCGGCGGCGGAGCCTTTTCCTTTTGAACCGGCAATGTGAATGCAGGGCGCAGCATCTTCCGGATGGCGCAGGCGCGCGCATAAAAAGCGGATGTTTTCGAGTTTGAGACTGTCTTTGACCGGAGTGCGTTCAAAATTCAGAAAGCCGCCGAGCCATTTTTGAAAGTCGGAACAGTTCATATTTCCATATTCATAACCGAACGCACTTCGTTCAGCGTGCGTTCCGCAATTTCTCGCGCTTTTTGCGCACCGTCGCGGAGCGTCTGCCGAATGTACTCCGGCTCTTTTTCAAGTTCAGCCCGCTTAGCGCGCAGCGGCCGCAACGCTTCATTCAGCGCTTCCGTCAGCATTTTCTTGAGCATTCCGCCCCCGCCGTCTCCGATTTGTTCGGCAATCGCATTCGGCTCCTCTCCCGTACACAGCGAAATGAGCATCAAAAGGTTTGCGACTTCCGGACGGTTCGCCGGATCATAGGCGATGCGCCGCTCGGAATCGGTTTTCGCCCGCTTGATGAGCGCTGCCGTTTCGTCCTCCGTCGCGCTGAGCATGACGGCATTCCCGCGGCTCTTGCTCATCTTTGCGCTGCCGTCAAGCCCTAGAATGCTCGGCGTTTTACTCAACAGCGCAAGCGGTTCCGGAAAAACGGGCGGCTGTCCCGCGCAGAATTTTTCATTGAAACGCCGCGCAATTGTCCGCGTCAGCTCGATATGCGGCAGCTGATCCTTTCCGACCGGAACGACGGTGCCCTTGCAAAAGAGAATGTCCACCGCTTGATGCACGGGGTACGTATACATTCCTGCGTTTATGTTTTTTAGCCCCGCCGCCTGAATCTCCTCTTTTACAGTGGGATTCCGGCTGAGTTCTGCATTCGAAACCAGCGTTAAAAACGGAATCATCAACTGATTCGCTTCCGGTACATAGCTGTGCGGGTAAATGATGACGTTTTCATCCGGCTCAATGCCTGCGGCAAGGTAATCGATGGCAAGCTGCTTCGTATTTTGACTGATTTGCTGAAAGGAATCGTGATCCGTCAGCACCTGATAATCGGCAATCATAATCATAGTCGGTACGCCAAGGTGCGCAAGGCGCACCCGATTCTTCAACGACCCGAAGTAATGGCCGATGTGCAGCCGTCCCGTCGGCCGATCCCCCGTCAACACCCGATGCGCCGACGGATTTTTTATAATATCCGCTTCCAGCTTCCGGCTCGTCTGCAACGCGGCCTCATACGTGCCGCCGTATTCTAATTCCGACATACAATCCTCCTCGCGCCCACTATAGCCGAAAACAGCCCATTTCGCCAGAGCGCTCCGATTTCAAAAAATGAGAGCTGGATTTTTACGAAGAGTTTGAAAGTCGGGGGAAGGCGCATGGAAAAAAGCTCCTTCACAGAAAGCTGCCGACAGCCGCATAGACGTGAACCAGCCGCATCGCCAGCTACTCCTCTGTTTTGCCTAAGCAAAACAGGAAGCCGGCGGCCGACCGAGTTAAATCTTTCCGGCAAAGTTTATCCGCCGGCTATCGCAGTTTACCAAGCCGTCGGGCAACCGTGTCCATGTCAAGGGAGCCGCCGCCAAGTTCAGAAAGCAATCGCGCCTGCATACCTTTGTTGCGGCTCAGCTTTTTCATGGCGAGTTTTGTTTTTTCAAATTGTTTTATGAGTTTATTGACATCCGCAACGGTTGTGCCGGAGCCTTTTGCAATGCGCTTCCGGCGGCTCGGGCCGATAATCAGATGGTTCGCCCGCTCCTTTTTCGTCATGGAGAGGATGATGGCCTCGTTGCGCTTCATGCCGCTCGTATCAAGTTCCCGCCCGCCAAGTTGCGCCGCAGCCCCCGGCAGCATTTCAACAATCGACTGGAGCGACCCCATCTTTTTCACCTGCCGGAACTGCATGAGCATATCATCCAGCGTAAATTCATTACGCGCCATCCGCCGTTGCAGCTTTTCCGCCTCTTCCTGATCGACCGTTTCCTGCGCCTTTTCGACCAGCGACACCACATCGCCCATGCCGAGTATGCGCGTCGCAATGCGCTCCGGATAGAACGGCTCAAGGTCTTCTGTCTTTTCGCCCGTGCCGATGAACAAAATCGGCTTGCCGGTAATCGCTTTAAGCGAAAGCGCCGCGCCGCCGCGCGTATCGGAATCGAATTTCGTCAAAATCACGCCCGTTACGCCGAGCTGCTCATCAAATGATTTTGCAATATCGACCGCATTTTGACCGGTCATGGCATCCGCCGTCAAAAGAATTTCGACCGGCGAAACCGCTTTTTTCATCTTCACAAGCTCCGCCATCATGCCGTCATCAATTTGCAGCCGTCCAGCCGTGTCGATAATCACCGTGTCGAACTGATTGCGCCGCGCATACGCAAGCGCAGCCGCCGCATTCTGCACAGGGTCGGTTCTCTCCTCTTTGAAAACCGGTACGCCGATCTTCTCTCCTAAAATAGAAAGCTGCTCAACCGCCGCCGGACGAACCAAATCGCACGCCGCAAGCAGCACGTTCCGCCCGTCCTTTTTGAGCTTGAGCGCAAGTTTGCTTGCGGCCGTCGTCTTTCCGGCGCCCTGCAAGCCGAGCATCAAGATAACCGACTGCGTGTCAGGCCCCTTGAGCCGCAGCGACTGCTTTTCGTCGCCGAGCATCGAAACGATTTTATCGTGAATGATTTTGATAAACTGCTGTCCCGGATCCACCGAACGCATAACTTTTTCGCCTTTCGCTTCTTCGATAGTCGAATTTACGAACCGCCGCACAACGCGCAGGTTGACATCCGCGTCAAGCAGGGCGTTTTTTATGCGTTCAACCGTTTCTTCGATGTTTTTTTCGGTAATTGTGGATTTTCCGGCCAGCGTACGCACGATGTCGCTGAACGTTCCGGTCAGTTTTTCAAGCATGTATCTTTCCTTTCATTAAAAGTTCGCTCAGAAAATCGAGCGGGCGGATTTCTTTGTTCAAAATGCGGAAGAGGCCGTCGCAAATCGTCAGCTTAATGTTTTTACGTTCGGCGATTTCGCGGATGTATTTGCAGGCGACTGCGCCTTCCGGCAGGTAGCCGATCTTCGAAATATTCGTAAGTAAATCATCAATGTCGGAAAAACGCGCAAGAATATCGGTTTTAATCATGTCCTGCCCAAAATGCCGGTTGCGCCCGTACTTGCTCTTGCAGGTAACATAGAGATCCCCGACCCCCGCAATGGACGTAAATGTTTCCGGATGCGTTGCGCCCATCGCCATGCCGAGCGTTTGTATCTCGTTGAGTCCGGCGGCAAGCAGCAGCGATTCCGCATTGTCGCCGAAAATCTGCGAATGTTCGGCCACCGCGTCAAGCGCTCCGTACACAACCGCAATGACGTTTTTCGCCGCCGCGCAAATCTGCACACCTACTACATCAAAACTCGAATACACCATCAGCGACGGCGCTTTTATCATCTCCCGCGCGCGGATGGAGTTTTTCGGGTTTTCGCTGGCTGCAATCAAACCGGTCAGCTTATTCATCGCGACCTCTTCGGCGTGGCTTGGCCCCGACACGTAGACGGTATTGCCCTTGTAGATGCCGGGCAAAATGTTTTCGATTGTTTCGAGAATGAGCTTCGGCCCATCCGGAGAAGGGACGAAACCTTTGGTAAGCGCAATGACAAGCGTTGAGCCGTCGGCAATGTTCGGAACGCCGGTGATTTTGCGGAGCGTACTTGCCAGATACAAGGACGGCGCGGCAATGATCAAAAACTCCTTGCCCGATGCAACTTCAACGATGTCGTTGGAAACGGTAATGGAGGAAGACAATTTGATGCCCGGAAGGTAGCGTTTGTTTTCATGCTCCCGATTTACGCTGTCTTTGACATCCGGCTCAAGCGCCCAAATCTGAACGGTATGACCGCTGTGCGCTAAAGCCGCCGCAAAGCCTGTGCCCCATGCGCCCCCGCCGAGAATGCCAATGCTTTTCGACTCCATCGCTCCGCCTCCTTTCGGCTGTTTTAATACCACATGGATGCGCAATCATCCCAATCAACTAATTCCGACTTATCAAAAAACAGGGAGATTTCTCGTTCCGCGTTGCTTTCGCTGTCGGACGCATGGATGATATTCTGCTGTGTGCGCGCGCAAAAGTCGCCGCGGATAGTGCCCGGCTCTGCATCGAGCGGTCTTGTCGCCCCGCTCAACTTCCGGATGAGCGCAATGCAGTCGCTCCCTTGCCATACCATCGCAACCACCGGAGCCGACGTAATATAACTGATAAGCTCTTCATAAAACGGCTTACTTTTATGTTCAGCATAATGTTCCGCCGCAAGTTCCGGAGTTATCCGGAGCATTTTGATTCCAATAAGCTTGAGCCCTTTGCGTTCAAGCCTCCCGATTACTTCGCCAACAAGCCTGCGGTTTAAAACACCCGGCTTCAACATAGTAAAACAACACAATGACATTGCGCGAGTATATAAAAACAGGGGGAGTTGTTCAATCGAAAAGCAAAGGCGAACGCAAGGGGGACGGCGGACGGGCAGCCGGAGATACTTAATCGCAGGGAGACGGACGGAAAAACTTTGTCGCGCAGCTTTCAATTTCACCCTCCGTCCCCCATTGACGACAGAGTTCCATCTATGCGGCAAAATAACTCCGCCCGCCGCGGGGGCCGGCACGTTGTACAAGTTTCGAGACATCGAAACTTGAAGCGGGCGGCGGAACGGTTGTGTCTTTTACATCCTGTTTTTCCGCCCGCCTTTTTACGGCTACCTCGCAGTTTTTGTTGTCAAACAAAAACTGTGCGCGGGCGGACGACAAAGATACATCTGGCAGATAATTTTCTTCCGCCCGCCCTGCCACGCGGCCGCTGAAGGCAGGCGCGGCGGGTAAAAAAATGCGGACGCACTGTAATGCGTCCGCATCTGTAATCACGCATAATGGAGGATTGGATGCTCCTCTGTTACGGCGTTATTTTGCCTACAGGTCGAAGGCACGGAACTCAGTTTTTGCAAAGGCTGCCCAAAAAATAAAAAATAAGCAATAA
>CAUTOX010000131.1:0-5919 GCA_963539665.1 uncultured Treponema sp.
GCATACGTTTTTTGTATCAAAACCGCTTTTTGTATAAAAAGTGCACACAATCCAAGCAAGAGGATGGAACTAAGAGACGCTATAACTTTGGGAACGAATTTTAAAATCAGCACGAACAATATGAGCAGTCCCGCAAGGAAAAGCGCATTTAGGTTGTGCAGGACAACCGGCTGTCCTGGAAACTCGTTGTGCATAAGAATCAAATCGGGATTTATAGGACCGTAATTGCCGGAAAAGGCAAAGCAATTTAAGAGCGCGCAAAATGCAAACGCGGAAAACAAAAACGCCAACGCATTTTTTATTTTTTCAGAAAAAAGCGCGTAAAAACACGCAGGCCAAAAAATAAATAGTCCGATAGCCTGCAAAAACGTATAATAAATAAAATAAAAGGGAGATTTATACGAATCGACAAAACAATAATGCTCAGGTTCGGATTCAATAAGAATGGAAGGAATGACGAGACCGGCTAAAACAGCTAATACGGACGCGGAAATCAAAAAGAGCGCAAGGCGGAAGCGCCCTCTCCCCGCGAAGAAGGAAACTGATTTACCCGTTTGCGCTATTTTCTTTGCAAGCGGCGGGTATAAGGCTGCGGCGCACAGCACAACGGTAAGCATAACCTTTTTTTTCACGCCGACGCCGGAGAATGCGATAACCGCTATTAACGCGATACAGATACTATAAAAAAGCGCATATAAAATCCTTTTTGACTTTATTTTGTATAAAATATTTTTTACCAGCGAAAACACATTGTTCATTGTCCAGTAGACGACTAAACCGGCCGGCGAATTGTATAAAAGGACTAAAAACACCAGCGCGGAAATATAAATTTGCAGTTTTTCGCGCCAATCATGTCCTCTCGAATAGACTGCGCCGGAAATACAGTTTATGAGCGTCATCGCAATCGGAAGAACATTGACTGCAAACGAGCCGATGCGGAATGCGCCGTCGGGCGCACCGAAATCTTTAATAAATAAAAAGGACGCTCCTTTCAGCGGTTCCAGATGCGACAAAAACTGGTATGCCGCAATAAAAAACGGGATTTGAATCAGCAAACTCAACGAAGAGCGCAGCGCCATCAGCGGATGATAGTGGTTTTCCCGATAAAACGCGGAGAGCACCATGTACTGCTCGTCGCCTTTAAATGTCTGTTTGATGCGCGTAACGCCGGAGGCAAGTTTTTCCTGTACGGCGCGCTGCTGCCGCTGCCATTTTTCTGCAATGATGTACAAGGGCAGCGTACATAGCGTAACGACTACGCTCAAACCAATCACCGAAAAACCGACGCTGGGAACGCCTGCGTTATCGGTAGACTTATAGATGAATTGATAGCTCGCTTCCATAAACTGGACGAGCGGGAGGATGATAACGGTATATAACATAGACCGTATTATACTTGTGACCGCGATGATTGCAAGCAGACTGAACCGTATCATAAAAGTGTAGGCTCCAAAAACCGAAAAATAACGGAATGAGGGCTATGGTCAAATACAGTAAAGATTTAAGATCCTGTTTGGAATCTCCTGCAAAAGATTGTTATAATGGTCAATATCATAAATTTCAGCGCGGTATAAACCTTGCGTTTTTTATTTTTCAAACGAAACCGCTGTTTTAAGCGAAAGAAAGCCTTATTTTACGTCTCATTGATTGGAAAAAAAACTGAAATATATGAGCTGATTTCGTTTAACCAGTTTAAGTTAAGTATATGGAAGAGTCTAAACAGGTTCTTATCGTATAGATTTCATTTTACCCCCTGCCAGCACGTTTTGCTTATAAAACGCGCTGGCAGGGGAGTTTGCAAGCCGCTTCTATTTTGCAATGTTGGGCAATTTTAAGCCTGCTGCCGCTAGACAAAAACGGTACAGGCCCATGCGTCATGTGTATGCCCGTTTTCAATTGCCGTTTCTATACGCATAACGGAAGCGCACATAGAACTTCTGTCCTTGCGGGCCGTAGAAGCTGCCGGCGCGGAATTTTGCGTAATTTTGGGCGCCGCTGTCTTTCCACTGAAAAACGTAGGTGATGCGGTTCAAATAGAAGGTCGGCGGCATATTGACGCCGTAATACCATGCCTTCCGCTTTTTTTCCTTGTCGTCTTTGAGCGGGTTGGTAAAGCCTTTGCCGATACCGTCGAGGCGGAGGGCAAAATGGTTTGACTGGGGAACGCGGGTTACGTCAGGAAAATCCCAGCCGTAGAGCGCGGCCGTTTCAACGCCTGCGGGAGAGTTGGTCAAAATTGACGATGCGCCGACGATGCCGTCCGTGCCGAAAACATCTCCCATTTCTTTTGAATAGATGCTCGTGCGGGTGAACAGCAGCTGCCATTCATTTTTTTTCGGGATTCCGCCGCCGTTTGGCCTGCTCGGTAAAAATTCCGCGCTACTGTCTCCGAACTTGATATAATTAAAACTGTAGTTGCCGTCGATTTTATCTGTAAGCGTATAAGGCTCGCCGAATCTGATAATTTTGCCCGTTTCGGCGGAAAAAACGGCCGGCGTAACGTGCAGGGTAAACGGCGTTCCGGCCGCAAGCGGTTCTGCCGTTTTCTCAAAACGAATGAGGAAAACCCGCACCGCCGCTTCCTCTGCTCCGGCCGTCCGCGTCTGCGTGCATAGCACGTAGCTTTTGCCGTTCGTTAATGCATTTCGGAGCGGATTATGCATCTCCTTCGTCTTCTGACCATCCGGCACATCCTCCGTTTCATCGATAAACGAGAATTGACGAATATCCGCCGCTCGCCGCCCGATGCATTTTTTAGGCTCTGCCGAATCAAGCTGCAAAAAGCGAGCCGACTCTCCGTAGTCGCCGGAATTGCTGACGACATACATATCGTCTTCGATGCGGCCGTCTGGTCCTTTTTTCTTGTCCGTTACAATGGCGATGTCCCAACTATCATGCTGCATGGCTGTCGTCTTCCCCGTCTTAAAATTGAAGAAGATCATCACTTTTTTGTTGTCGTAATCGACATCCGCCGTTGCAAACTTCGCCGCGCCGTCGATAGCGCGGCCGGTAAACGCAACCGGATCTTGAATGTAGGAAGGCGAAACATCCCGCACAATCGGTTCGCAGGAAGTCAAAGCCAACGCCGCGCCCATGCCGAAAATCAATTTTTTCATCTCAAATCCTCCGTCTTAAAGCAGGCGGCGCGTATTCTGCCGCCGATTTCGATTCCGCCGACGCATCAGGACGGAAAAACGCCCGCGCCGGCCAGCCGGTTACAGCATCGGGATGCCCTCCGGCAGCTCCGGTTTGCTTTCCGCCTCTTCCATGCCGCGCGTCTTGTCCCCAGCTTTCCGCGTAGCCTTTACGTTGTATTTAAATCCAATGCCGAAATACGCAACCGGCCCGTTCGTCAGCCCGTAATACTCTTTCATCGTGCGCCCATCGCTTCCGTTTACAAAACTCCTGCTGTCAAGCAGATTTTTTACGCCGGCGTAGGCTTCAAACCGCTCCTGCCAAAATTGCTGGCTTACGTGCACGTTGAGCAAAAGTTTATCGGGAGTCGCCGCGTATTTTTGTTCGGCATTGAGCTTGATTCGGTCAGCCGCGCGAGAATCAAAGCCTTCCCGAATCCGCTGAGGCGCATCCCAGTGCGCGCTGACCGTAACGCGGGTAAACAGCGGGGGAATGATGCCGGTTACGTTCGCTTTGACTTGGTGCGGCACAAAATACGCGCCTTCGTAGTAGCTTGCGCGCTCAATGTCGTAATTGTACATCCCTGCAATCGTGTATGACAGCGACGCTTCCACCCATTTTTGCGCATAGGATACGGACGCATCGCCGCCTGTTGTAATAACGCGGTCAATATTCTGATACTGCCTAAGCCCTGCAACCGGATGGCGCGTACCGGAGGAGTCAAGATAATAGCCGTCCCGCTTGTCCGTTTCGACGGCAAAAATCAAATTGTTGACGAAGTTAAAGTAGCCGCCCGTACTGAACGAAAGGCCGGCAAGCGGCCGGTATTCAAGCGAGGCGTTAAAGCCCTGCGACCGCTCCGGTTCAAGCTGCGGATTTCCGAGCAGGACAAAATTCGTCGGCGCCGGATGAAAGAACAGCCAGTATTTTTGTTTGAGCGTCGGAGTCTTAAAGCCCATGCCGTAGGAAAAGCGGAGCGTCAGCGATTCAAGCGGATCGGATCGCACGCTGAATTTCGGGGTGATTTGCCACAAAAGCGCATCCCCCTTTCCAAGCGGCGGCGCCAAATCAAAGCGGACGCCCGGCACAAGGCGCAGCCGATCTTCTCCGCGCACGTTCCACACAAACTGCGAAAAAGCCCCAAAGAGCGTAAAATGCTTTGGCTTCGTAAAATCGATGCCGCTCATCATCGACCACTTTACGTTGATGCCCGCAAGCAGCGCGTGGGCGAACGAAAAATCGTAATTCGCGACGGCTTCCGTTTCCACCTCATGAAATGTCGAATCGCGGCGCGTTACGTTGTCCGCTGCATAGGCCGTGTGAATTTCGTCAAAAAAATGCTGGAAATATTTGTAGCTTGAAAACAAATTGAACTGGAGCGCGTCGGAAAGCGCAAGCGACGTTTTCAGGCCGCCTTCCCCCTTTTCGCTCGAAAACAGGTTGGCGATGTCGGCCGCTTGATTCATGCGCCGCAGATGATTCGTATACGCGCCGTAGACGTGCATGTTGCCCGCCGGAAGATACAAATCCGCGCCGAGCCGTCCGTAGCCCAGTCTTGTTTTCGGAAAGATAAAGGTGTCGATGCGCTGGCCGAGCGGGTCAGTTTCGCGCGTGATGATGCCCGGCGTATTGTCGAAGGAGCCGCTTCCGGCGATGCCGAACAGCTTGTTGCGGTGCGAAAAGCCTAAAAATCCGAAGTAGCGTTTGTGCAGGTTGATTTCCTGCTTTGTCGAAATCGACCAGCTGCTCCGGTTCTTTTTGGTGATGATGTTGATGACTCCGCCCATTGCGTCAGAGCCGTAGAGCGCCGATGCCGCGCCCTTGATGATTTCGATGTGCTCGATGTCCGATGCAGGAATAAGCGCGATCGGAGATGCCCCGCCGACCTCTCCGCCGACTGCAACGCCGTCAATCAACACCTTGACGTATGCGCCGCTAAAGCCCTGCATAGAAACGCCTTCCATCGGGTGCTCCGTAACCGTAACGCCGGGAAGATTTTGCAATACCTCCGCCACATTTTTTGCGCCCATTTCGCTTATCTGCTGCCCGGAAACAACGGAAACCTTATCGACCGCTTCCGCCGCCTCCTGCTCAACCTTATTTCCCGTAACCACAATAACCGGAGCCTCTTGCTTTTCCTCCGCAAACACAAGCGGAAAGCACAAACAAAGCGCACCGAGCCATCTTTTATACCGCTGCATAACGCACATCCTTATCGTAATAAAATGAAGCCGCAAGCATTCGCCGCGCACCCTATAATAGAGAAAGACGAAAAAGCCCGCAACGCCCGTGCATACAGAAGAGAACCTCTAAAAACTTCAGTTTTTAGAGGTAACCTTGAAAATGCGATGTTGTAACTCGCGATAATCCAGAGAGTTACAACTCGTCGCAATCTCGAAAAAAATCGCAAAAAGCGAGTTTTTCGAGATGCCCGGAAGTGCAATTGCCGCGCGGTCATTGCGGCCGTTCCGTTCTGCGTCCAATGCGAGATGGCAGGCCGGTCTGCCGGTGTCGGCATTATCTCGGAGATGCAGGCGTACCGCTTGAGCGAGGGGTGCGTCCGCGCGGAGGGGTAAAAAGGGATGAGGGGCAATAAGTTCCGTGGGGGCGCGGGCGAACGCTTGGCAATCATTGACGAAAGAGCGCGTTTCGCCCGCAGTGTTTGTAGGGCATTCGTCGCATCAAGTATCGGCTGCTTGCGCAGGGCATCGAGGTCATTTAGTTCTGCTTCCAATGCGAGATGGCAGGCCGGTCTACCGGTGTCGGCATCATCACGGAGATGCA
>CAUTOX010000132.1:0-5891 GCA_963539665.1 uncultured Treponema sp.
GCCCGGGTCAAAGTCATCCGAATCATCGAAGCTCAAATCGCCGAAACCGTTTTCTGAACTCTCCGCTTCATCCGGCAGTGCAGCATCAGGGCTGCCAGCTTCTGGCAATGCATCATCGGAGGCTGGCGCATCGCTGGCCGAACCTAAATCCAAGCTGCCCGCGTCAAAGTCATCCGAATCATCGAAGCTCAAATCGCCGAAACCGTTTTCTGAACTCTCCGCTTCATCTAGCGGTGCCGCGGCAAGGCTGCCAGCTTCTGACAGCGCATCATCGGATGCAGGCGTATCGCTGCCTGAACCTAAATCCAAGCTGCCCGCGTCAAAGTCATCCGAATCATCGAAGCTCAAATCGCCGAAACCGTTTTCTACATTCTCCGCTTCATCCTGCGGAGTCGCGTCAAGGCTGCTAGCTTCTGATAGTGCATCATCGGATGCAGGCGCATCACTGTCTGAACCGAAATCCAAGCTGTCCGCGCTAAAGTCATCCGAATCATCGAAGCTCAAATCGCCGAAACCGTTTTCTGAACTCTCCGCTTCATCCGGCAGTGCAGCATCAGGGCTGCCAGCTTCTGGCAATGCATCATCGGAGGCTGGCGCATCGCTACCCGAACCTAAATCCAAGCTGCCCGCGCCGAAGTCATCAGAATCATCGAAGCTCAAATCGCCGAAACCGTTTTTCTCCGCTTCATCCTGCGGAGTCGCGTCAAGGCTGCTGGCTTCTGGGAAGGCATCATCAAACGCAGTTGCATCACTATCTGAATCTAAATCCAAGCTACCTGCGCTAAAATCATCAGGGGTATCGAGCTCTAAATCTCCAGTGTTACGGTCCGCGCTATCGGCATCATCTAATGGAGGCAAATCCAAAGTATCCGCAATGGTATTAACTCCAGAAGCAGCCGGTTCCTCAAGCGGCTCAAGAGTAAAATCATCAAGATTGCCAGCTGGCAAAGTATTATTTTTTTTCGCAGAAACTCCTAAATCCAAATCGGAAAGAATATCGGAGCCAGATGATGTAGGTTCTACTGAAGAATCAGGTATTTCAAAATCATCATCTTGAGAAGATTTACCGGAAATGTCTTCCAATGTAAAATCATCACTCGGACGGTTTGCATTTTCTTCACTATCAGTGGATGGACTTATTGAAAAATCTTCAGTCCCCTCTATGCCTTTATCCAGATTCGGCAACTCATTAAGTATTTGTTCGCCTTCATTTGGCTCGTCCGCGCTGATTTCATCAATTGGCGGTAATTCGTTTTGGGACATGGAAATATCTAATGCCGAATCATCAATTTTCTCCGCATTGGTAGGCTCAGGAGACTTTACAGCAGTTCCCGTACTGCTGTCAGAACTGGTTTCTCCAAGCAGCTCATCAAGACTAATATCTACAAAATCATTTGCATTTTGTGTAGGAGTCGGGGCGGGATTTTCCGCTTGAGGCGCATCATCCATAAACATAGAAAGATCCGGAATGCCAGCTGAAGCTGTATCGGAAGCGCTCTCTCCAATGAGGGAAGAAAGGTCTGGAATACTTATTGATTGGTTTTCGATGGCAGATCCGGTAGCGTCCGATGTATTTTCGCCATTTCCCGAACCGTTTGCAACGGTAGGATCAACAATAAGATCTGCAATTCCCATCATAAAATCATTCGAGTCATCGAAATCCTGTACATCATTCGGAATCGGGACGGTTACAACTTTCTCGCCGCGCTGTTCACGCAGCTCCGCTTCATTTCCAAGCGCAAGAACATCGTCATTAAATTTCTTCAGTTGACTTAGACCCGGCATACTCTTATTTACCCCTCAAATTACCCTAATTACAAGAGCAGACTTTCTTACTATATATAACGGTTTTTTAGAAAGGCAACTTGACGGTTTTATTTACGGCAGAAACGGCTGTAGCAGGAGCCAACGGACACAATCTGCACCGATTTTCTGAATAAAATTAAGAGCAGATTATGTCATCAGCCGTTTCACTTCATTCTTTAGGGCGGGCTAACCTTTTACTGCGCCGGCTGCAATTCCTTTTATTATATGCTTTTGCAGCGCAAGGTAGAATGCTATGATAGGAATTGACGAAATTGCAAGAGATGCGCACATCGGCCCGTACTTATTTACGGATAATCCCTTAAACGCCTGCTGCGCAAGCTGAATCGTTCCTTTCTTTATAACAATCATCGGCAGCAAAAAGTCGTTCCAAATCCAAAGCGCATCAATAACCGCAATGGTTGCGACAATCGTTTTGATAAGCGGCAATACAATAATGAAGAAAATATAGAACCGCCCTGCACCGTCAATGGCCGCCGACTCTTCAAGCTCGCGCGGTACGCTTTTTATAAATCCGTGAAACATAAAAATCGCCGTCGGGCAGCCGAGCCCCCAATACATAACGATAATTCCCGGAATATTCATCAAATGCAGATCTGATGCAAGGACGCCGATCGGTACCATAATAATCTGAAACGGAATGACAAGATAAAATGCAAAAAAAATGTAGAGCGCCCATGATATTTTGGAGTTCGAACGGGCAAGCGCATACGCGCACATTGCAGAAGTTATAATGATTCCGACCGTGCTTAACACCGTTATCACCAACGTATTCAAAAATACGCGATGAAACTGCATCTCTTTCCATGCTTGCACGTAATTTTCAAGATAGAGTTTTACCGGCCAGCCGGCAGGATCAAGTATAATTTCTTCCGTTGACCGGATAGAATTAATGAGCACAAAGATCATCGGATAAATGAAGATAACCGCGAGTACCATCAGCACGGTTGCAAGCGCAAGCATCATTGAAGTTTCATTTTGCGATCTTACTGTTCGATGGCCAAAAAGAAGATATCCAAGCTTTTTACTTCGTCTCATGCTTCAACCTCCTTACGTTTCATCATATAAAGCTGGCCGCCGGTAATTAAAACGATCACGGCAAACAAAACCATTGCCTTTGCGGTAGCAAGTCCCGCCTGCTTTTTTGCGAATGCGTCAAAATAAATATCCATAACGAATGGCACTGTGCCCGTTGCATATCCCGTCGGTCCGGTCATTGCATAAATTAAGTCAAAACTTTTCAGCGAATTGGCAATCGTCAAAAAAAGCGAAATGGTCATTGACGGAACCATCATCGGGAGCGTGATAAATTTAAATTGCTGCCATGCGGTTGTACCGTCGATCCGTGCGGCCTCAATAATATCGGTCGGAATATTTTGAAGACCGGCAAGATAGACAATCATGTAATACCCCGCTCCTTGCCACACGGAAACTGCAACCAGCAGCCACGGCGCCTTATGCGAATCCGAAATCCACTTGTCAATTCCTGTTATTGCAGGCAGCAGTTGATTAAACAGCATCGTCCAAATGAGCGCAACGATAATCATAGAAAGAACATTTGGAAGAAAAAAAATGGTACGCAGAATTTTCTGTCCGCGGAGTCCGGTATCAAGGGCAAGTGCAAGGGCGAATGCAAATACATTTATGCCGATAACAGAAAAAAGCGCAAAAAAAGCGGTAAACCCGATAACGCCCATATTAAAATCAGTAACAACCCACACTTCGGCAAGAATATTTTTGAGCGCTGCAATAGCGGCGAATTGATCAACCGCCGCTCGGATTTTCTTAGCAGATGCCTGAGAAATTTCATTTTCCGAAACAAATGTGCGCTCCAGTGCGGCAAACGTCCGGAAATTGCCATCTCCGCCGGCAGCCCCCAGCGCACTAATAAATTTTTCCGCGGCGGCGTTCGTAGCCTTGTTTTCAATTTCAGGAATAGCGAGTATCGCACGTTCGGCTTTTTTCTTGTCGAAGGCTTCTGCAAGAATATATTTTTCTTTTTCCCGATTATATATATACGCTTCCGATAGCTTTTTTGCATATGCCTCATTTTGCTTCGCTCCGCGCATCACTTCATAGATAAACTCTTTCTTTGCAATAGAGTTCGGCAGCGAAGACGTTTTCGTAAACTTTTCTATTCTTCGGTTATGCGGATAAAAATCTTTGCCGCCGTTTCCGCTAAAAATCTTTGCGTAATTGGAAAGACCAACGCCTTTATTAAAATCAGGCTCATAGCCGGTTTTTCTAAAAATATGCTCCAATTTACTTCGCTGCAGCCCTTTTACAGCTTCCCGATGATATGACCGACCGGAGGAATCCAGCGCGTATACGCTCAAAACATAATTTTTATCTGCTTCTTTTTTGAGCTTATTGAGAATTTGCGCTTCAAATTCCTTTTTTTCAAGGCTTATAGGTGTTTTCGGCGTTAAACCGTCCCAATTGGTGAGAGAAATTATTATTCCGTTTGAAAATGGAACAATACAAAAAACACTATATAAAATAAGACAAGGTAAAATGAACACAACAAAATAAAAAACTTTCTTCGATCGCCGCTCAATCATTATAAATCACCTCTCAACAATAACTAAAGCAGTCCATGCTTCTTTATCATGGACTGCTTTAATACATTCAAAACTATTTATTAACGGAGGCAGCCCACTGCATATCAATGTCGCTTATCACATTGTCCGCAGTTTTCTTCTTCATCATATACTGTTGAGCGCCTTGCTTGCAGGCATCTTCAAATACATCGGAAGGATACTGAGAGAAAGCCCATGGCATTGAACCTTTTTCTTCTACAGACTTCATAAGATCAATGTATGGCCCGCCGAAAGAAGACACGTCAACGCCCTTGAACGGAGGAATGAGCTTATATTCATTGACCCACAAATCTTGCCCTTCTGCAGTAGTAAGCCATGAGATGAACTTGATAGCCGCCTCTTGTTCTTCTTTTGAAGATTGGGATGAAACGCCAAACGTAGAATCTACATCGGAATAGAAGGTGTTCATCGATGCGTCATTATATACCGGAAACGGAATAAAGCCTGCATTCAGCGCAGGGTTGAGTTTTTTTGCATCGGCGTATGACCACAGTCCCTGCACCATCATTGCAGCTTCGCCGGTAGCGAATGATTTCTGCTGTTCGCCGCCGCCCATTTCTTCCGCATTGCTATTCATGTTTTCACGATAAAAATCAAGGATATTAAATAATTTGACCGTATCGACGGCGCCGTAAGAAGTTTTGCCGTCATTCATATCAAGCACAAAGTTCTGCGCGTCAATTGTTTTTTCTTTTAATAATGCGGTATGAATCATCGAGATGAAGTGACCGACCGACCAATTTTCCTTAAGCAGCGCAGCAAACGGGACTATTCCGGCGCTTTCAAGCTTTTCACAAACCTCTTCAAGCTCTCTAAATGTTTCCGGAGCATTTATTCCGACTTTCTCAAAAATATCCTTATTATAGATAATTCCAATTCCTGCGTAGTCTGTCGGCAGCGCATACGGTTTTCCATCATAAGTTACGGCCGGAAGCGCACTTGAAAGAACTCGCGTCATAGCTTCGGTATTGGAAAGATCGACTAAAAATCCCTTTGACGCATATTCGCGCACACGAGAATACGACTGCATTTGCAGAATATCCGGCAAGTCGCCCTGAGCTGCACGCGCAAGCATCTGCGCATCGGCATCATTCGGAATAATGAGCGTTTCGATTGTAATGCCGGGATTTGCCTGTTCAAATGCTTTTACAATATTTTTCAATCCTTCTTGATTTTCCTGCTTATAATAGTACATTTCGAGCTTTATCGAACTTGAAGCGTTCTCCGTTTTTTTCTGGCAGCTGATGAACATGGCCGCCGCCAACATCCCTGCAGCAACCAAAATACTTGTTTTTTTCATTATTTTCCTCCATGGTATGAAAACCGATTTTATTAGGCAGACCTTTCTGCTGATATTGCCGGTAATTATAGAGCCATCATTTTTCTTTGTCAAATTTTGGGGAGGGGGTATGGATTTTAGCAATAGAAAACGCCGCCTCATGCATGGGAAAAGTCTGCTGACAAGCA
>CAUTOX010000133.1:0-5861 GCA_963539665.1 uncultured Treponema sp.
TTTCCCAATTTTGCGCTTCTGACTTCGACAACATCCAGTTGCTCACGTAGAACAAAACGATGACGGCAACAAACATTCCGATGCCTTCAAAAATCTCGCGGGCAATACCGCTTTGCGCGCCGGCGATAAGCCCGAACAGCACCGCAAGAATAACGCTGAACGCGATGCCGAATACGCCGCCTGCATACACCGATTTAACGTATTTGCTTTTGCCGGTTTTAACCAGATAGGCGATAATTGCCGCGATAACCAAAATCGCTTCAAGCCCCTCGCGGAGCACGAGTACAAACGACGCGATAAATGTCGCCGCAGTCCCTGACCCTTTACCTTTGTTTTTGCCGGATGTTCCGTCAAGATCCGCCGCATCCTGATACAGCATTTTGATGAGCATATCCTTATGCTCTTTGACTTCCTGCGCGTTTTTGTCGCTTTTTACGTTTCTTCTATATTGGTAGAACGCGTTTTCCACCGCCGTCTTCCGCGCACCGGAAAGATAGCCCATCGTTATCTTTTCCATGCCCTTCGACTCGTAATAGCGGAAATACGCTGCGTTGACTTCCGCATAGGCTTCTTGGCTTTTTCCTTCCGTGTACAAGGCATACGCATTATTGAGGTGAATCTCCATCTGCTCAACGATGCTTGTCCATGTCGTAAATTCTTTTTTCGATTCGGAGCAAAGCGGCTGCAGCGTCGCCGCCAGCATCAGCATAAAGGCAACAAAACGGAATTGTTTTTTATTTTTCATAGCGGAATCCTTAAACCGCGCCGGAACCTTCCGTTTCGGACATGGTTACTTTCATTCTATGAGAGTTAGTGTATGATAACTCATAAAAAAGTCAACAGGCAGAATATTTTGAGCCGCGCGATGGGCAGCGGCAATCGCATCTCCAACGCGGCGCAATTCCTCATCCGCATGAATAAAGCGGAATTGAAGGCATTGCGGGGCGCGTTCAGAACTATGGCGCTGTGCACGGCGGACGCATACGCCGTATCGTTTTTAATGCGCGGAAAAACGGATGTCTTCCCATAAATCGTTGTATTTTTCGAGGCCTTCGGCAATGTCTTTTTTGAGCTCGCACTGTTCCAGCTCTTCTGCGCGGTACATCGGCTTTTTTTTCGTGTACTTTGCCGCTTCGGGATTGACGTATGCCGGAAAGCGGAAGGCATCTAAAAACTCCGCATACATCTCCGGACGGTGGATAAAATCGATGAATTGCAGGGCGCGTTCATAGTGTTTTGCATCTTTGAGGATGACCATTGAATCGATATACATCGGCCCGCCTTCTTTCGGAATGAAGAAATCAATCATCGCATCTTGCTTTTCCTCTGCAACCTCGCCGAATACAATTTCCGGATAGCAGTGGCACACCAAAAAATCGCCCCACGCAAAGGCCTTGCCAAATCCCTCCGCATCAAATTTGACAAGATTCGGCTTCCATTCCTTCCGAATCAATTCCGCCGCCGCGTAGAGCGCCGCATCGTCCAGCGTGTTAACGGATTGCCCTTGAAATTTCAGCGCATCGCCGAGCGCTTCGCGCATATCGTCCATCATCGTCATGGAACCGGCCAAATCCTTCCGCGCAAAAATGCTCCAGCTCTTTTCGTATTCCGCAACGCGCAGCTTGTTGACCGCAATCCCTGCCGCCCCCATGTAATACGGAACGCAGTAGCGCATATCCGGATCGTATTCGGCCTTTTTGAGCACGTCCGGATTAATATGCCGCACGTTTTCTAGCTTTGCCGTATCAATTTCGCGCAGCATTCCCTGATTGATCATAATGGTTGCGTAATCCTGCGATGGAAAGACAATATCGTAGCCGACGGCTCCGGCTTTGAGCTTTGCGTACATAACTTCGTTGGAATCAAAGGTGTCAAGGCGAACCGTACAATCGTACTCTTTTTCGAATTTTTTAATGACCGAATCCGGCGTGTAGTACGTCCAGTTGAAAAGATACAGAATATTCGCTCCGTTTTCTTTTTGCGCGTCTTCATTGGGCGGCTCCGCATTCTTTTTGCAGGATCCGCAGAGTAATGTCATAAGCGCGACGAATATAGTAGTAAAAATAATCGTTAGTTTTTTCATTTCGATTTCATACCTCCCGATTTTATAAAATGAATCCGGCCCCGTCACAACTGCCGCGCCGTTCCGCTCCTTTAATGCGAGGCAGCAATTCCTTTTAGCGCTTTTCTCAAGAGGAAGGCGAACGTACACGTAAATGCAATGATAACGCACGAAAGCGAATTAACGACCGGCGACACGCCAAATCGGATCATCGAGTACACATACAGCGGCAGCGTCGTTGACCCCGGCCCCGCGACAAAAAACGTAATCACAAAATCTTCAAGCGACATCGTTACGGCCATCATAAAACCGGATATGATGCCCGGCAAAATGGCAGGAATGACGACCTTCGTCATCGTCGCAAATTCGGATGCGCCTAAATCGTGCGCCGCCTCGACAATCGAATAATCGAATTCCGAAAGACGCGCGTTCACCATCAAAAACACGAACGGCAGGCAGAACGTCGTGTGGGCGGCAAAAATCGTAAAAAGTCCGAGCGGAATCTTTATCCCGCTGAAAAATATCAGCATCGAAATGCCGACAATGACTTCCGGCAGCACCATCGGAAGGTATGTCAGCGACTGGATGATTTTTTTTCCGGCGAATTTATACCAGTTGATGCCGATTGACGCGAGCGTTCCGAGCATGGTCGAAACCGCCGCAGAAGTCATCGCCACGATGATGCTGTTGAGCAAGGCTCTCCACAAATCGGCAGAATCGAAAATCAGCTTCCGGTACCAAATGAGCGACGGGCGGGTAAAAACCATCTCTTTGCTTTCATTGAACGAATAGATGATGATAAAAATGAGCGGCAAAAATAAAAAGAGCATGGTCGCCGCCAGTACCGCAGACGGAATTGAAATGCGCTTGCCGCGCTTTTTCCAATGCTTTTTTGCGTGCCGCGCCGACTCTGCCGCAGGCTTCTTCGTCTTTACCAAAAATCCGAGCAGGGCAAAAAATGAGTTTTTCACCGCGCAGCCTCCCGCTCCGGAACGCGGCGCATTCCCGCCCCCGCATCGGTTTCTTCATTTATATGCGTTTTTTTCAGCCGCGCTTCAAGCATATTCGCAACGCTTACCCATAGGATTCCCGCAATGGAAACGAGCGTAATCACCATGCTGAATGCCGAAGCGAGCGGCCAGTTCCGCACCTTTTGCACCTGATCGACGATGACGTTGCCGAGCATGTACGAATCGATGCCGCCGACAAGAAGCGACACGGCGTACGCGCCGAAAATCGGAATAAACGTAAAGATGAGCGCGGAAACGATGCCGCTTTTAATTCCGGGAATGAGCACCAACGCCGCCGCTTTGATTTTCCCCGCGCCCAAATCGCGCGCCGCCTCCAGCAGTGAAAAATCGAACCGGTCAACCGCCGTAAAAATCGGCAAAATCGCGTAGGGCAGGTACATATATACGCTCACCAAAATGACTGCGCCTTGATTGTACAAAAAGCGCACGGGTTCCGCCGTGATATGCAGGAACAGAAGCGCCCGGTTAATAACGCCGTTGCTGTTCATAATGAGCATCCATGCAAAAATGCGGATGAGCGAATTTGTCCAAAACGGAATGATGATTAAAAAAAGCAGTGCGGCTTGATGACGGCTCCGCGCCATCGCATAGCCGCACGGCAGAGCGAGCGCAATCGTAATGCCGGTGGACAGCGCCGCGATTTTAAGCGTCCGCAGCACGAGCACGGCATATTTGGGATTGAACATCTGCGCGTACGCTTTGAGCGAGAGTTCCGCTTCAAACCCGCCGTACAGTCCTTTTTTCATAAAGCTGTAGATGAAGACAATGACAATGGGAGCGATAAAAAAGAATGCGAACCATAAGCCCATCGGCCACGCATACAGGCAGCCTTGATTCAAATGCTTTTTCCATGCGCGTTGCCGCTTTTTCCGGGATGAAGCTGAGTATGTGCTGTTCATTTTTCAATATCCTCGACAACATAGCCGTCATCGGCAGACCACGAAATATATACTTCGTCCTTCCACTGAATGATCGGCCCCTGATCCATATAGTTTGTGTGCTGCTTAAAAACTTTGATAATAGTTCCCGTTTCGAGCTTAACGTAAAACTTTGACTGGAAACCCGAGTAGATCGGTTCTTCGACAATCCCCTTGAATACGTTTATATCAGTGCGGCCGCCGGTCTCCGGAGGCTTCTGCGTGATGCGGATTTTTTCCGGCCGAATCGAAAAGGCGACTTTTTGTCCCTTCGCCGTCCTTTCATAATCGGTAACTTGCATATAACGGTCAAGGCTTGCAGTCGCTTCGGTGTCGGAGGCAAGCGGCGCCTGCTGACCGAGTTCCGGCACGGAAAGGGTGTCCATAAAATCTGCGGCTTTGCCCGGCGCTTGATGCGGCACACAATCGACCACCGTCGCTTCAAATATATTCGTCTCTCCGATAAAGCGAGCGACGAACTGCGTCGCAGGGCTTTCATAAATCTCAAACGGCGTACCGATTTGGAGCACATGGCCGGCGTTCATCACCGCAATCCGGTCAGAAACGGAAAGCGCTTCGCTTTGATCGTGCGTAACGTAAATAAAAGTGATGCCGATTTTATCGTGCAGGGTATCTAAGTCTATGAGGAGACTTGCGCGGAGCTTTGCGTCCAATGCGGAAAGCGGTTCGTCAAGTAAGAGAACGCTCGGTTCATTGATGAGCGCGCGCGCAATGGCAACGCGCTGTTTTTGCCCGCCGGAAAGCTGCGCAGGCTTTTTGAACAAATGCTGATCGAGCTGCACCAGATGGACGTATTCGCGCACTTTGGCATCGATTTTGCATTTGTCTTCTTTTTTAAGACGCAAAGGAAAGGCGATGTTTTCATATACGCTCATGTGCGGAAAGAGCGCATACGTCTGAAACACCGTATTTGAAGACCGCTTATCCGGCGGATAGGGGATAATATTCCTATTATTAAAAAGTATCGCTCCGCTGTCGGGGAATTCAAAACCCGCAATGATGCGCAGCAATGTAGTCTTACCGCATCCTGATGGACCAAGCAACGAGAAAAACTCCCCCGGCTCAATCGTAAAATCAACGTCGTCAAGCGCAACAAAATCGCCGAACCGCTTCGACACATGATCTATGGTAACTTTACTCCCTTTCAAAGCAAGTAACCTCTGTTTATAATAATGGTGGCCGCAGCACAGCAGCATGGAACTATAAAACTACATTGGTTGTAAAACGTCTGTAATGTCGCCTAGAGTGCTGTTATTAAACTCAATTGTCAATAGATTTTTCGATATTTCTTTCAGGCTCGGCGTATGCGTAGGGGGAGGGAGCGCTTACAGATGTTTGAAGTCTCATAAAAAAGACGGTTAGGCTCTACGTCAACAAAGTAGACACAAAAACCGCTCGTTTAAGCTGCACGTTTTTCAGATTCTGAAGATGGCTAATTGTCTTATAAAATGCAATAACTGCTTTTAGGATAAAAGCTAAGCCGGTGTAGATGCATCCAATATTTATACTTGTAAATTAGGAATACTGCGGGTTGTATATGCCAATATCGATTGGCAGTAGATACATTTATTGTGCTTTTACAAGACAATTAGATACAGCTCTGCCGTAAACTAATCGCAGCCCAGCTTTACTCCATCGCTCCAGTTTTGCCTCAGCAAAACTGGAGTGAACTGCACGATAGCCTAATAGCACTGCGGTAAATTAACCGCAGCCCAGCTTTACTCCATCTCTCCTGTTTTGCCCCTGCAAAACTGGAGAGGCCTGCACGATAGCCTACTATAGCTAATTGCCTTGAAATACAAGTAAAAAAACATTATACTCAAACTATGT
>CAUTOX010000134.1:0-5838 GCA_963539665.1 uncultured Treponema sp.
AGGAACTGTTTGAAACCGGTTTATTAAAACCGGCAGCTTAAACTATATTTTAGGGGAATTCAGGGACTGCACTGTTGTTGGCTTTTCCATATTGACTTCCCCATAATGCCCCCAAAAGCGCGTTATCAACATAGATAATGTTGCATTTCACGAGAAAAAGGTTTTGTATAAAATCGAAAAAAATACTTGCAGAGATTGATTTTTTTTGCCGCCATACTCACCGGACTCCCCCCCCCAGCATTTGAACATTCTCGTTAAGCGCGTCCAATTGCGGGACAACGCCGCCTTTTCCCCAAAAAAACATTGCAGCCTCAGGATTATTTTCAATCATCATGTGCTGACCGGCAGATATCTTTGGGTATTCAAACCGCTTGGAGTATTCTTCGACAAGATTAAGTTTTTCAAGAATTTGCCGGTAGCTATAGCCGTTGACGGGAATAAGAGGCGCGGTAAAACATGGAAAATAATCTTGTTTGCTTAAATTATGTATTGATTTTAAATTTTCAAAAAATCCTTTTGTAATAAAAATATCTTCATCCAATTTGTAAATATAGCGGGCAGAAGGAAACGCGCGTATTGCAGAATTTAATGCCTGCGTAACGCAATTACGTTTAAGACTGATATACGACCAGTTATTTTCTTTTGCTCTTTTGTAAAGTTCTTCAGAAAAAATCCCTGAAGAAACAATACAAACATCAATATCTGCCGGAATAAACTTTTTTATACGTTTAAAAATTATTTCCCACGTAAAAGGCTTGTATCCCGCAAGAATAAAACAGACTGTATCGTTTTTTCTAGAATTATCTAAGAAAAACGCTAAATCTTCAAATAACGGATATGATTTTTTTAATACGATTTTTAGATTTTTATAAAATCGCGTTTGTTTTATACGCGCAGGAATTTTCATATTTTATACTCCTAGATAATGGAAATTTGGCGAAGGTTTAGAATCGATATTTTGCACCGAGTTTAATTGTATTATTAAATCTATGCTTTGACGATTTATCTGCATTTGATTGATTGAGCGGATTTCTCTCATCCGTAAAAATATATGCGCCGGTAAGTGATAACTGCGGCAAAGCAAAATATTCAGCGGCAAGACCGACGCTCAAGTGCGCCCGAATGTTCGCTTCTGCAATAAAGTTACTGTTCTCATATTCAGATTTATATCGTTCCGAATCAATATACATCGTGTAATCTAAGTCAGGATTACGCCGCTGCATAAAGAAATCCGCCGAACCACGTTTGTGATACAGCCGAAATCCTAAATATTGACTGTTTCCGCCGGTGCCAATACCTGCGCCAAGCCACTGACCTCTGTTTGTATGCCCTTGAATAATTCGATGATGGACATAAAACGATGAAGACCAATTTATGAGCCGATCATAATCTGCAGAGGTCTCTAAAAATGTAAGCTCAAGTAAAACTTGCAATTTCAACTCTTTTGGCAATTCAAATGCCTTTTGTGCGCCAAACGTCCATGCTTGAGATTTGCATTTCAAAAACTGAGTTCCCAGCTGCAAGGAGACGCGGCGCACAATGCGCGGCGTTGCCTTTTCGGAAGCGAATTTGTATACTTTTCCCGAGATTAGATTGAGAGGCATATCATGAAAGGAATTATACTCGCCGGCGGAGCGGGTACGCGGTTGTACCCGATTACGAAGGCTGTTTCCAAACAAATCCTGCCGCTTTACGACAAGCCGATGATTTATTATCCGCTTTCCGTTCTTATGCTCAGCGAAATTCGTGAAGTATTGATTATTTCAACGCCGCGGGATATTGGGCTTTTCCGAGAGCTGTTCGGCGATGGTTCGCAGCTGGGAATGCAGTTTTCGTATGCGGTGCAGGAACAGCCTCGCGGACTTGCCGACGCATTTATTATCGGCAAAGATTTTATCGGCAGCGATTGCGTTGCGCTGGTACTCGGCGATAACATTTTTTACGGGCAAAGTTTTTCCGCCATGCTCAAAACTGCGAACAAACAGATTTCGGCAAACGGCGGCGCGGCGGTTTTTGGCTATTATGTCAAAGAACCAAGCGCGTACGGAGTCGTTGAATTTGATCAGAATGGCCGTGCGCTCGGCATTGAAGAAAAACCTGCGCATCCAAAGTCAAATTATGCCGTAACGGGATTGTATTTTTATGATAACACGGTGGTGGATATTGCGGCCAACGTCAAACCGAGTGCACGCGGCGAAATTGAAATTACGGCCGTAAACAACGAATATCTCAAAAAAAATGCGCTGTCCGTGAACTTGCTGGGGCGCGGAATGGCGTGGCTCGACACGGGGACGCATGACGGCCTCCTTGAAGCGTCGAATTTTATTGCGACGATTCAAAAGCGGCAGGGATTATATGTATCTTGCATCGAAGAGATTGCATTCTCGAACGGCTGGATTTCGAAGGAAAGTTTGCTGACCACTGCGGCGGGCTACCCGACGGAATACGGCAGCTATTTGCGGTTTATTGCGGAACGGGAGGAAAAATAATGGCATTTACATTCGCCAAGTGTTTTTCGTCGGAAGGCGTTGCAATTCAGGGCTTATATGAGATTCAGCCGAAAGTCTACGGCGATAACCGCGGTTATTTTTTTGAATGCTACAATAAACGAGACTTTTCAGCAGCCGGGTTGAATCTTTCATTCGTTCAAGACAATCAATCTTCATCGGCAGGCGGCGTTTTGCGCGGACTCCATTTCCAAATGCAGCATCCGCAAGGAAAACTTGTACGCGCCGTAAGCGGAAAAGTCTATGACGTGGCAGTCGATTTACGAACTCCGTCTCCCACCTTTGGAACATGGTACGGCGTTATTCTGGATGGAGAAAAACAAAACCAATTCTATATCCCGAAAGGATTTGCGCACGGTTTTTTTGTTTTGAGCGAAAGCGCCGTGTTCGCATACAAATGTACCGATTTCTATCATCCGGAAGATGAAGCGGGATTACCGTACAATGACGCGCTGCTGAATATTAATTGGCCCGCCGCAAATGCCGATTTTTCACCGATTTTATCGGAAAAAGATACGAAATATTCGCCGTTTCGTAAGGACAGAACCTTTTTCGACATGGATGGCAAGTGGATTGCCAATAATACGAGCAAATAGTATGCGCTATTTTTGCAGGGCGCGTACCGCTTCTTTTTCAAGGCATTGAATAAAGGCATTGAAATATTTTGCGGTATAGCGACTGCGTTTTGAACCGCCCAAACCGATTTGCGCAAGCTGCAAGTCGAAGGCGCGGTCAGAAAGCCGGTTTTGGATATTATCTTTTGTAAATGCAGTTCCGCGGTCATTAATTACAGAGATTCCTTGTGTAACTAATTTTGAGGCAAGCAAAATATCCTGCGTTATTACAATATCATTTTGCAGAACGTGCTGAATGATATATTCATCGGCCGCATCTTTTTCTTTTGCGCACACAACCAGTTCCGCCCGCGCACCCTCAAGCATTATATTCCGGTTTGCAACAAAAACACATTTCATCGTGTGATTGAACGCATAATTTGCAGCATATTTCCGCACCTGCGCGGGGCACGAATCAGCATCAATCCAGATTGAAGCAGTCAATTCAAAGCCTTGTCGATTTTTTCAATGATTCGCCGGGTAATCTCTTCCGCCTCACCGTCCGTTGAGTTTTTTAATGCAGCATTTTTCATGCGCGCGTTCCGAGATTTTTCCTGAAACAGCTCATCGCACATCAAAATACCGGTCATAATCGATATTTGCAATGGATTAGACAAAACGCCGCTTTTTTCAAGCGGCTCTACAATCTTTCTATAATACCGTAAAAGTTGATTCAAATAATCGTCATCTTGTTCCGCCTTAAACGCAAAAGATGTACCGAGTATATCTATCTGAAGAGTTCCCATTTGCTTAGAAAATGTCGAATTGCCCATTCTCCGCAGTGGGATTTTGCGGTTCGGCGTTTTCTTGCCCCTGAACATTCTGCACTGGATTCTGTGACGAATCGGCAGGCATTTGATTTTGAGGCGCTGTAGCTTCTCCCCCCTGCATTATTGGTTGCTGCGCTGTCTGCACTTGTTCTGTTGCCTGTTGTTGCGGCATTTGGGGGGCCTGCGGCTGATTGAGCGGCGCTCCTTCCGTTGCTAGTGGCTCCGCTTGCTGTTGGTTAGCTTGTTCCGCCGCATTCAAAATCGAATTTTCGATTGAATTGAGGCGGTCTAAAGCCTTTAATATGCCGTTCTCAATCCTGTCCTGATCCTGACGGAAAGATGAAAGCTGCTCCGACTTAGAGGAAACCATACTTACCAATTCGGTACACTTATTACGAAGCTCCGTATTTTCCGCTTGCAGCTGCGATATTTTTGCTACAGCCTCTTCAACTTTCCGCTCAAGAAGAAGCACCTGATCGAGTGAAATCATATTATACCTTCAATGCCTTTTTTGCAGTTTCTACCACTGATTTGAATGCAACCGGATCTTCAATCGCCATATTCGACAATGCCTTCCGATTTAATGCAATGCCTGCTTTTGCACATCCGTCAATAAAACGAGAATACGAAAGACCTTCTTCCCGCACCGCCGCATTTATACGAGAAATCCACAATGATCGGAAATGATGTTTTCTATCTCTGCGGTCAACGTATGCATGGTTCAGCGCCTTGACAACGGCATCTTTTGCCGCTTTGTAATTTGATTTCCGGTCGCCAATAAAACCTTTCGCAAGTTTTAAAATCTTTGTCCGTCTATTTTTTCTTTTTGTTCCGTCTATCGCTCTTGACATATTAATACCTCACATTAACCGTACGGCAACATCTGCTTACGGATTCTTTTTGCATCGGCTTCGGCTACAATTCCGGCCACGCGCAGCTGTCTCTTTCTCTTCGGAGAACGTTTCGTCAAAATATGGCGTAAGTTCTGTTTTTTGTGCTTTACTTTTCCGCTTGCAGTTAAAGTAAAGCGTTTTGCAGCTGACTTTTTCGTCTTCTGTTTCGGCATTTCCCTTACCTCAATAATATTATTTGGCTTTTGTCGAGATAATCATCGACATCGTTTTCCCATCCATAGCGGGCTCTTTTTCGACGACATACTCGGAAGTAAGCCTTTTCAAAACTTCCTGCAGGACACCAACGCCGAGTTCGGTATGCGCAAGCTCCCGTCCGCGAAATCGGATGGTAACTTTAACCTTTGCTCCCTCGTCAAGAAATTCCTGCACATGCTTTGCCTTCGTATCAAGATCCCCCGGACCAATTTTTGGCTGCATACGGATTTCCTTGAGTTTCAGTACTTTCTGGTTTTTCTTGGAATCCCGAAGCTTTTTTTCCTGTTCAAACCTATATTTTCCGAAATCAAGTATCTTACACACCGGCGGATTAGCATTCGGCGACACCTCAACAAGATCGAGACCTTTATCCTTAGCCATTCTGAGCGCTTCCAACGTAGAAACAATTCCCATCTGGTTGCCCCCGTCATCTATAAGTCTGACCTCGCGCACACGGATCATCTCATTAATCCGCTGCCCCTTATTGCTGTTGTTCGTATATGCCAACTATCCTCCTAGTGTTACGAAACACAATTTACATGTAGCGATTTTGTATTATATATAAGAATGGCTGAGTATGTCCAGTCTGCGCATCACGGAACTCAGTTTTTGCAAAAATTAGTATTGTCGTTGAATGGGCAATGGCATTTTTAGAAAAAAAATCAGTTTTTTGAGTATTTTAGAAATGTTTTTAACTTTAAAACCCTTAATAATGGCTGAAACCTAGTTTAATAAGTGAGTAATAGCTAGAAGCGATTCAAAAACTGAGATCCGTGCACGGAACTCAGTTTTTGGAAAATGATGTGACAATCTAACCATTTCTATGATGGTTTTAGAA
>CAUTOX010000135.1:0-5778 GCA_963539665.1 uncultured Treponema sp.
TGCTTGTCAGCAGACTTTTCCCATGCATGAGGCGGCGTTTTCTATTGCTAAAATCTATGCCCGGCAACCAGTAAAATATACTGTCGTCAAAATAAAGAAAAGGTTTCCTTGAACTGCTATAATTTTGTTGAACCTCAAAAAACAATAACGGAAGAAAGCACCCTTATGGCGACAATAACAGAAACACAAAAAAAGTTCACTTGCTTTTCATATTATGAAAGGTGTCTGCTGTAGTTGTATCTAAAAGGAACAAATCATTTTCCAAAAATCACAAATACGGAAGAACTTACGAATGTATTGCACAAGAGCAGGCACAACATTCAGCGGGAGATACGAGGAGGAATGGTAGTGCATGAAACATACGCTACAAAAATAAAGTTTGAATATAACGCCGACTATGCGCAGATGCAAGCAGAAGTGAACCTCTAAAAGCCTCTGTTTTTTAGAGGTAACTTTTAAAATGCGATGCAGCGAGTTACAACTCGTTGAAATCTCGAAAAAAAATCGCAAAAAAGCGAGTTTTTCGAGATGCCCAGAATATGAAATGACGGCAAAAGAAGCTCCGTTCAAACTGGGCAAGGACATGGTACTAGCTGAAAAAATAAAAGACTTGATAGCCGACAAAAACTACAGTCCTTATGCAATTATTCATACATTCAAGAACACTTCATAGCCCAGCAAAACACGAATCTGCGAAAAGACGCGGTACAATTACATTGCCGGCGATGTAATTCTGGGAATATCAATCAAAAAACTTCCGAACAAGGGCAGAGCGTACAATAAAACTAATAAAAGAAAGCATTTTTCATGCAGCGGATTGTGCAATAAGGAGCATCGCAAACAGGCCTGAATGCATAAACAATCGTTATGAAGTCGGACAGTGGGGAAATCGACACGGAGAAAAGCTGCGCCTCCTCGACAGGTGAATGTGTGCTGACGCGGATAGAAGTGAAGACAAGGGCTGAGATAATCAGGAAAATGCCGAACGCTAAAAGCCCGTTCGGTCGTTGTCGAGTTCTAAATCGTGCAAATAGCACGATTTAGAACATCGCATTTCAAAGTAACCTGTTCAGAAACTGAAGTTTCCGAACAGGTTTACTCAATAAACTTGAATCGTCTTTAGGTAGAGATACTTTCAGGAAACAGTTCAAGTCCATCACGGCGGACGGCTGCCCTGAATTAATAGACTTTGAGGGAATAGAAAAATCATCTGACGGCACAAAGAGAACGGAACTATATTTTGCCCATCCTTATTGTACAAGTGAACGCGGAACAAACGAGAACCACAACAGGATGCTCAGCCGCTTTTACCCGAAAGGTATAGATTTCTCTAAACTTAATCGAAAGTTATTTATTAAAGTTCAGATATTGTATGAATAACTATCCAAGGAAAAGGCTGAAAGGATCAACTCCGGAAACGGAACTTCAAAAATCTATAGGCAAGGAATTTTCGATTCCACTATAAAATAAACCGCTGGAGCAAAGAAACAGGCGACATTGTATTTTACAGGGTAGCAAAACGAGCAAGACTTCGAGCCCCCCAGTTTGCCGTATAGCAACCTGAAGAAGCCTGTACGATACTCCCAGCTTTACGGAACAATTCCCGCAGACCGCCCGCTACGTTCCCCCTAGCCTGTTTGCGTATGCAAACAGGAGCGGCCTGTACGATACTCCATCATCTTTACGAAGCAATTCCTACAGGCCGCCCCGCCCTAGACCTTAAACTTCCGAACCTCGCCTGCAAGTCCTTCAATGCTGTCTTTGTTTTTCCGCGCAAGGTCGTTGACTTCTTGTACGGCATTGTTGATCTGCGTAACGCCGGCTGACATTTCGTTCATCGAGTCTTTGATTTCGGCCGTTAAGCGGTCGAGTTTTTGCATCTCCTGTGCAACGCCTTTCCCGCCGGTCAGCATCTCCTCAGAGCCGTCTTTGACTTCAGCGGTTACGGTGCTGATCGTTTTGATGGCGGCCAATACCTCTCGGCTGCCGTTTTCTTGTTCTTTCATGGCGGAGGTCAATTCGGCGCTCATTCCGCGGACGTTTTCGGAGAGCTGGAAGATGGCGTTAAATTTTTCTTCAACGGTTCTGGAGCTTTCGGAAAGTCCGGTAATTTCGTCGCTCAATTTTTTCAGCGTGTCGGTGATGGCCTTACCTTGCGCGCCGGCTTCTTCGGCAAGTTTTCGGATTTCGTCAGCAACAACTGCAAAGCCTTTGCCCGCTTCTCCAGCATGGGCGGCTTCGATGGCAGCATTCATTGCAAGCAGGTTGGTCTGCGACGCAATGTTCTGAATAACGCTCGAAGCTTCGATGAGGCCGCCGGAGGCTTCTGCGATTTTCTGGGTAACGGCGTTGGATGTTTGCAGCGTCGTTTTGCCTTCGGACGTGGCGGTTGCCAGCATCTTCACCATGTTATCGCTCTTCTCTAACGATTGCGTGATGGACGCGATATTGGCAACCATCTCTTCGACAGCGGCAGAAGACTGCACAACGCTTGCCGACTGGCTTTCGATACTCTCATTGAGCGTTTCGATGGTGCGGATGATTGTTCCAACCGTTCCCGCGGTTTCCGTAACGCTTGCAGCCTGCGTCATCGCTTGCTCCTTCACTCCTTCGATGTTCGCGCTAATTTCGTTCAAGGCGCTCGCTGTTTCGGTCATATTGCTCGACAATTCATCGCCAATGGACTGCATCGTATCCGAATTTTCATCAACGGACTTTATTGCCGCGCCGATTTTAGAAATTGTCTGGTTGAAATATTCCGACAGCTCGGTAATTTCATCGTTTCCAGTAACTGGCAGCCGCACGGTCAAGTCGCCTTCGCCCTGCGCAATATTTTGTAAAGCGGCAACCGTTGTTTGAATCGGCTGCACCATCTTGCGGGCAATAATATAAACAATAACAATCGCCCCAAACAAAACGGCAGCTCCAATGCCGACCATCGTCTGCTTCAATGCGTCGACAGTTCCCAAAAATTCCTTGTAAGGGGCTTTGACAACAATTGTCCGCCGAGTTCCCTTAATCGGCGCAAAGGCGGCGATATTATGCACTCCTTTCCACGTGTAATAGCCGATGGCCGGAGTCGAACTGCCTTTGGCGTTCTTTTCAAATGCTGCAAGCGAACGGAAAGACGCATCCTTTTTTGCCAGCTCCTGACTATTTTGAAAATCCCGCACGCAGGTTGTGTCAGGGTGAGCGGTAACAACGCCGCTGCCGCCTAAAACATAGCAATAGCCTGTGTTGCCGATTACAATGTCCTTGATGTTATACGACAACCAAAAACCATCAATGTTTGCAGCAAGAATTGCTACAACATTCCGGCTTGCATCAAAAATCGGCGTTGCGATGACAACAATCATCTTTCCTTGCGTAATTCGAGAGGCAAGCGGCTCCGATATGGTCGTCTTGCCCTGCAAGGCAAGTTGAAACCAGTCCCGATCCTTTACATCGATAACCGAACCATCGCTTGCATACCGCTTTCCGGCGCGGTCGGCAATATTGAGTTCGGAAATATCTTGATTGAATGTGGTTTCCTTTTTGAGAAGAGCAAGCTTTTCGGCATAGGAAACAGACGGATCGGCAAGCTGCGGCATACGAGCGATGCCTTCAAGAAATTGATAAAAAGCGCCCACCCTTCCCTGCACGATTTCGGCAGTATCAACCACGGTATCGAGCAGATGGGCTTCCACTTTTTCAATAACCGCTTTCTGAGCAGTCCGCACCGCAAGAAAAATCTCCACGAGCGAAGCGACGGTTATTAACAATCCAAAAATGATGATGAGTTTATAGCGTATAGAAAAACGCCCTTCAGACTTCCCAACTTTCATATTGTAAGCTCCTTTTTATTTGTTGTCGGCTGAATGTATAGAGTGCGGCAAAAGAATGTAAGAAAAAAAATTAAGCGTTCGGGGGGAGGGGGGGGGGTAATATAACGTATTTCATAATTTTCTTCAAGCCTCCTTGTAACAGGTAGTAAAATATTTTTCTGTATTCCCTAACTATCTGCATACGTTGCATACAAATAAACATAGGGAATAACAGTTTGTTATATCCATAATAGCGTATCTCTTTTTATATGTAAATGGAATTATTAACATTTACTGCAATAATCGGGATGCCGGATGAAAATACTTGAAAGACACGAGCCGACAACCGCCTCCGTTCCATTAAACCTGTTCAATTAAAGACGGTTTCGAACTGTTTTAATCTACGGAGGGTCTAATTCCCCGACGCTTGCGTCGAAAAGCTGATATAATGGGAGCATGAGTGATGAGCATATATATAAAAGCCATAACAAGAGCTTGCTGTTATACCATTTGGTATTTCCGGCGAAATACAGACGAAAGATATTTACGCAAGAAGTAGGAGAGAGGCTGAAAGAAATCTGCATAGAAATAGAAAAGTGCTACGAAATAAGATTTGTAGAAATAGGAATGGAAGAAGACCATGTGCATTTTTTAGTGCAGAGCGTACCGAAATTGGCAGTAACAAGGATTGTAACAATAATAAAAAGCATAACGGCAAGGGAGATATTTTTGAGCTACCCGAGGATAAAGAAGGAAATCCTTTGGGGCGGAGCATTATGGACGAGCGGATATTATGCGAATACAGTCGGGCTATATGCAAGCAAAGAAACGATAACAAGATACATACAAAATCAAGGACGGGAAAAGAAAGAATACAGACAGATATACGAAAATCAGCCGGAGCTAGACTTTGGCTTATAACAGGTAGCTAGACGATACCCCGACGCTTGCGTCGGGGTGATTCATTGGAACGGAGGCGTATATTGTATGCCGCGTCAGGGGTGATTGTGCGCATTCACTAAATCCTGTCAGCAGAACACCTGCCGCATTCTTACCGGAACGGCGCTCACACAGCAGATATGTTATTATATGGAAGAATCTTTACCGTCTATACGCGCTCGTGTTATGGCTACTTGTTTTATAAGAACGCATCAGGCGTCTCTACAACGGGCTGTAGCAATGGATTTGAATTACAATGTTCAGCTTCAAAGGACTCCACGTGTGTTCAATGGGATTGTATTCCGCTGAATACGACGGCAAAAAGGATACGGTTTGCGAGTATTTTTTGCAATTCCATAACTAGTTGCCTTGAAATGCAAGTAAAAAAACTTTATACGCATGGTATGGCGTATAGCAGAGATTTAAGACTGCGGGTAATCAAAGTATATAGAAGACGGCCGCACGTTGGCTCTGGCCACGGCGGTATTCAAAGTAAATATTAGTACAATTATTGCTTGGAAACAGCGATACGAGGCAAAAGAGACGTGAAAATGAAAATGCCGCCGTCCGGTTAACAAGAAAAGTTAAAACGGCAGATTATAGAACTTTATGAAAATGGCAAAACCGTAAAGGAGCTTGCCGGCGAATATGGCTTAGTTGAACAGACAATCTACAGATGGAAAAAGCGCTATGGCGTCATTTCTAAAAGCGAAGCAGGAGAGACGATAACGCAGGATGATGTAAAAGCCATGCAAAGACGAATAGCCGCGCTTGAAATGGAGAACGAAATCCTAAAAAAAGCCGCAGCATATTCCCCAAAACACAGTAAAAGAGAAAATAGCGCTCGTAAAGATATCTAATTGCCTTCTAAAACAGCATCTAGAGCCTGAGAAATGGAGTCATATAGATGAACGCAACCAGCAACTTTTTGCTTCAGAGCGCTCCACTTGCACTCAATAGGATTGTATTCAGGTGAATGGACGGCAGAAAAATTAGTTCCTGCGAGTATTTTTTTGCGATTTGATACAAGACTTCT
>CAUTOX010000136.1:0-5676 GCA_963539665.1 uncultured Treponema sp.
TCAAGCGCCCGCAGTCTTAAATCTCTATCATACGACATAGCTTGAGTATAATGGGTTTTTACTTGTATTTAAAGGCAATTAGCTATAATCAGATAGGCATCGTGCCGTCCGCCCCTGTTTGGCCTGATGGCAAACAGGTTGCGGGGTGTAGGCACTTTTACAGCAAATATTTTACCGTTAATTCGGATAACTATCGGGCCGTCCGCCCCTGTTTGCCTACAGGCAAACAGGTTGCGGGTTGCAGGCGTTTTTACGGCAGATATTTTAGCGTTAATCGGATATGGCATCGTGCCATACGCTCCTGTTTTGCCTACTGGCAAACTGGTTGCGGGTTGTAGGTGGTTTTACGGCAGATATTTTACTGTTAATCGGGTAGGCATCGCGCCCGTCCGCCCCTGCTTGGCCTACTGGAAAACAGGATGTGGGTTGCAGGCAGTTTTACGGCAGATAACGCCGTAAGCGGCCCAAGCCCCGTCGGACGCATCCCCTCTCGCCTGTTTGCAATAACAATCATGAAGCGGGCGGCCGACAAGCTAAAGCTGAACGAGCCGCTTTCTCCCGTCTGCATGATACGCATCCCCTCTCGCCTGTTTGCAATAACAAGCATGAAGCGGCCGGCCGACAGGCTAAAACTGAACGAGCCGCTTTCTCCCATCTGCATGATCCGCATCCCCTCTTACCTGTTTGCAGCAGCAAACATGAAGCGGACGGCCGACGAGCTAAAACTGAAAGATCCAGTTTCTCCCGTCAGCATGATCCGCATCCCCTCTCGCATGTTTGCAACAACAAACATGAAGCGGACAGATGACAGACTAAAACTGAAAGAGCCACTTTCTCCCGTCTGCGTGATACGCATCCCCCTCTCGCCTGTTTGCAACAACAAACATAAAGCGGCCGGACGACAAGCTAAAACCGAACGAGCCACTTTCTCCCGTCTGCATGATCCGCATCCCCTCTCGCATGTTTGCATCAGCAAACATGAAGCGGACGGCCAACAGACTAAAACTGGAGGATATGTTTTTCCGTCAGCATGATGCGCATCCCCCCTCGCCTGTTTGCATTAGCAAACAGGAAGCGGACAGCCGACAAGCTAAAACCGAACGAGCCACTTTCTCCTGTCAGCATGATACGCATTCCCTCTCGCCTGTTTGCAAAAGCAAACATGAAGCGGACGGACGACAAGCTAAAACTGGAGGATATGTTTTTCCGTCAGCATGATACGCATCCCCCCTCGCCTGTTTGCAAAAGCAAACAGGAAGCGGACGGCCGACAAGCTAAAACTGGAGGATATGTTTTTCCGTCCGCCGCTTCCTTACTGTTGAAAAACCCTGCGGAGCTTTTTATAATCTGCACATGGTTACACGAAAAACAAAGATTGTATGCTCGATTGGTCCGGCTTGCGACAAAGATGAAATCATACGCGATATGATTTTAGCTGGGA
The DNA here is from genome assembly GCA_963539665.1 of uncultured Treponema sp. Lineage (GTDB taxonomy): Bacteria > Spirochaetota > Spirochaetia > Treponematales > Treponemataceae > Treponema_D. The sequence goes on from CAUTOX010000136.1 coordinate 1,442, forward strand.
TGAACGTTGCCCGTTTCAACTTTTCTCACGGGACGTATGAATGGCACGCGCAGGCGATGGCGCGCGTAAAAAGGATTGCGGCGGAGCTTAATACTCCGGTTGCAATTCTGCTCGACACAAAGGGGCCTGAAATCCGCACGGGACTCGTGAAGGATAACAAGCAGATCACTATAACTTCCGGCGACAAGGTTGAAGTTGTTTCTGACAACTCCCCATGCACAGAGGCGACCGGCGCATCTGCGTGCCATATTTCAATTTCGTGGCAGGAGGCGGCGGAAAAACTGTCTCCGGGTAACAAGATTCTCATCGCCGACGGTTTGATCGAATTGCTTATCGAAAAAATTGAAGGCGGAAAGATTTTTTGCAGCGCGGCCAACAGCGGTTCCATCGGCAGCCGTAAAAACGTCAACATCATCGGCGTACATGCCGGCCTTCCGATTATGTCGGAAATCGACAAGCGCGATTTAATCTTCGGCAAGGAACAGGACATCGATTTTATTGCGGCAAGTTTTGTAAGCTTTCCGGAAGAAGTTGTCGAAATCAAAGAATACCTGAAGCAAATCGGCGCGGATGTGCGGGTCATTGCGAAGATTGAAAGCGAAGAAGGTTTAAACAATATAGAAGGAATTGTCAAAGAAGCCGACGGTATTATGGTTGCGCGCGGCGATTTGGGGGTGCAGCTTCCGACAGAGCGCATTCCCCTTGCGCAAAAAGCCATTATCCGCTGCTGCCGTCTTGCCGGAAAACCGGTCATCACGGCAACGCAGATGCTCGATTCGATGATTGTCAATCCCCGCCCGACACGCGCAGAATTAACCGACGTTTCGAATGCGGTTTTTGATGGAACCGATGCAGTTATGCTCAGCGGGGAAACCGCCGGCGGCCGCTATCCGGTAGAGGCGGTCAAGACGATGGCGTTGGTAACGCGCACAACGGAGGAGTCGGATGAATACCGGCGCACGATGAGCGTGATGGATCCGTATGACAAGTCGAAGATGGCAATCGGGCATATCGTTGCGCATAACGCCTACCTTGTTGCCGAAGACATCAACGCAAAGGCGATCATCGTGCCGACGTTGCGCGGTAATACGGCTCGCATTATTGCGATGTTCCGTCCGGAGCAGACGGTTATCGCCGTTACGCCGAATGAAAAGGTACAGCGGCAGCTCATGCTTCAATGGGGCGTTTCTCCGGTGCGATGCAGCATTGCCGACGATTCAGAAACAATGATTCAAAACGCGGTTAAAATCGCCCTTGACAGCGGAGCGGTAAAGCTGTCGAGCAAGGTGGTTATGTGCGCTGGCATTCCGCTTTCCAGTCCGCTCATGATTAATACGATTAAGATTCTGATTGTCGGTAATGTTATTGCGCGGGGCACTGGATTTGGCTTTGCTGATGCTGCCCATGTCCGCGCCAGCGGCCGCATCATCCGCATGGAAGATTTGGCGGACTTCCATGACAAGTTCAGGGCGAACCGGCATTTGATTTTGGTCTGCCATCGCATTACGGAGGACACCATCCCTGCGCTGCGCGCCGTCGATGCAGTTGTTTCGGAAACGGGAAGCGATATTTCTTCCGAAGAGCTTACGCTGATCAACACTTCGCTGGTTTGGGTCGTGAATGTTCCGGATGCGCAAAAAGTATTGGAAAGCGATTTATCCGTTACCGTTGACGGCGAGCAAGGATTGATTTACGAAGGCATAATCTGATGAAGATGGTCTTGCTCGGCACAGGGACCAGCCACGGCATTCCGTGCATTGGCTGCAACTGCGCCGTCTGCCGTTCAAAAGACAAGCGGGATACGCGGCTCCGTTGCAGCGCATACGTTACGCATAAGAATACGGACGGCACTTTCGTTCATATTCTTATCGATGTGGGGCCGGAGTTCCGCATTCAGGCGTTGCGGCATCGGATTCGTGCAGTTGATGCGGTATTACTGACGCATAGTCATGCCGATCACCTGCATGGTCTTGATGATCTGCGCATTTTCAGCCACACCGCGTCATCGGATAATACGCCGGAATCTTTAGGCGAAGGCCTTCCGATCTACGCAAATAAGCATACCATTCGGGATGTAAAAAAACGGTTCGCTTACATATTCGAGGAAACGCAAACGGGCGGCGGCAAACCGAAAATCGCGCTGAAAGACTGCCGGATTTTAAACGAGGCCGATGCGCCCCGTTTCGGCGAAATACGCATTCAGCCCGTCCCGATGAAACACGGAACGCTCAAAACGACCGGCTGGGCGCTTTCTTGTATGCAAAACGGAGTTATGCATTCCATTATCTACCTCACCGATTGTAACAAAATCAAGAAACGCGCGCTTATCCGGCTCACAAAAACGTGCGGCGTCATCGACCACTTGATTATTGACGGCCTCCGCATTCCGCCGCACGCAACGCATTTTTGCTTTTTGGAAGCGCTCGACATCGCAGAACAACTCGGCGCGCGCCGCACATGGCTTACACACATCACCCACATGAACAGCCACGAACAGATTATCGCCTATATCGAAAAACATTTGCAAGAATTTCCCCGCCTCAAGCAGATTGTATCCGCCGGAGGCTCCGTCGCCCCCGCATACGACGGCCTAATACTGGGGCAAGTGCGGATGAAAAAACAGGCGGCGATATATAGTTAATCGCCTTGTAAAGCAGAATCGAGCGCCTCTGCGACAGAGCTGTAGCGATGGATTTGCCTTGCAATATGCCGCTTTAGAGCGCTCCTCTTGTGCTCAATAGGTTTGTATTCCGGCGAATATGACGGCAGAAAGATCAAAGTTTATTTTCAGCTGTTAAGACGGCGCTGCTGAAAATAAACTGCCAAGTTTGTAACGCAAACTTGTGGGGCGAATGTCGAGTTTTAGCAAAATTTACAAAAAAGACGTAATTCATAAAAATTTTAATCGCCGCAAAAAAATAAAAGGAATTACGCGTATGTATAATCAAATATATAACACGTCTAACAAATTTCTGAAATCCCTTAAAGCCGACAAAAAGTATTCGTTTCTTGTAAAAAATTGGAATGGCAAGCGAGGTACTCAAAGGCGGCTTACGCTTGAAAAAGTCATTGCCCTTAATCTGCTGCGATTTTTTCTTCATGTAAAAGATTTGAAAGCTTTTCACAGAATTATACAAGCGACAGATATGATTCGGGAACTGCCGAATTACGAGAATTTCCTCAAAGCTACAAATAAAGCATTTGCGATTATAACTGTGTTCATGCAGATTTTATTGTTACAAAACCGAATGAAAAATGAAAACGGTATACATTTTATAGATTCTACACCCATTTCAACCTGTCTAAACCAACGAATTTACAGCCATAAAGTCGCTTCCGCCTTCGCTTCAAGAGGAAAATCAAAGAAAGGATGGTTACAGTTTCAAACTTCACGGAATCTGTTCTGAAAAAGGCGTTTTGGAAGCTGTCATTTTCACAAGCGCAAATAGCAATGACAGCAAGATGATAGAATAGGCTACTGAAAATATGAAAGGCTGCTTTTATTCGTGCGGAGGCTTTAATACCCCGACGCTTCTTGACTCGTAACAAAGGGTATTAAAGCCAACTGCAACCATCTTATGAGAACAACATACCCCGACGCTTACGTCGGAGGTGTTGATTGTGATGCAGGATATCTGAAAAAATCCAAAGACCTTGTTAGCCTTGCAGAATCAGGTCGATTTATAGGGGCTGCGACAAGGCAGAATATGAACAGACTTATTTGAACCGTTATCATAAAAGAGCAGACTCCTAAGCCCGAAAAATAAGGGAATGGAAACAATGGTCAAGTACTGTAAAGAATTTAAAGAATAGGCGCTGCTATTGTCAGATGAGCTAGGAGTGAAAAAAGCAGCCGAGCAGCTGGGAATCAATTATTACACGATTGCCGACTGGAAAGCCGAAAAGCAAAGAAAGGGGAGAATTGCATCGGACAAAATGCCGTTGAACGAGCGCAAACTTGCCATGCAGCGAGAAATACAGGGGCTGAAAAAAGCAAGGTTTAACTGCGGCAACCAAATATCGTTGCCGTAGTTAAACGCCACGTATCCTCATCGAAAAAGTGCTTATTAATATGCGCGCTTATCAGCGCACGAATTGAACACCTTCCAAAGCACGGAAATCAATTTTTGTCTAAAAGCGGTAATAAGCCGTGAGGATTCATAAGAGAGCGGAACATAATGCGACACTGTGAAGTCCTTTCTGTAAACTCAGTAGGCTGCGATAAAAAGTGTTAA
>CAUTOX010000137.1:0-5609 GCA_963539665.1 uncultured Treponema sp.
AAGTACCGTAAAGGCAACTTCAACGTCGCCTTCAAGCGCACGCTTCCGCGCTGCCGCGCCGTTTCCCGAAGATATTTAACGCGAGTTTGCCGTTAGGCAAACTTGGGAGGGCAGTAATTCCGCTCTATCATTTCAATACCCGTTTTTACTGCCCGACAAACTCGTGCCGGACGGAAGACCGTCTGTAGCTGTCAGCTCGCATATTTCTGTACTGACGTATTCGGGAATACAAGCAAGCTAGCCTGTTTTTGCCTACCGGCAAAACAGGAGGCGGACGGGTGACCAATTTAAGTCTATAGAATACACCTTGTGCCGTCCGCCCTCGACCAACAACGAGTTTGCCGCAGGCAAAATCGGGCAGGCTGCAAGCTCGGTATTTGTCTCACGAAAAATAGCAGCAGCCTGCAAGAGCCCCGCTATCATTCACGTGCCCGTTTTCCCGTCCGCCCCAGCTCGTTAAATCTAAGCGGCATCCACGCAAACCCCTGCTTTGGTCTAGGGAATGCCGAGCGGCGAAAGAATAAGCCGTTCCCTTGACTTTTTTAGGCCGCTTTTGTATATTACGCCGAAATCGCGGGGATGGCGGAACTGGTAGACGCGCAAGGTTGAGGTCCTTGTGGTGAAAGCTGTGCAGGTTCAAGTCCTGTTCTCCGCAAGAAGGCTGCTGGATATTCCGGCAGCCTTTTTAATTTACCGTGCAATTTTCTGAGGGATAGTATGGCAGATATCAAGAATGATTTTCGGGCGGTTGCTGCGGCGGCGCTTAACGAATTGCTGAAGGCAAAAGGGGCGGATGCGACGGTTGCCCCTGAAGCGCTGACCGTGCAAACGCCGCCGGATCCGGAGATGGGCGATTTTGGCATTCCGCTGTTTGCTTTTGCGAAGACGCTCAGGCTTCCGCCTCCGGTTATTGCGACGGAAACAGCCGCAATCATCGGGAGGCAGACGCATCTAGCAGGTCTTACGATCGCTGCCGTTGGGGAATTTCTTGCGGTCGGCCCATATCTGAACGTAAAACTCAGTAAGGCCGATGCAGCCCGCGCTATCCTTGAACGCATTGCCGAGCAGAATGAGCTGTACGGCGCGTTCAATGAATGCGGCAAAAAGCATTTGGCTGGGCGCAAAGTGATGGTCGAGTTTTCAAGTCCGAACACCAATAAACCCTTGCACCTTGGGCATTTACGGAATAATGCGCTCGGAGAGAGCGTGAGCCGGATTCTTAAAAAGGCGGGCGCGGACGTTTTTAAAGTCGATTTGATAAATAACCGCGGGATTCATATTTGCAAGTCGATGCTTGCCTACCGGCTTTTTCATGAGCAGGCGGGCGAAACGCCGGAAACGCTCGGCATCAAAGGCGATCATTTTGTCGGTCAGTGCTATGTTGAATTCGACAAATACGCGAAGGAACATCCCGAAGCGCTTGCCGCGGCGGAGGACATGCTCATCAAGTGGGAGGCCGGCGATGAAGCGGTGCGGACGTTGTGGCAGCGCATGAACGGCTGGACGATTGACGGCATCAAGCAAACCTATGAGCGGACGGGGATTGTTTTCGACAAATTCTACCTTGAAAGCGATACCTATTTAAAAGGAAAGAAAGAGATTCAAAAGGGACTGGAGGCCGGCATTTTCTTCAAGGCCGAAGACGGTTCGGTTCGCATCGATGTAACGGAGGCCGCAGGCCCGGGCAAAGACGGAGAAGCGCAGGAGAAGGTGCTGCTCCGAAAAGACGGCACGTCCGTTTACATAACGCAAGACATCGGAACGGCAATCAGCCGCCACGCGGATTGGCCGTTCAACCAAATGGTGTACGTGGTTGCAAGCGAGCAGAACTATCATTTTAAGATTCTCTTTTACATTCTCAAAAAACTCGGATTCGACTGGACGGATAAGCTCTTTCATTTGAGTTACGGACTTGTCAACTTGCCGAGCGGACGCATGAAAAGCCGAGAAGGGACGATTGTTGATGCGGATGATTTGATTGACAGTCTTCACGCTGCCGCATTGGATGAAATTAAAGCGAAGAATCGGGAAGGGGAACTGCACAATCCTGATGAGGTTGCCGAAAAGGTCGCTCTTGCCGCGCTCAACTATTATTTGCTGCAAGTAACGCCGTCCAAAGATATGCTCTTTAATCCGGAAGAATCGCTGTCGTTCAACGGAAACACCGGCCCCTACCTGCAATATATGGGAGCGCGCATTACGTCGATTCTGGCAAAGGCCGAAGAGAGCGGTACGCGCCCCGCCGCCGATGCAAAGGCCGCTGCCGAACAGCTTACGGCTCCCGAAGAATGGGAGTTGATCAAGACGCTCGGCGCCTTCCCCGATGTGCTTGCAAGCGCTGCGGAGCATTTGGATCCCAGCGCAGTTGCGCTCTACCTGTATGATATTGCGCGGATTTTTGGCAAATTCTACCAGCAGTGTCCCATCCTTACGGCAGAAACGCCCGCGCTTGCATCCGCACGCCTGTATTTAGCGCACTGTACGCTCACCGTTATCAAAAACGCAATGGAACTCGTGCTCATTCCCTACCTTCCGGAAATGTAGGAATGCGGCGGATGCCATCCCCTGCCTCCGTTGCCGCCGAGGATGCACCCTTTGCAGCGGAATGAGAATGTAGTTGCGATGCCTTGCAGTGAGCTGCGCCTTAAGGCGACAAAGGTAGGGAGGGCGGGAAAATGCCTCCGAAAGTATGTCTGTCTGCCGTAGATGCTCCGGCGAGCATTTCTTCGCGCTGGAGTGCAAATGCAGTTGCCTTGAATAAGCACAGGTCTTCTGTAAGCAGACTTATCAAACGATGTCCGGGAGAAGAATTTAATCCGAAAGCGTCTTATGAAAAATATCTGGAAAACAGAAAAAAAGCGTAAGAAAAAAGCTGATTCAAGAAGGAACAGAATTGTTTGAGTTCATTCAGGAAAGGCTATATAGATATTGGAGTCCTGAAATAATCGCACTTAAATAGAATGAACAGCATGAAAACGATTCTATTTTCTTTAATACAATATATTCAGCAATAAAAGCCGGCGTATTCAAAAAAATCTCTGTTCAATCGCATTTGAGAAGGCGAGGAAAACAAAAATACGGACAAAGGAGTCGGTATTGTACGATACATCCTGACAAAACGATTCATGATTTGCCCGAAGAAGCAAAATATCGAGAGCGTTTGAATGACCGGGAAGGAGATACGATACCAACAACTCCGGGAAAAAGCTGTATTGTCACTTTGGTTGACAGAAAGAGCCGCTTCCTGGTGGCAAAGGGCGTTGATTCAGTTTCATCACAGAAAGTTCATGACGCTATACAAAGAAGCATTTTATGAAAAAGGGATCATCCAAAAACGATAGTTTTTGACAACGGCTCTGAATTTGCAAAATTTAGAGAGCCGGAGACAGCACTCCAGACTTCAATTTATTTTGCAGACATTCACAGTCCATGGCAGCGCGGCTCTAACGAAAATATAAACGGTTGTTTACGTTTCTTTCTGCCGAGAGGCATGGACTTTAGAAATCTGGAGGACGGCTATTTAGAAACAGTTGTTTCTCTTCTAAACAACCGTCCTAGAAAATGTTTAGGGTTGAAGTCTTTTGTTGCACTTGACTTTGTAATGTAGCCTGCCCCCTAAACACTGTAAGTGGCCACAACTACCGTCCGCCGCCCCGACCATCCAAGACAAAGCAAAAAAACGCGCACAGCTCGTTAAAGCCACCCGCGTATTCCATTTTATCTAAACTTATTTAATTGCAGCCCGCAAAACACCCCGCCGCGACAGCCAAAACGCGTTGCAGACGGCACGACACCTAAACACTGAACGTGGCTCCTTCTGCCGTCTGCCCCGAAGCATTTTGCCGAAAGCAAAATACGTTGCGGTCCGCACGGGAAATTAACAGCAGGCGGCAAACTACTTGCAGTCCGCTTGCCCGCGTACAGTTTTTATAGCTAATTGCCTTTTAAAACGGCATCCAGAGCCAGAGAAACGGAGTCATATAGATGAACACAACCAGCAACCTTTCGCTTCAAAGCGCTCCACTTTGTGCTCAATAGGATTGTATTCAGGTGAATACGGCGGTAGGAAAATCAGTTTCTGCGAGTATTTTCTCGCAAGGTTCTGTAAAACCTCTTTTTTATGAAACGCCGCGTTGTCCATGATGATGACATGATCCTTTGGCAGCTTCTTTAACAATTCCTCTTCAAACCACTCTTCGAACACAGAAGCTTTCATCGTTCCGCTGTAGGTGTGCGAAGCAAACAAAGTGCCCTCACATTGCGCTGCAACAAGCCCAATTCGACTATGCCGCTTGCTGCTAATGCGGATGTTGACGCGCTTCCTGCGTTTATAGCTAATTGCCTTATAAAATATAATAACTATTTTTAGGATAAAAGCTAAATCTGTGTAGATACCTCCAATATTTATACTTGCAAAGAGGAATATTGTGAGTTGTATATGCCAATATCGTTCGGTAGTAGATACCTTTATTTTTTTACAAGGCAATTAGCTATACTGCGCGCATATTGGCGGTACATCTGCGTCTGGGGACCGGTTTCATCGATGTATACGAGCTTTTCTTTGGGAATGTCTTTGATTTTTTCTAAATACGCCTCTACTTGTTTGGGGGCTTGTTCTTTGTAAAATGTGCTCTTTTTTTTCGCGTAACCTGAGCTTTCGCAGCCGCTTCAGCACTGAAGATGGATGACTGCCGAAGACTTCCGCGATTTCTTTGAGGTAGGCATCGGGATGCTCTTCTATGTATTTGCGATTAAACCTGTTCAGAAACGGAAGTTTCTGAACAGGTTTATTGTACGGCAGCAAAGAAGCAAAAGACGAAAATAATCGATGAGTTCATCGCAATGACCGGTTACAACCGAAATATGCCATTCACGCTCTGAAAAACAGTGCATACGTAAAGCTCACGCACTTTAACAATGCCGCAAAAAAGAGCGTACAGGTCATTACAAAGACACGCAAAAAGCGCACGTATGAAAAATATTACGGGGCCGACGTACAAGAGCAAGTCATCCGGCTGTGGATTTTTTCGATGTACTTATGTTCAAAACGGCTCGTGCCGTTCATTCGGGATAATATCGATTACTTTGCTCAAAAGTTCGGCTATGATGAAAAACTGAAAGCAAAACTCGCTCGTATATCAAGCGCGACAGTCGGCAGGATTCTCAAGCCGGAAATCCCAAAACATTCCATCCGCGGTATTTCAACAACACGGCCTGCAAAGAATCTTAACAAGCTCATTCCCATCCGCACCTTTTTCGATTCGTGCGGAGGATTCAAGTCCCTGATGAAGAGACTTGAATCCGACTGCAACCACCTTATGAGAACACCATACCTCGCTGCTCCGCGGTGAGGTATGGTGATTGGGATGAACGTAAGCCGGGCTTTTTTGAGGTTGATACCGTTGCCAACTGCGGCGTAAGTACACAAGGACAGTATATTTGCACGCTTACCCTTACTGATGTTCATTCAGGCTGGACGGAAAATAGAGCTCTTTTAAACAAAGCTCACCGCTGGGTAAAAGAAGCGGTAGCGGATGTCAAAGAGAAGCTGCCCTTTCAGATGAAAGGTATTGATAGCGACAACGGAAGTGAGTTCAAAAACACACAGC
>CAUTOX010000138.1:0-5519 GCA_963539665.1 uncultured Treponema sp.
CGCCGAAGTCAAAGACGGCTCCGAAGAAATGCTCACCGGCGGCCGCGGCGTCGCCCAAGAGATGCAAAAACTCGACCGCCTCACCGCGGAAATTAAGGACAGCATGAACGAAATGTCGGCCGGCGTACAGCAAATCAACAACGCCGTACAGGAAGTCAACGACCTTGCGCGGAAGAACAAGGACAGCATCGAAGGGCTGGCAAGCGAAGTGCGGAAGTTTAAGGTATAAGGCGGGGGCGGACTGCAAGAATAGCGCCGTTAAAGTGATAATAAAACGTGCAGTCCGCTCCAGTTTGCCGTATGGCAAACTGGCTAGGGGTAACGTGCGTACGGACGGAAGAACGGGCACGTAAATGATGGAGCGGCTCGTCCGTCCTCGATCAGTCTTGCAATGTCGGACAACTTTTAAGCACGTTTGCTAATGGCAAACGTGTTAGGGCGGTCTGGCAGTTACGTCGTTCAAGAGCTATTTTTACCGCCCGACGCAAACTGGCTAGGGGAACGTAGCGGGCGGACGGAAGAACAGACGCTTTTAGGCTAGAAGAGCTTTGCCGCCCGCTTCCAGTTTCGCAAGTGCGAAACTGGCGAGAGACTCGAGGTAGGGGCATCTTGCATGGGTGCGCTCCGGTTTGGTTTTGCTAGTTTTTGCCTACGGCAAGCTGGTAAGGGACGTAATTATTGCCGTCGGAGAGTTTTTGTCTCTGGCGGCGTTTTTTTATGGGGACGAAAAAGCAACGAGTTTGCTGAATACGAGCTACCTTGCCTGTTTTGCCTACCGGCAAAAACAGGAGGCGGACGGTCGCCCCATTCCAGCCCCCACACGCCCATTTCCCCGTCTGCCAAACTTGGGCAGACTGCAAGACAATGTATTCCTTTCACGATAAATAAAAGCAGCCTGACATTCCCCGTAGGCCGCCCCGCCCCATAAAAAATGCCGCTGGAAAACACAATTTCCGGCGGCAATAATTACCCCCATCCCCAGTTTGCCGAGACGCAAGCTGCAAGCGGCCGGCCAAGCCCTTTTATCCTAAAAGACCCCTTACCCCGCCCGCAAACTACGCGCCTCCAGCCGGTTTCGCAAAACCGGAGCGACTTGTACGATAAGTTTTCGTTTTACGGAGCCATTCCCCGTGGGCCGCCCCATAAAAAACGCCGCCGAAAACATAATTTCCGACGGCAATAATTACCCCCGACCCCAGTTTGCCGCGAGGTAAAAGCTGCAAGCGGCCGGCCAAGCCCTCTTATCCCCGCCTGCAAACTGCGAGCCTCCAGCCGGTTTCGCAAAACCGGAGCGACTTGTACGATAAGTTTTCGTTTTACGGAGCCATTCCCCGTAGGCCGCCCGCTTCAAACCTTAAACTTCTTCACTTCATGCGCAAGGCGTTTTATGCTCAGCTCGTTTTTTTGGGCAAGGTCGTCGACTTCTTGGACGGTCGTGCTGATTTGCATAACGCCGTCGGACATTTCGTTCATGCTGTCTTTCAGGCGGAGGGTCAGGTTGTCGAGCTTGTGCATTTCTTCAAAAATGCCGCGCCCGCCGGTCAGCATCTCTTCAGAGCCGGTTTTGACATCGGCGGTTATCGTGCTGATGCGCTTGATGGCCTCAAGCACTTCCTTACTGCCGTTTTCCTGTTCGTGCATGGCGGTCGTCAATTCGGCGCTCATGCTGCGGACGCTTTCGGACAAATTAAAAATGGCGTTGAATTTTTCTTCGACAATTTTCGTAGAAGACGACAAAACCTCAATCTCGTCGCTCAAATGGCGGAGCGTTTCTGTAATCGCCTTGCCCTGCGAACTCGATTCCTCCGCCAATTTCCGAATCTCATCCGCAACGACCGCAAATCCCTTGCCGCTTTCCCCCGCGTGCGCCGCCTCAATCGCCGCATTCATCGCAAGCAGGTTCGTCTGCTCGGCAATATTTTGAATGACGTTGCTCGCTTCAAGAAGGCCGCCCGACTGCTCGATAATCTTCTGCGTTACGGTGTTCGAGTTTTGCAACGTCCGCTTGCCCTCCGCCGTCGCATCCGCAAGCGTCTTGGCCAGCGCATTGCTCTTTTCAAGCGATTGCGTGATCGAATCGATGTTTTCGACCATCTGCGCAATCGACTCCGACGAACGCATAACGCTTTCCGCCTGATTTTCGATATTCCCGTTGAGCGCTTCAAGATTTCCGATAATCCGGTTGACCGTCCCCTTCGTTTCCGAAACGCTCGCCGTCTGCTCATGCGCCTGCGTCTTTACGCCCTCGATGCTTGCCCGAATCTCGTCAATCGACAACGCCGTCTTCGACATGCTGACCGCAAGCGAGTTGCCAAGCTCTTCCATAATCATGCTGTGCTTGCCGACCGACCCAATCGATTTGTGCAGCTTCTGAATCGTCTTGTTGAAAAACAGCGAAATGTCGCTAATCTCATCGTTGCCGCGCGTCGGAAGACTCACCGTCAAGTCGCCCTCGCCTTCCGCAATATTTTTAAGCGCCTCCGCCGTCGTTACCAGCGGCTGACTGATTTTTTTCGAGATGAAAATGATAATCGCCATGACAATCAAAATGCACAAAGCCGCAACAACGCACAGGATGCGGATGAGTTCATAAATTGATCCCATAAACTCCTTTTCTTCCGCATACGCAACAAGCGTCCAGCCCGTTTCTGGAATTTTGGTGTAGGCGGCAGTTTTGCGCACTCCGTTTTGCAGATAATAATCAAGACCGGTTCCGACGCTCGCAATAGCTTTTTCCTTGAACTTGATAAAACTTTCGTCTTCTTGATTTTCTGACAGAGGCGGTGCGGCGATACCGTTTTTCTTTTTTTCCTCCGCTTCTTCGGCAGCGAAAATCAAATCCCTGACCAACTGCGGGTCAGAATCGGCAACAAGCGTTCCGTCCGTATCCAGCACAAAGAGCTTTCCGCCCTGCCCCAAATCAATTTCGCTGATATCCTTCGACATTTGCTGCGCATTATATTCGACTGCAATCAACCCGATGATGCTGTTATCCCTGCTGTACACAGGCACAGAGACTTTTGTGATGATGATGCCGCGTCCTTTGGACGTATGAGGCGGCGTCATGTGAAATTTCCCCTGCAAGGCCTCTTGCGCCCATGCTTTTTTCTTTCCGGATTTCGTGTGTCCGTCCGTATACCCAAGCCGAGCCGACTTGTCGCCGTAAATGCCGCGTATCCAGCCGAGTTTTGCGTTCCGCTCGACTTCCCGCCGCAGCAAATCAACTTTTTCTTCGAGCGGAACGGTTTCATCGCACATCGTATTGCAATGCGCGAGCGTTTCAATATTTGAACGGGGAGAGGCAATGTATTTTTCAGAAAATATTTTTGCCTGATCTTCAACAATAGTAGTTAAATTCGTATGTATCTGCATTTCAAGTGCGGTAGTTGCTTGTCTTACTGCAATGAAACTGATAACGCATATCGAAAAAATACTCAGCAGCCCAAAATAAAGCGGTAATCGTCTTTTAATGGTAAATCGTTTTCCGGTACTCACAAAAAACCTCCGTTTTTATTGCTGTAAGCAAAAAATGAATGGTGTTGCATATGGTATGGTAGAAAATTCAATTTTGCAAGAAAAATTATTGATTTCGGCGTGATGTCCCCCTGTAAATAGTACTGTCGCCAAAATAAAAAGAAGAAAAGGTTTCTTTGAACTGTTATAATTTTGTTGACTAACCAAAACCAATACACGGAGGCAAGAAAACTTATGGGAACAATAATGGAAACACAAAAAAAGTTCACACAGTTTTCATGCGATGAAAGGTCCGCGCTGGAGTTTTATCTGAAAGGAACAGATCGTTTTCCGATCATAGCCCTGCGAAACAAAAATCTGTGAGAAGACGTAGTACACTTACATTACCGGCGACGTAATTCCCGGGTTCTCAATCAAAAATCTTCCGAACAAGGGCAGGAACTATAACGAAAACAAGCGAAAGCCCAAATTTTCACGTATCGGATGTACAATAAGGAGCATCGCAAACAGCCCCGAATGTATCAACAATTGTTCCGAAGTCGGACACAGGGAAATCGACACCGTGAAAAGCTGCGCCTCCTCGACAGGTGAATGCGCACTGACACTAACAGAACGGAAGACAAGGGCTGAGATAATCAGGAAAATGCCGAACGCTAAAAACTCATTCAGGTGTTGAAGAACGAGACCTGTTCAGAAACTAAAGTTGCCGAGCAGGTTTACTAAATAAACTTGAAGCTTGTTTAGGGAGAGAGACTTTCCGAACCTGCTCAAGTCCATCACAGCGGACGGCGGCCCTGAATTCATGGATTTTGATGGAATAGAAAAATTATCTGACGGCACAAAGAGAACGGAACTGAATTTTGCCCATCCTTATTGCGCCAGTAAACGCGGAACAAATGAAAACCGCAACAGGATGTTCAGACGCTTTTACCCCAAAGGTATGGATTTCTCTAAACTTAGCCCAAAGTTATTTATTGAGGTTCAGACATGGATGAATAACTATCCAAGAATGCGTTTGAAAGGCTCAATTCCGGAAACGGAACTTCAAAAATGTATGGGCAAGGAATCTACGATTCCGATATAAAATAAACCGCCGGAGCAAAGAAAACGGCGGCATTACTATTTGCAGGGGAGCTTATCATCATTTCAATTATAGTATGATAATCATGGGAAAAATAAAGAAATTAGCATTAACGCCAGAGCTATATACCGCTCTTGGGGATGTTTTTCGCAATGGAACGAGCTATTGTTTCCGTATGCGTTGCCGTGCTATTCTTCTGAAAGGAAAAGGTACCTCTTCGGCAAAAGCAGGGGAACAAACCGAGATGATTTTTGTATCGGTGAATGCATAGGTGAAACGATTACTTGCAGAAGGTATTGATGTTTTGCAAACGCGCCCCGGCCGTAAACCAATTATGGATTGTTCAGACAAACAAGCGGAGGCTTAACAATCGAACAAGACAGATAGAGCGTGAGTAAAGCCAAAGATGCATGGCAGCAAGCGAGAAGCAAACATGCAAGTAATATAACATTCAAATGTTTTTATCAGCATTAGCGCAAGATATAAGCTAATTGTCTTGAAATACAAGTAAAAAACCATTATAGCTCATTTAATCGCTCTTTTTTCCAGCGCGTCATAGTGTTTATAAAATCATGGATTGCGGCGGGATTAAGCGGCATCCGGTCAGTAAGGCCGAGCCATTTTCTCACCTCTACTTTGCCGCTATCTCGTATCTTATAGCCTCTGTCGCCCTTGCCGTCGTTGTAAGATCCGGCTAAATGGCTTGTGGTCCCTGCTGTCAGCCCTTCCCCTGCAAAGCCGATTTTAATTTTTCGGTTTCCATTGGTATCTCTGTATAGCTAATTGCCTTTTAAAACGGCATCCAGAGCCAGAGAAACGGAGCCATAAAGATGAACACAGCCAGCAACTTTTCGCTTCAAAGCGCTCCACGTGTGTTCAATGGGATTGTATTCCGGCGAATACGGCGGTAGGAAAATCAGTTCCTGCGAGTATTTTTTTTGCGACTCGATACAAGACTTCTTTT
>CAUTOX010000139.1:0-5493 GCA_963539665.1 uncultured Treponema sp.
ATATGATTCCGTTTCACAGGCTCTGGATGCCGTTTTAGAAGGCAATTAGCTATACCTTCATACGGAAGCCCTGCATCGGCCGCCCTTTATATTGAAAAGGAACAATTAATTTATCCGCACATTGCGCGCAACAAGCCCAATTCGACTAGCAGCTTGCTGCTGATGAGAATATTTATCCGTTTTCCGCGTTTACTGCGCGCATATTGGCAGTACATCTGCGTCTGAATGCCGGTTTTATCGATATATACGAGCTTTTCTTTGGGAATGTCGTTGATTTTTTCTAAATACGCCTCTACTTGTTTGGGGGCTTGTTCTTTGTAAAAGGTACTCTTTTTTTTCGCGTGATACCGAGCTTTCGCAACCGCTTCAGCACAGAAGATGGATGACAGCCGAAGACTTCCGCGATTTCTTTTAAGTCGTCATCAGGATGCTCTTCTACAAAATGCGATGTTCTAAATCGTGCTATTTGTGCGATTTAGAACTCGTAGCCCTGTTCGATGTTGTCGAACAGGGCGTGTTTTTCGGGGATGATTTTCTTGTTAACCGGACAGCGAATTTTCATTTTAACGTCTCCGGTTGCTCTGTATCGTTTTCTCCAGCCAATGAGTGTACCGATATTTACTTTGAATACCGCCGCAGCCTGTGCCAACGTGTGGCCCTCTTCTGTATATTTGATTGCTCTCAATCTTAAATCTCTGTCATACGCCATACAAAAATTATATGAAATTTTTAGTTATGTTTCAAGGCAATTAGCTATATAAAGATGTCGTTTCGGCCTTGGTTCAGGAGCAAAAGAAAGTCAACGCTATGAGTTATTCGGATAAGATTGATTCGGCAAATGCAAATTTAAAAAAAGCCGGACTGGCCGCATTTGACCTGTCAAAGATTTCATCATCGGACAAAGGGTATAATCCGAGCGATGAAATGTATGAAACTTCGGCTTTTCTTTCTTATCTTGGCGCTTTGATTTATTCGGCGTATGGGGACTCTTCCCATGCCTCCGATATGGCGATGACGCTGAACAATACGCATCTAGCGGATCTTCTAAAGGAAGACGTAAGTATTCCGCAGGGAAAAGGTCGGCTTGATGTCATTGCACTGACTGACTTGATTGGAAAGCGCACGGAATACAGCTCTGAACTTATGAATATGGGTGTCATTGGGGATGCAACCGTCTGGTTCAAAATCGCGTATCCTGTTTTTGCTGAGCAAAGCCATCCGATCGCGGTAAAAAGCGTTTCTCTTTCAACCGGAGAGTCAAAATCGTTCACTTTAATTGAAGACTTTGACAAGGCTGTGGAGATGGATGTGCGTTCCCGTCAAAAGGGCGCAAGAAACCGCAGTATCGCAAGAAACGTGATAAAGAATTCCGCTGCCGCCGTTGCGGGATACGCGGCTTTAGAAAGCGCACAGCAGGCCTTGGATAAAGCTTCCAATCCGATTGCACAAAAAGCGGCTGTCGCAGGATACGATGCGGCGAAGATTGCACTCAATGAGGGCCTGAAAGCGGTTACCGATGCCGAAAAAGCGGATGTCCGTCAAGGTTTATTCTTCCCTCACAAGGCAAGCGCTGCAGGTTTTACGGTGGGGCCGGGCACCTATTCGGTTACCGTTGAATATACGGATGGAACGTCGGACGTAATAAAAGATGTCGTTGTTTCTGCAGGAAAGCCTACGATCGTTGTGTCTGAAAACATGAAAAAAAGCGGCATATAAATGAAAACCAAAAATTATCTTTTTCTATTGAAGGTAATTTTCTGCCTATTGTCTCTCCCGATGATAGGCGGTTTTCTGTTTGCTGAAAAAAAGCCTTCGAAATCGATTCCTGAATGGGTAACAAATCCTGCAAAAGCATATCCGAGCGAATCGTTTTTTTACTATGTGGGAGAAGGCAGCGAGCGTTCCAAAGCAGAATTGAATGCCGTAAACGGGATTGCCTCCATTTTTGGGCAATCGGTAAAGTCCGATACGGCTTCGTCAAAGAAAATGGCACAAGCAAAGATGCACGGCAAGGTCGCTACTGTTTCCGTTTCGGGCTTTATAATTTTTATTTTTTTAAAAATTTGACATTTTAGGGGGGGGGGGGGGTATAATGACAGAGAATTCGGATAAAACACTTATCCGAAAAAAATTAATGTCGAAAGTGTGTTAGGTTGCCCTCTCTAAAGGCAGGCAGGCAGGTGTGGAACCAATCGGGACATATTTTCGATCTCTAAAATAAAATTATTGCAATGAAAAGGTATTGCAAGAAGGAGTTGAAAATGATGAAACAGAAAAAGATTGTTTCAATGATTGGCATGTTGTCCTTACTAATTCTTTTCGGGATGTCTAATTCTATTTATGCTCAAAGTTATCTTCAGCGAACAAAAATAGCAGATGGACTAACATTGATAAGAAGTGGTAATACTTTTTTGATAGAAAGTGATGAATTAGGAATGACTTATAGTCTAAATATTTCAAGACAAAAAACATCAGATAATAGCTGGGCTTATGACGTATTGTGTGAAAACAAATATACTAAAGCAGTGGCTAAACGCTATTTGCGTGATACTATTGAAAATGGAGTTGTTGCATTAGGTACTGGCATAGGTTTTTACTATGGTGGTAAGCCAGGAGCGGCAGCAGGGAAAATGGTGGGGGAAAAGATAAAAAAATATGCTTCCGACATAGCCTCTATTGCCTATGATGATGTTTGTAATTATTTCAATGACTAAAATATTTGTTATTCAATAGTACAAGCTAACGGGCTATTAATATTTTTTTGATAGCCCGTTTCTATTTTTTGAAGATAATCCTAATCTGTATGTTGCTGATTTATCCTGACGAATATTATGCTATGATGGAAAGATGTCGTTTTTACCTGTGTTAGGTTAGATTGAAAAGTATCGGTTTCAGAGCAAGTCTAACGGCAAATATGCGCTATATTTTGACCGGAAATATTACGCTTGAAGAGTCTCAATCGTCAGATGGAAAATCGGTGCGATGCCGTTATTTTCTTGAGTCGTACATTCTTGATTCTGTGTCCGATCAGCGGCTTGCCCCGTTGAGTTTAAGCGGGAGGGAAAGTCATGTTTCGTATCATGAAGCGGAAAACCGTGCGATTAAAACGCTTGAAAAAAAGATACGCGGCGACTTCAAAAACTCATTTGCTGAATATTTAAAGAATTTTACCGGAGAATAATATTATTTTCAGGCGGCGGATGATTCCGCCGCTTTTTTTATTCGTGCGGAGAGAGACTGTACCGGCGCATGGCAGAAGGAGTATTGAATGGAAAAAATGATAAATAAAACTGCATTGCTTGCAGTTTTGTGTCTGCTGGGACGGCACGCTTTTTCGGAAGCGGTTGATTGGACGGGAAAAAACTTCGGACAAGAAAGAGTTCCTTCATGGATTGTGAACTTTGTCGAAAAGAAAAATGATAAAAAATTGCGAAAGAAATTTGATTTTTCCGATACGGATAGAGTTTTCTTCGGTTCAGCGAAGCATACATCAAAAGAATATGCAAAAATGCTGGCGGAAATCGATGCCGTACGAAAGGTTCAAGAGCTTCTTTCTATGGAAATGAAGCAAAAAGATACGGATGTTGATTCTTTAAATATTTTTGGACTTGAGCGGTTTTACTATTATTGAGAAGAAGATGACAATGGACTATTCAAAACATACATCTTTTATTTTATTTCAAATAAAAATTTTGAAAAGACAATACGCTTGAATACGTCCCATTGACAAGGAGATGCAAACGCAACAGTAAGCACTGAAGTTAAAGAAATAAGAGAATTTCTTTATCGGCATCATAGCCTTTGCCCTGCGCACTGCCGGTATTTTTAACACTCTGCGCATCTACTAGACCTGTTTGATAACTCCGTTATCGAACAGGTCTACGAGTTCTAAATCGCGCAAATAGCACGATTTAGAACATCACATTTTAAGGGAACCTGTTCTGAAACTGAAGTTTCCGAACAGTTCCACTACAAGAAAACTGCTCTTGCAAGAGTTCCGCCCCGGTTTTATACGAGCCTTGCCAACCAATTTTTTTTAAGCATTGATGTAAAAGGCTCGGGCAGTCATCAATTTGCTTATTCCAGACGCTTAAATAGTAATAAACGGTATTCCATTTTGAAAAACATTCAGGCAGCATACACCATTGACGGCCGATCTTGAGCAAATAGGATGGCGCAAAAGATTTCGTATCAATCGCCTTTTCTCGGCGCGGTCTTTTTCCGTCCGCTTTCTAATATTGGGCGTATATCTTCAAACTGTTCTCTTGTTATATCGCTGGGATATTTCTTTCTCATGGTTTTAGTATAGCATTTTTGGGGATAAACAGGTTCTCAAACCTGTTCAGAAATTTTAGTTTCGGAACAGCCTCCTTGAAATGCGACGTTATAAATTATGTTTTGTGTACTCTCACCCCCGTAGCTCTGTCCTCAAATAAAGCTATTGAACAGATTTATTGTTTCGCGCTCTCTGCTTGAGAGTTCAATGGGAGCGCTTACAGTGTATCGTTGCCGGTTTTAGATGCATTATCCTCCGGCGGAGTTGCAGCGGTTTTATCTGCGCGGCGGACTGTCTTTACGATGAAAATAAAATAAATCATGTGCGCCGCCCACACGATAGCAATGCAAATGCGCCCGATGAGCGTCCGCTTCATCATGATAAAACCGGTGCCCATGAGCAGGGTAAAAGTTGTTATGACAGAAATTTTTGTTGAAATGGGCATACCCTTCTTTTCGACATACGATTCCAGGTGATTTTTATATAATTTGGTCCCGATAAACCAATCTTGCAAACGTTTTGAACTATTCGTAAAGCAAATAAGCGTTAACAAAAAAAACGGCACCGTCGGCAAGATGGGCAGCGCAATCCCGACGCATCCCAGCGCAAGGCTCACACAGCCGATCGTTAACAGAATGATTTGTTTTATCTTCATTTTTCCTCCGAAAAAATATGCGTTCATCGCTCGCGTTTCAGCATTTCGCTTCCGGCGCAACCTGAGCTACCGTACACGATTCTCCCCAAAATAGCAATCAATACTCTGACGCAGCCACAGAAATCAATTTTTGCTTAAGAATCTGTAACCAGTAAAATATAATGTCGCCCAAATAAAAAGAAAAAAAGGTTTCTTTGAGCTGCTATAATCTTTGTTGACCAGCAAAAACCAATAACGGAGGAAAGACGCCTTAGGCGACAATAATGGAAAAACAAAAAAGTTCGCTCAGTTTTCATATGATGAAAGGTTCGTGCTGGAGTTTTATCTAATAAGGAACAAATCATTTTTCAAAAATCACAAATACGGAAGAACTTGCAAATATATTGCACAAGAGCAGGGCAGTATTCAGCAGGAGATCCGAAAGAGGAATGGTCGAGCATAAAACATCCACTACAAAGCAAAGTGTGAATATAACGCCGACTATACGCAAGGGAAAGCGGTATTCGGGCACGGAAATCAATTTTTGAGTGAAGGTATTAAAAAAGAAGAAAAAATACTAAAG
>CAUTOX010000140.1:0-5475 GCA_963539665.1 uncultured Treponema sp.
CACTCGCCGTGATTTTATCGCCGGTTAGCTCGAGTGCCGTCATGCTCGCCTTTGCAGGCGCGTCAAGCGTTACCGCATCGACTGCCGCGTTGATTTTTTCCTGCGCGGACGGGGAATTGTCCGCATCGGAATCCGTCTTGCAGCTTCCGAAAAGCAGCGCGAACGCCGCCAACAGAACGAGAATTGTTTTTTGTTTCATGGTCGCTCCTCTCAATGAATGAAAATGAAGGATTCAAATGATGGGTGAAATGCGGCGGCGCACCGATTTTCAGTATGCCGCTGCCGCTTAAAAAGAGGCATTTGCCCCGCACGATATACCGTTTTCCGCCCGGTGCAAATCATTTCGGCGATGCGCGGGCGGAAGGGAACGCAGCCGCTCAAATAAAATGGCTGATGCCGTGATGTTCGATGAGTTTTGTTTTTACGGCGATGATGTAGCTTCCGAATACGGCCGTTAAGGCATCGAATGCGGCGGCAAACGCGCACAAAATAGGAGCTGCGGGAGCGAGCAGCGTAAAGCCGTTTGAAAAACCTTTTCCGTATAAAACGCAGAGGACGTTCAAGGAGACGAACGCGCCGCCTACAGGATAGCCGCCGAGCAGGAAGGAGATGCCGAATGCCGTCGCAAGAATCCACAAAATATCGGAAAGCGGAATGTTCAGCACCGAATAAGAACGCCGTATCGCGATAAAACATACGGCAGTAACCAGAGCGGAGCCTCCGCGCGCAAAAACCGTAAACAGCGGGTGGACGGCTCCGTTGATGCGCCGTCTGATGCCGAGACTTTCCTTGCCGTGCCGCATATTGAGCAGCAGCGTCAAATTGGAGTCGCCGCTGAAAAATGCCGCTGCAAGCGGGCAAATGGCCGCGTACAAAATGCGGTAGGGATGCGGATCGTGGCAGAGAGAGCGAATGATGAGCGGGTAGATGATTCCGGCAACGATGATCAGATCGACAAAAAGCAAAATGAAAAGCGGCGCATACACGCTGCCTGCGGCCGTCTTCCGGTACTGGATAATCCAATAGGCGGAAAATGCCGCCATACCGAGCGAAAGCAATTCGGAAAAAAGCGCGCCAATGTTGTACATCAATTTGGAAAGCGCGTTCGCAAGTTGCAAGATGGGACGGAAAGCCGCCTGATCCGCCGTAGACGCAGCTCCGATAAGGAGCGCAAAGCCGAACGGCACGAGCAAAAAAGTCCCGTTTGCAAGCGAGCTGAATGCCGAATAGGGAAGCAAGGCGCGGAAAAGTTCCGGCACGTTGAGCGAAACGGGAGCTTCGACGTTTTCGACAATCGGAATGCGCGGCAGCCGGACAAGCAGGATGGAGAGGAGACCGGCAGAAGTCAACAGCAGAGACGAAGCCGCAATCGACAAAACCGTCCAGCCGCCCGCCTTGAGGAACATTCGCGTCTCCCGCAGCTTGTTGAATGCCGTAATCGCCGTAAAAAACATCAGCGGAACCGTTATGTATCGCGCAAAACGAGCTGCCAGCTCCGCGATAAAGCGCGCCGCATTTTCTACAGCCGCATTGCCTGCCGGCAGAATCAGAGCGCACGCAATTCCAATCAATGCGCCAAGCAGAAACTTAATCCATAACTTCATGCGGCGGACTATAGCATATCCGAGTGCATTTTTCCAGAAAGACATCGGCGGACGGGATGAAAAGCATTCACCAGATATAGAGGGCACGTCCCGTCCGCTCCAGTTTGTCGATAGACAAACTGGCTAGAGGGAGTGCGGCATGGAGGGACGGGATGAAAAGCGTTTACCAGATACAGAAGGCTCGAACCGTCCGATACTGTTTGCCAATAGACAAACTGGCTAGAGCGTTTGAATATGGGTAAGCGGGATGATTTTTATCTTCAAGACGTAGTTTTGTCGGTCGTTTTAACCTGTGTAGCAAGGAAAATTAATCAGAGTAGAGTTTGAAACCTGCAGTTTTCGGTCCGGCATCTGCTTGAGTGGGTAAAACCAAAGGACTTTCGTCCTTTGGAATCCCACAGTATCGATAACATTTAATAAGGATTTATATTCGCAGTTTTAGTTTACCAACTCATCAAACGGCACGTATCGCTTGTTCGGATTATAGGTTCCGCGCCGCTCTTCGCCCTTAAACGAAGGGATTTCCAAAATCTGCTCAGGCAAAATGAGGTGCGGGTTTCCGCTTTGAACAAAATTATCTTTATTCAAATCGTATATCCTTCGCCATTCGTTTCTGTCGCCGTACACAAAGTACATCTCGGCGATGCGCCACATACAATCCGTAATTGGCACCCGCCGCTTTACCACGTAATACTTTGGCAACACCATGACGCGCCCATATTCATCAATCGGAAGACCGTCTTCATCCACGCGCACTTCCGGCTCCGGTTCTTCTGGTTCCGGCTCTTCGGCAGGTTCTTGTTCCGCAGCCGCTTCCGCCGCATCGCGGAGCATCTTTTCCATATAATCCATCTTTGCATTGGCGGAATTGATGAATTCTACAGCTTTTTCCCAGTCTCCTTCGGCTATCGCCTTTTCCGCGTTCTGCAAATCTTCGATGATGGACATATTTGACGAATCATCATCGGCAAGTCCGTACAATTTTACAAACTCGGCATGGCGCATCTTCGCCTTGTCCAAAAGCTCTTGCACATTTTTCAGCTGCTCCGCCGCAGCTTTTTCCGCATTATTCATAATCTGCTGCGCTTTTTCCGCATTGGCAACCGCTTCTTTGAAGTCATTTGCACCGAACGCTTTGAGCGCAAGGGCCAAAAGCCGCGACACTTCTTCATCATCGGCGCTATTAACCGGAAGCAGCTTTTCCGCGTTCAGCTTCTTTTGCCGCGCCTGAGCTGCATCAATCAATTTCTTTGCATTTGCGGAGGCGGTCTTGTATGCGGCTTCAAGCGCATTCATCTGACTTACGGCATTGCTGATTGCAGTCTGCGCGCCTTTCAAATTGCCGGAATTGAGGGCCTGCGCCGCATCGGAAAGCAGCTTCGTGATATTTTTGTCTTCCGCGCTGCCGCCGAGAATAATCTTACTGCCTTTGAGCTGCGCAAATTTCTTCTGCGCATCATCAAGCTGCTTTTTCACCTTAGCGGATTCCGCGCCGTACGCTTTTTCCGCTGCGGCCATTGCATCAAGCGCCGATTTTACATTCGATGTAACGCCGTTGAAGTCGTTTGCCCCCAGCGCCTTTTGCGCGGCTTGGAGGAACGCCGCAATTTTTTTATCGTTGGCATCGTTTTTCGCAATGATGCCCTTACCCAATAATGCAGAGTATTTTGCCTGCGCCTCTTTTATTGCGCTTTCCGCAGCGGCGCGCTTTTGCGCCATATACTGCTCATACGCGCTCTTTGCGCCGTTTTCCGCTTTGTTGTATTCGGCAATAACAGCATCGTACGCTTCGGTTATTTTGTCATCGCTGCTGCGCTCTTCAGGCGCTTTTTGCAGCAATGCGTCGCCTTCAGCCATATTTCCTTTAAGTTCTTGGAAAGTCTGCTTGATCTTTGCGTCAGCAAGGGCGCCGGACTTTTCGAGCGTATTAAGCTGAGTCTCGGCATTTGCACGTGAAATAACCGCCTTTTTCTTCAAAAGCAAGTGGAGCGCGTCAATAAAAGCTTCATCCATCGCAGAATCCGCATCCTTTGCCTTAACAATACTCGGATCATACTGCCCGTCGCTTTGCAGCTGGCTTGCTTCCGATGTGTAGTCAACCGCATTCTTGAACGCTTCGCTGTCGCGTAAATCATCCGCCGCAAGGAGCGCGGCAACGGACAAAAGCATCGAAAATATAAAAATCTTTCTCATAGTGTCTCCCGGTATACCGGCATACGCTGCCGGTACCCCTTATTTTTTTGCGCCCTGCATATTGTCAATCTCGTTTGCCATACTTTCGAGCTTTTGCAGCCGTCGGCGCACCGTCTCAACGGACTTCAAACTTTCGTCATATTTCATTTTTACTTCTTCATAAATCGCTTCAAATTGCTTTTTTACCTCTTCAAGTTTCCCTAAACCATTGTCATAGTCAGAGGCCGAAACCAGCGCGTTCGCTTCATTATATAAGGCCGTCGCCGCCTGATATTTTTCTTCAAGCGCAACCTGCGCCTTCAAGGCATCCGCATCGCTTACTGTCTTGTCAATGCCGTTTTTTAGATCGGCGGCATACGCCGGCATCCCGTTATCAATTACTTTCTGATAATTTTCCGACGCAGTCAGCAGCGCCGTTTTTGCATCAGGCCATTCTTTCTTTTTTTGTTCTTTTATAATCTCATCGGCTTTTGCATAGTTTTCCTCTGCAAGCTGAAAGCTCTCGCTCTCGTATGTTTTAACCGGTTCGTACCGCGAAGCCCGCTCCCGCAAAGCCGTCGCATCGTCAAATTCCTTTGTAGGAACACTCGCACAAGAAACCAGCATCAACGCCGCTGCCAAAGATGAAATAATATACTTCATTTCATTCCTCCCAAAAACAAATTAGGTACCCTGCCTAAAACAGAAGTTTCCAAACAGGCTTATCAATTCTGCCGAATGCGGCTCCTCCCCTCCGCCGATACCGCGCACCCGGTTTTATACTCTTTTATAGGCGCATTCATTAAGCGAATCGCCAAAAAGGCATACCTTACATTAGCTTATCGGAATATCGCGCTGCACTTTCAAGAATAAAAATCAGATAGCTGAAGAATGATACAAAAAATGAAGCGGCCGCCGCTCCGCCTACAAGCGCGCCTGCTGAGCCGCTTGTTTACATATATTGATTGATCAATTCAATAATCGTCCGCTTGATGTCATCTTTCGATAAATCGCTATTTTGGGGAAATAGTACGGACGGATTGATTTTCATCGCCGTGCACAGTTTCAGAATCGTATTCAACGTCGGCGTTCGTTTGCCGGTTTCAATGTAGGTAATCATGTTTTGCGATACGTCAGATTCGTATGCGAGCGCCATTTGCGAAAGTCCGAGCCGTTCGCGTTCCTGCTTGAGCCGATGGCGCACATACATTTCCAGTTCATGCACGTCCATATTACTATACTTTATGAAATATTGTGTGTTTCAAAGGCTTAGTATTAACAATAAGCAAGGCTCTTGACTAGTATCTATTAAATATTTGCTTAATTATTTTGAATAAATCATCATTACGATGATTATATCGAAACTCACACTCCTTTAAATGTAACGCAAAAGCGGCTGAAGAGCAACCGTTGAATTTAGCCAGCCGTCTCTTTGCAAAACTCCAAAAGTTTTCAATTCCATTTACGTGACATTTTCCTCTGGCGAATTCATCTTTACTATGAAAAACTCGATGATGATCATAACCATTTAAAATAAGACCATCATAGGCTTTCCAGCCGTCCGTATTGATGGTAGAACCGTCTAATATATGTCCTTGTATTATAGGCATTAACGCTTCTTTTGAACAATTTGGGACGATTTTGGTAAATACTTTATCTCCCCTTTTTAATAAACCAAAGACCGGTGTTTTTCCTGCTG
>CAUTOX010000141.1:0-5460 GCA_963539665.1 uncultured Treponema sp.
GAATTACTTTTTCTTTTGCCATATCATGCCTCGCAAAATGTATATTTATACAGAAATCGTTGTATTACTGTATCATTATTCATAATGTGAAGCAACAGAGTGTATAAAATACGAAAATCATCATCCCCCTCATTTCTTCGCATCTGGAAAGGCGGCGATATTTTAGCTATAGTAACGCGGTTTGTTGCAAGAAGACGAGAATGGAGGAAAAATTATGGATTCAAATGAATTGAAGGGAAAAGTCCGGAATGGAATGGATATGATCATCGCGTCATCGAAGAAAGCCATCGGCATTGCCGGTAATGCCGTTCAAGAATTCAGCGATAAAAGCGTAATCCGAATCGAAAAAAGCCAGCTTGAATCAAAATTGAACGGCCTGCACCGGAGCTTTGGAAAATATGTAGCGGAGCGGCTCACTGCGGAGCCTGAACTCGCACTCTCTGCTTCTGACGAAAAAATTGCGCAATTCCTTAAAGAACGCGCATCTTTAAAAGATGAGATTGCCGCAAAAACCGAACTGCTCAAAAAAGAAACAAAGCCGGAACTGGAAGCATAACGCGCCGCAGGCGTGTCGGCCCTTTTACTGTTTTACCGCGCGGTTTTGCAGCAACATATCGGCAAGAACGAGGGAGGTCATCGCTTCTATGACAGGAACCATGCGCGGGCACAGGCAGGCATCGTGCCGGCCATGTACCGCAATGTCCGTGTCGCAGTAGGAATCGCCTTCCTTTTTTACGGTTTTTTGTTTTTTCGCGATGCTTGGAACCGGTTTTACTGCCGCGCGGAAGACGATTGCATCCGCATTTGAGATTCCGCCAAGTATTCCGCCTGCGTGATTTGTTTCAAAAACCGGAGAGCCATCTTTTATGCGGAGCGCGTCATTGTGTTCGCTTCCGGTCATATCCGCTGCCGCAAAGCCTGCGCCAAACTCAATTCCTTTTACAGCCCCGATTGACAGCACGGCTTTGGCAATTTCTGCATCAAGCTTATCAAAAACCGGCTCGCCTAATCCCGCCGGCACGGACGTTGCAATACATTCAATAATGCCGCCGCAAGAATCTCCGCGTTGCCGCAACTGCTCAATGACCTCTTGCATCAAGGCTGCCGCTTCATTGTCCGGCGCCCGCATTGCATTTTGGCCGATGCAGCGAAGATCGAGCTTTGAGCAACCGATTCCAGCGGCCCGGAGCGTATACGCAGTTACAGAGATTCCGGACGTTTCAAGAAAAGCTGCGGCAATTGCTCCGGCTGCAACGCGAGCGGCGCTTTCCCTGCCCGAAGCCCGCCCTCCGCCGCGATGATCGCGGAAGCCGTATTTTGCATCATACGTAAAATCAGCATGGGAGGGGCGAAATGCGTGCTCAAGGTTTGCATAATCTTTCGAATGCTGCTGCGTGTTCCGGATGAGCAGGGCTATGGGCGTACCGAGTGAGCGACCGTTAAACACGCCGCTGAGGATTTCAACACGGTCTTGCTCATTACGCGCGGTAACGGCCGCTGCCGCAATCCCGTTGACCGTGCCTCCGGGCTTTCGTCTATCAAGCGCGCGCTGAATGGCATCTCTAGCAACTGGAATACCAGCAGGACAACCGTCAACAACTGCGCCGATTGCCTCCCCATGACTTTCTCCGAACGTCGTTACCTTAAAAATCTTCCCGAATGTATTACCGGACATCCTTGAGCCTCCCTACATCGTCCGTCGCAGCTGACGGAATTCGCGCATCTTGCCTGAACCATACCATAAAACGAATGCTTTTGGTAGAATCGCGTAAGAATCTGTTTGAAGTCTTCTAAGAAGAATGTCTACAAAAGTAAACAGCATTTAGTGGATATACGCCAATAAAGTTAGAAACAAAAAATACTCATTTAAAGCCGTACGTTTTTCACATTCTCAATAAACAGCATCCGGAGTTCTGTAATTCAGACTTGAATGAAGCCGACATGTCCATGAGTGTTGATTGACAGATTCCGCTGGTATTTACTAGGATACAGATGTTTTTGGAGGTATCTAACATGAAGAAAAAATATATCTTCGGTGCAGGTTTTATTGTATGCGGGCTGCTGCTTGCATTTATTCCGGAGAAGATCGCTCCGGTGTGTTGCGCGGCGGATGGCGCAAAAATGATGAAATGTTTTTGGACGGGGCGCGCCCTGCTTGGCATTGGGGCGCTGATTGCGCTTCTCAACGGCTGTTTTTGCTTCATGAAGAGCGGGCAGAATGGCATTGCGGCGGCAAATATCCTCATTGCGCTGTATGCGGTTGCGGTACAGACTTTTTTAATCGGAACCTGCAAGATGCCGGCGATGTCGTGCAACACGCACACAAAACCTGCGGTATTCTTGCTTGCCGGGCTGTTTATTATTGCAAATATCTTCTATTTATTCCTGTCGCGGAAAGATCGGTAAATTATGCTGCTTGAAGCTCAAAACGTCTGTAAGTCATTTCAACGAGGAGAGAGAACCTTTGCTGCGGTCAGCGAGGTGAGTTTTTCGATTGCCGAAGGCGAATGCGTATTTATTTGCGGAAAGTCGGGGAGCGGAAAAACGACGCTGCTGAATCTGCTTGCAGGTATTTTAGATGCCGATGCAGGAACGGTGCTGTACGAAGGCAAAAATATTTTCGAGTTTACCGACCGTGAAAAAAGTTTGTACCGCAACGAATGCATTGGCTTTGTTCCGCAATCAATCGGCAGCTTGCCGAACCTTTCCGTGCTGGATAATGTGCGGCTGCCGCATTTTCTGTTTCCGCGTGATGGCGATGCGCACGGCCGCGCCCGCTTTTTGCTTGAAATGCTCGGAATCGCCCACCTCAAAGATGAGCTGCCCCGAAATCTTTCCGGCGGAGAAACCAAACGGATGCTCATCGCACGGGCGCTCATCAACGCTCCCGCTCTCCTCCTTGCCGATGAACCGACTTCCGGCCTTGATACCGCCACCGCCTCCGATGTTATGACCGCTTTGCGTACGGTCAATCGCGAAGGCGCTGCCCTCATCATTGTTACCCACGACCGTGAAATCATCCCCGCCGACAAAAAGCCCTACATAATGGCGGATGGGCGCTTTGCGTAATGGGATGAGATTTTATAGCGGACTCACGCATCCGGTTACTCCGCGAACCGCGGCGAAAGCTATTTACTTCCGCCGCGGTTCGCTTGCTTTTGGCCAGATTGTCTATTGGTTCCGTATGCCAATATGAAAACAGCATAATTGTCCGCATTTAAAATCTCCCCTCCGCATAAATAAAAAAGATGTCCCGCATCTAGACCTCTTATAAACTTTCTTGCGTTTTCCGCGCCGATTACGCTTCTTTTTCCGTACACGTTATGTGCAGGTCGCGTAATTGCGCATCGTCAACCGCGCTCGGACAGTCGTCCATCGGGCTTTGCGCAAGGTTGTTTTTCGGAAAGGCGATAACTTCTTTTATCGACTCTTCGCCGCACATGAGCATGACGAGGCGGTCAAGTCCGGGCGCAATGCCTCCGTGCGGCGGCGCGCCGTACTTAAACGCATCAACTAAAAAACCGAACGCTTTGTCTGCGCGTTCGCGGCTGTAGCCGACGATTTCAAAAATGCGCTCCTGCAATTTCGGGTCGTTGATACGCATGGAACCCGACGCAAGTTCGTAGCCGTTTAAAACGAGGTCGTACAAGTCGCCCTTGACTGAAGCGGGATCGCTTTCGAGCGTGTCCCAATATTTTTTTTGCGGCAGCGTGAACATGTGGTGTTCGGTTTCCCACTTGTTTTCGTCCTCATTCCACGCAAAATACGGAAAGTCGATTATCCACGCAAAGTGGAATTTGTCGTCGGGCTTGTACAAGTTCAATTCTTTTCCAAGTTGGGAGCGCACCGCACCGAGCGCGACACAGGCAGTTTTCCATTTTTCATCGGCGACGAACAAAAGCAAGTCTCCGGCGGCGGCGTTGAGTTTTGTGCAAATCTCGCTTTCTTTTCCGGCAAAAAATTTTGCAATTCCGCCTTCAAATTGACCTGAGGCACCCACTTTCATCCATGCGAGCCCTTTTGCTTTGTAGATTTTCGCCTTTTGTTCAAGCGCTTCAATCATTTTGCGGCTGTACTTTTCCGCAGCGCCTTTTACAACAAGCGCCTTAACCCCGCTCCGCTTTTGGCGCGGAACATTTTTTGCCGCATTCAGAGCTCCCGCTTTAAACGCTTGAAAGTCCGCCAAATCCGCCATGAATGCGGCATCCTGCATCCGTAAATCAAACCGCAGGTCGGGCTTATCCGTCCCGTAGAAGTCAAACGCATCTTCCCACGCAATCCGGTCGAACTGCGCCGGCAGCGCGTAATCAATCGTCTTTTGAAAGACATGTCGAAGCATATTTTCCGTAACGGAAAGCACTTCGTCGCGGTCGGTAAAACTCATTTCCATGTCGATTTGCGTAAATTCCGGCTGACGGTCTCCGCGCGCGTCTTCATCGCGGTAGCAGCGTGCAATCTGAAAATATTTGTCGAAGCCTGAAACCATCAAAAGCTGCTTGTAAAGCTGCGGGCTTTGCGGAAGGGAGTAAAACTTTCCGGCGTGAATGCGGCTGGGAACAAGATAGTCGCGCGCGCCTTCCGGCGTTGACTTGATAAAAGTCGGCGTTTCGATTTCAAGAAAGCCCTGCGAAGTCAAGTATTCGCGCACGGCAAACGCAACGCGCGAACGGAGAATGATATGTTCCTGCATCGGAGCGCGGCGCAAGTCCAAGTAGCGGTATTTGAGGCGTAAATCTTCGTTGGGAAGTACGAGCGTACCGTCTTTTTGGCGCACTTCGTCTATTGCAAAAGGCAGCGGCTCCGAGACGGTAAAAATCTCGATGTCATCCGCATGGACTTCGATTTCACCGGTCGGCATATCAGAGTTTTTGTCTTTTTCGCCGCGCAAAACGACGGTTCCCTGCACTGCAATGCAGTATTCGCTTTTTAAGGACGAAGCGGTTTGCTTTACGCGCTCGGAAGCCGCGTCTCCAACGGTAATTTGCGTAATGCCGTACCGGTCGCGAAGCAGTATAAAGGTAAGAGAGCCGAGTTCGCGCGTCCGCATAACCCAGCCATTCAATATCACATTTTTTCCCGCATCCGCCGCCGTCAGCGCGCCGCAGGTAACAGTTCTTTTTGAGTTTTCCATACCGCGCATTTTAGTTGAAAGGGGGGCGTTGCGCAATGTTTTAAGAGTATGCCCTGCGCTGCATCAGGGATTTGATTGCGTACTGCCGGAGATTCCATTATAATCTGCCGCACATTTAGATACTAGCAACAGGAGGCTGTATGAAATTAAGAAAATGGAAAGGCTTGTTTTTTGTAGGACTTGCCGCTTTTACCGTCGGGCTGCTGGGCGCAGGCTGTACAACTGAACCTGATTCTTCGGGGGGGGGGGGGGGGCCCCCCCCCCCCCCCCCTAACGTATTTTTTTTCGGCGCCCCGCGCCGGTGGTGATAACCACAAAACAAACGGTGT
>CAUTOX010000142.1:0-5351 GCA_963539665.1 uncultured Treponema sp.
ACAGATGGGGCATATCGTACAGGCCGCTCCTGTTTGCATACGCAAACAGGCTAGAAGGAACGTGCGGGGCTGGAGGGAAAAAGCGCCTTTAGGATAGAAAGGCACTGCCGCCAGCTTCCAGTTTCGCAATTGCGAAACTGGCTAGAGGGAACGTGGCGGGCGGAAGAACGGGCACATAAATGATGGAGCGGCTCGTCCGTCCGCGACCAGTCTTGCAATGTCGGACAAGTTTTAAGCACGTTTGCTAATGGCAAACGTGTTAGGGCGGGGGCGGACTGCAAGAATGGCACCGTTAAAGTGATAATAAAATGTGCAGTCCGCTCCAGTTTGCAATGTCGGACAACTTTAAGCACGTTTGCCAAGGCAAACGTGTTAGGGCGGTCCGGCAGTTACGTCGTTCAAGAGCCATTTTTACCGCCCGACGCAAACTGGCTAGAAGGTCGGACACGGCGGGCGGAAGAAATGACACGTAAATGATGCAAGGGCTTGGCCGATAGCTTCCATAATCGGAAGGCTGCTCACGTTTTCTTTTAGTGTTTTGAGTGCGATTCTTCAAAGCGGACAGAACGGCATTGCCGTCTTGTCGCAACGCGGTTAGTCTGCCGAAGGCTCGCGTAATAGGCTGCCAACGGAGTATGCAGACTGAAAGTCTTGCAGAGTTTCGCGGAAAGCCGGTGCGTCTTCGATGTACTCGGAGAGGGAGTAAACGCGGTTGTCTCCGGCAGAATATTCCGTAAAGGCGGGGATGCGACTTTCAAGGAGGGCGGCGCATTCGGCAAAGCGGCGGGTTTTGATGCGGTAATAGGTGAAATGCAAAACTGGATGGATGACGGTGTCAAGCAACAGGTAACGCCACAGTTCGTAGCCGAATCCGGTCGGAAAATCTTTTCGGCACAGGTCGGCGTCGGCGTAGTTCGCGGCGGCTTCTTTGTACGCATCCAGTTCTTTGTAGAGCGCATGGGCAAGCGGCCCGGCTGTTCCGCGGTTTTTGCTGAGGCGGTAGCGTTCCCGATTGAATGCGTCAATATCCGTTACCTCGCAAAACGGTTCGCCTGCTGCAATGGCGCACAGTTTATTTTTTGAAAACGCCAGCCAGTCGTAGATGTGCGCGAGGGTATTGCGGGCATTCCAGTTTTCATACGCGCCGGTTATCGTCTCTGTCCGGTAGTCTTCGGCAAATTGCTGGACGGCGGTTTTGGTTTTATCGATTTCAAAAAAGATTTGCTCATGCGTCATGAAAATCTCCTTGTCATGCAGCAGAATCGGCATTCGCCCTGCGGTGGCCGTCTGCAGAACAAAAAACGCCCCGATTTCAGCATGAGAAAACCGGAGCGCGTACAAATAGTGCGGCAAAGAGAACGGCTTAACGCCCAGCCGCCTCCGCACTGCCGACCAAGCACATCCATTCGGCTTCGGCAGCAAGAGCATCGCCGACGAAGGCCTTGCCGGATTGCTTAATCATGCGCGGGCTGACGCGGAGATTCGTAATTTCCATGCGGACGGTATCGCCGGGGCGCACTTGATTGCGGAACTTCACCTTGTCCACCGTTCCCAAGAAAAAGAGGCTGCCGTCGGGCACTTTATTCTGAAAACGGAGCGCAGCGCCGCCCGCCTGCGCCATCGTTTCGACCAGAATGACGCCGGGAACAACCGGATAGCCCGGAAAATGTCCCTGAAAGAAAAAATCATTTTCCGTAAATGTGCGGACGCTGACGCTCGAATCATCATCGCAGGAAACAATTTCGTCCACAAACAGAAAGGGGCTGCGGTGCGGCAGCAGGGCTTCAATGTCTTTCGTTACGCTCATCGCTTCACCTACTGTACTTTTTTCAGGATGATTGCGCCGTTATGCCCGCCGAATCCGAAGGTTGCGCTCATTGCGGCATTGATTGCGCCTGCAACGCCTTTGTTCGGGACGTAATCCAAATCGCAGCCGTCTTCTACATCCGGTTCATCGAGGTTGATGGTCGGCGGGAAGAATCCGTCATTGATGGCTTTGACGCAGAGCATGGCTTCGATTGCGCCGGTTGCGCCGAGGCAGTGGCCGGTCATCGATTTTGTCGAAGATATTTTGAGCTTCCGTGCATTTTCTTCGCCGAATGCGCGTTTAATCATGCGCGTTTCGCTCGGATCATTGATGCGCGTCGAAGTGCCGTGCGCGTTGTAATACTGGATTTCCGAGCCGTCCATGCCGGCATCCTTGAGCGCGCGGGACATACACTTTGCGCCTTCAATGCCATCCGGATTCGGACTGGTCAGATGGTAGCCGTCGCAGGAAGAGCCGTACCCTGCGATTTCCGCGTAGATTTTTGCGCCGCGCGCCTTTGCGTGCTCGTATTCTTCGAGTACCAAAATCGCAGAACCTTCGCCCATGACGAATCCTTCGCGTTTTTTATCGAACGGACGGCTTGCCGCTTGCGGATTGTCGGAAAAACTTGAAGAAAGCGCGTGCAAGACTTCAAACGACACGATTGAAAATCCATTGATGGTACCTTCCGTGCCGCCGGAAAGGCAGATGTCCATGCGTCCGCTCCGCACCATGCTGAACGCATCGCCTAAGGCGTCGGTGCCGGATGAACAGGCGGTCGAAATGGTATGGTTCGGGCCGTGTATGCCGAATTGGATGGCGATGTTTCCGCCGGCTTCATTTGGGATGAGTTCGGGAATCGTCATCGGCGGAGTTTTCACGCAACCGGATTTATAATAGGAGATGCAGCTTGCCTCCGTAACTTCAAAGCCGCCGATGCCGACGCCGAGTATGATGCCTGCATCTTCCAGCGCGTCCGCATTGCCGAGCAGCCCCGAATCGTCGAGCGCCATTTTTGCCGCTGCAACCGCGTACTGCGTAAACCGCGCCATCTTCCGCGCCTCTTTGGGATCCATGTACTGACTAACGTCAAAGTTTTTAACTTCCGCGGCGTATTTTACCTTATTGTTAGTCGCGTCAAAGTGCGTAATCGGCGCAACGCCGCTTTTTCCTTCCTTTGCCGCAGCCCATGTTTCTTCAACCGAATTTCCGATAGGAGTGATTGCTCCCATTCCCGTGATCACAACACGTCTTTCGCTCATATAATCCTCATTTATTCTGGTATATCCGCCGTAACCGGCAGCTTCTTAAAAAATCGGCGAGAACCGATGCCGACGCTTCCGTCATCCGCTACATTCCGCCGTCTACGCCCAATACCTGCCCCGTAATGTAGACGCTCAGGTCGCTGGCCAAAAACAACGCCGCGTTTGCAACGTCCTCCGGCTGCCCCGCGCGTTTGAGCGGAATTATAGAAAGCCATGCTTCGCGCATCTTTTCGTTGACCGCCTTCGTCATGTCCGTTTCGATGTAGCCCGGCGCAATCGCATTCACCCGCACCCCCCGCGAACCGGTTTCTTTCGCAAGACTTTTGGTGTAGCCGATAAGCCCCGCCTTGCTTGCCGCGTAGTTGACTTGCCCCGCGCCGCCGCGTACGCCGACGATGCTCGTCATGTTGATGATCGAGCCGCTCTTTTTGTGAATCATGTCGTTTGAAACGATTTGGCCGATTATAAACGGCGCCGTCAAGTTGACGTTCAGCACGGACTGCCAATCTTCCATTTTCATGCGGAAAGACAAGCCGTCGCGCGTAATGCCCGCGTTGTTTACCAGCGCGTCGAATCCGCCCGATTCGAGAAGCGCGCCCTTCACAACCTCCGCAAGCTGCCCGCCGTCGCCTGCGTCCGCGCACACTTCATGAAAGCGTACGCCCTTTTCCAAAGCGAACGCTTCAAGCTCCTGCTTCGCCTGGCTTGGACGAGAGCACAGCCCCCAAACTTCCGCGCCGTTTGCAAGAAAAACTTCTGCAATCTTCCGCCCGATTCCGCGGCTTGAGCCGGTAACCAGCGCTTTTTTCCCTTTCAACAGCATATTATTTCACCTCACTCAAAGAATCAGCAGTATTCACCGGCGCGCACGGCCATTTTTCGCCGAATTCGGTCTGTTTCCAAAGCCCCGCCAAAACGCGCCCCGGGCCGGTTTCAAGGATTTTCCACTCGTCTTCGCTCTCTCCAAGCATTCTGCCGAGCGCCGCTTCTTCGTCCGTCCAGCGCACCGGATTGGTCAAGTGGAGTACGGCCGACTTTTTCGCTTCCGCCCCATCGC
The DNA here is from genome assembly GCA_963539665.1 of uncultured Treponema sp. Taxonomy (GTDB): domain Bacteria; phylum Spirochaetota; class Spirochaetia; order Treponematales; family Treponemataceae; genus Treponema_D. The sequence goes on from CAUTOX010000142.1 coordinate 4,130, forward strand.
CAACCAGCTTGCCGGTTACATTGCTGAACAGCATGATTTTCGGATCATTGAACGGAACGTCGGCAATCGCCGCCTCGAACGCATCCGCCGCCTTTTGCATCAGCGGAGAATGGAAGGGGCCTGCAACCGCAAGACGCACACAGCGACGCGCTCCGGCTTCCGTCAGCGCCTTTTCCGCCGCATCAAGCCCCTCCGCGGTCCCGCTCATAACCGTTTGCTTGCTGCTGTTCAGGTTTGCCGCATATACATCCGGAATATCCGCCGTAATTTCTATGATTTTATCCGCATCAAGTCCCAAAATAGCGCTCATACCCGGCGCTCGCCCCTCATGCTCCGCCGTAATTTCTTCGCAAACTTTCTGCATGATTTGACCGCGAACGCGCACGGTCTTCACCGCATCTTCAAAGCCGAGTACGCCGGCAGCGTACAAGGCCGGAAACTCCCCAAGACTAAAGCCCATCGCAGCGGCCGGCTGAACGCCCTTTTCTTCCAACGCCTTCATGGCTGCAATGCTGACCGCCATTATCGCAAGCTGGCTGTTATCGCTCCGGCTGAGCGCGGCCTTGTCGCTTTCCCACAAAAGTTTTGGCATATCGACGCCTGTAATTTCTGAAATATCATCAATGACTTTGCGCGCGGCCGGAAACGCATCGCACACATCTTTAAACATTCCGGGTTCTTGCGCACCCTGTCCCGGAAATAAAAACGCAAATTTCACAGACATACAAACCCCTCAAAAGCTGTATTTATGACACTTTTTGATATTTTGTCAGCCGCATACTCTCGGAAAAACGCCACTTTGTCAAGGCGGAACAAAGAGCGCGCCTGAGCTGCATCAGATGATGCGCAGCCCCGCAAAATGAACGCTAAAATCTTGCTGTAACAAAAGATATGGCGCCCCGCTGCGGAAATCAAACGAGCTGGCGGCAAACGGAATGCCTGCACGGGTAAAAGCCGTCTGCATGGCGTACAGGTCGGAGCGTTTGAATGATCCGGCGGAGGTGAGCGCGATGCGAGAAAAAGCTCCGCGCACGGCGGCGGCCATGCCGTTCATGTCTTTATCCGCTGCGCAACCGAACAGCAGGTGGAAAGGGACGCTGCGGCGGAGAAGCGTCTTTGAGTGCGGCGCGGACTTCTGCGGCAAGGTAAAAGGAGCCTGCCGCTAAAAGAATTGCGCGGGCATCATGCGCGTTTTGCAGTGCGCTTTTGATTGCCGCGGATG
>CAUTOX010000143.1:0-5285 GCA_963539665.1 uncultured Treponema sp.
GGCATTTGCTCGCATTTGGGAAATCAGGTGTGCTGACTGAGCCGGAAGACTGTCAAGGGGGAAGCTTTGTAAACGTCCAGAAGGGGCGTTTACGAATACCCCCTTGACTGGCTGGAGGCGACCCAACGCTAAAGGCTAGGGGCAGGAGAAGGCGGTACGCCGCGCCCTGCTCCCGAGCCGTCGGCGGCGAGACTGGGGGCGTGGGGGCAAAGCCCCCGCAGGTTCGCCCTATGGCGAACTCATCATGCCGTAGGCACATCAAACAGCGAAGCGCGGGTCATGAGCTGCGCAAGCGCGAAATGGCCCGAAGGTTATCCCCAGAAATTTGGGCCTTTCTGGTTTTTCATCATTTTTAAATCTTTTTAAACCTTTTTACGGACTTGTGGACAACCGCTGTATGCCTTTACTGGCAATGGTTACAGCGTTTTTTTTGGCTGTTTTAATGAAACATTTTTGCAGTTAATTGAAACATTTTTGCCACTTAATGAAACATTTTTGCAGTTAATTGAAACATTTTTGCAGTCCTATCCACAGGTATTAAATGAAACACCTTTACCGTAATTAAAACAAAAAAAATATTGTTTCTTTTTTAAAAATAAAGCATAATTTAATTTGTTTTAAATGCTGCAAAGGTGTTTCATTTATGGGGGATATTGTTAAAAAATCAAAAGAGTATGATTTATCAAATCGCAATGTTGTCATTTCAAACTACATTACGCGTTCCGCCCAAACTTTAAATTTAGTGGAAAAGCGGATTTTGATGGCTGGAATTGCGAAGCTAGGGGGCGTAAATGGCGAAATTAAATTAACGGCTCAAGAATATGCAGACACTTATGATGTAGATATGAGTACAGCATATAGGGAGTTAAAGAATGCCGTAAATTCTCTCATGAAGAGATATTTGTCATGGCAAGTTAACGATGGAAAGCATATTGGGACACTCACTTGCGTGTGGGTTCAGGGGTACAAATATTTCAAGGAAGAAGGCTACGTTAAATTCAAATTCTCTGAGTATGTTTTCCCTTTCTTGTTTGAGCTAGAAAGAGAGTTTACAAAATACCAGCTTCAACAAGCTGCTGCACTGCGCTCTATCTATTCATGGCGATTGCTTGAAATGTTTGAGCAAATGAAAGACAAGACAGACGGTTCAGGGTGGCTTTCAATGTCCATTGAAGAGTTTTGGCACGCAGTGGAGGCAACTGAAAGCTATCGAGCTAATTTCCAATTGTTGCGAAAAAGAGTTATTGAGCCGGCGATTAAGGAATTAACAGAAAAAGACGGTTGGTTAATCGAGTGGGAAGTTCGAAAACGTGGACGTAAAGTATCTAATCTACTTTTCAAATTTGAGCGAAATCCACAAGGTGGGCTTTTCAACCAAGAAACAGCTCCGATACCTAGAAATAATAAAACTCAGAATGCGTTGGAGTAAAAATGGCACTCGTATCCATTAGTGAAGCTGCGCGACTGGTTGGTAAAAGCCGTCGCACCCTTCAGCGCGACATTGTCGCAGGCAAATTGAGCAAGTGCGACAATGGCCAAAAGCTAGATACTTCTGAGCTTCTAAGGGTATATGGCGCATTTTCACCTGCGACAAATGTCGCAGTTGGAAGTGCGACAATGTCGCAGGATGTCGCAGGTAAAAATGAGACAATGTCGCAGGATGTCGCAGATATGCGCGTCCGTTTAGCGGCGTTAGAAGCTGAAAATGCAGCACTGAAAGACCATTTAGACAGCCTGAAACAAGCAATGCTTTTACTGGAAAACAAAGCCTCAACAGAAGAGACTAAATCGACCAAACCGCGTCGCAGATGGTGGCAAATATTTAGAAATTAATATTCTAAGATTGATCGAAATAGCATACAAAGACCTTACCTTTAAGCTGAATTTGGATATACCAAAGCTCGTAGGCTTAATCAACTTAATCAAATTTAACAGTTTATTTTTATATTTAAAATCAACATAATAACTGAAAATAAAGGATTTTTTTGCCTTGCCTTGTTGGGCATTTTCCCCTATAATTCGCTTCATCAAATCAAACGGAGCTTTGCTCAAAGCTCTTTCAAGCAAAAACGGTAATTGCGGTTTTTGTCTCATTTAACTCCTATACAAATACTTTACATTTAATGCACCGTTTAACTACGGGGGATAACTGTTGTCAGGAGAAATGCAATGAAACAAAAAATCAAAATTATTGTGTCAATCGTGGTGGGTATTCTGACTACTGGCTTGCTGGTAGCTGGCTGCTCATCATTCAAAAACGGGGGCGATGTCCATTTCCAAATGGAAAACCCTCAACTCAATACTACTGTTTCCAAGCAGTAGGTCTTTCTTAATGCCAAATCTACATAGGAGAAAATAAAATGGCTCAAAAAACTTTTACAGATAACGATGCAAAAATTGTCATTAGCGGTATTATTGATGCAATTTGGGGAAAAGGTGTTGTTGCGAGCAACAAACCAGAAAACATCAACGATGATGTCATTGAAGTTGTGAATGATGTCGTAGAGAACATCAAACGCAGTACAAGACCAATGCTTGCTATAGATATCACATACAATATCTTATATTCAGCACCTGGTTCGCTTAAAGAAGTTTTATTCGGATTGGCAGCCGATATGTTTGCGAATGGAGTTGAAGACCCAAATCACAATATCATTGCAACTTATGTGGGTTGGCTTAATGCACTATACAATAAACGTCAATACAGAACAGCTATTGTTACTGCTGCGCTATACAACCGTTCACGTTTAGAAATGGCTTTTTTGGGATTATAAACTTCAATCATACATAATGGATTAGTACATGTGGGACATAATAAAAGAAATCTATAAAAAATACAAAACCCCGACTTGTATATTATTAATAGATTTTATAATTGGAGTTATATTTGTCAAAAAAAATAAAGAACCATGTATTGGCAGATGTTTATCTCCTATATCAGAATCACCAGATATTGCTTTCACTATTACAATGACTGTTGCATTCATTTGTTTCATATGGATACTAATCTTATCCATGAGTGATTATTAGGCTTATCTCAACACCGCACAATTTTGTGCGGTGTTTTTTTCATCTGCTCCGTCTTGTTTGAGCAGTTTTTCTGCATTGTGGCTGAATGTGAGCGGTATGGTTTTGGTATCTGCAATTTGTTTCAATATCAAGAACCGCTGAAAGGCGGTTCTTTTTTTATTCAATGGATCAAATTCGGTAATTCGGCAAGCATTACGCCGATATTCTTCATTCTTCGAGCCGTTGGCAGTTTACCGTCAAAACAAATTGGCGGTTCTTGGCTACTGATTCTTCTCCAATTCATCTCTAACCGTATCAGCATAGTCTTTGCTTGTTCCCGGCTTCCTGAAAAACCAAGTGTCTTTTTCAGGGTATCGAAAAGGGAACGATACTCTTCCTCTGAATTTCTAAGCGCGCAACGTTTTAATTTTTGCTCAAACTGTTCCAGTCTTTCAGCGTTATAACGCCAAGTCCATCGATATGGCTTCAACGGCGTTTTACTGCTTTTATGTGTTCTCTCGTTTGGCACTCTTACCAGCTCATAGCCTCTGGATTCAATCCGTGTTTGTCTATTTGTGGCTGTTTTCCACGGTTCTGAGGATATTGTCGGACATTTCTGTCCCTGTGCAGGACGGTGAAGCAGATAAAAATCCAGCCCTTTCTCCGGTTCTGTTGGGCTGATATAGGCAAAAAGTTGAACGAGACTTTCGCCTTTTTCATAGGCTCTGAGCCTTTGAGTTGGTGTTTGATTGGTTTTGTACCGTTCTATCAGCTTATCCAATACACAAACAGCTTTTTCATGCTTAACAGTTCCCTGTACAAAGTATAAATAACCGTTTTCCACGGCATCCTGTATGCGTTGCATCATGGACGATCGGTTTGTGAAAACAAAATAATCAGGATATTGAATTTTAGTCATGTCCTACTCCGCTATATTCTTTGTCTGCGTTTTTTGCGCTTTTTTTTCTGAAAGGATTTTTTTGTCCAAATTTGACCGTAATTTTCGTGACGGCATCCATCTGTTCCATCCCCCCCCCTCAAAAACTGGGTTCAACAAAAAAGGTGTGAAAATGATACACAGGAATTAGGTTTCTGTATATCAAATCGGAAGACTTGAAATACAAGTCATCCAGAAACTTTTTTTTAATTCAGAAGCTATCAAATCTATTAAGAATCCAATCTATAATCAAATCGGTTGACTGGGGCATAAAAAACAAATCTAATAAGCTTGTCCGAAGGTCTAGCCAACCTGATTTACTACACGTTGGCTAGCCCCCAACGATTGAGATCAAGACAGTTTGCCAAACTGTCGAGTTTGCCGAAGTCGTATGCTCGTAATGGTGCTGGTACGACTACGAAGGGCGCTCAGGGGTGAAATCCCCCTGTTCGACCCAATCGAGGGAAATCTCAAAGCATGGGCGACAAGGAAACGGCGGCTCTTGTGAAAGAGAATCGTCCTGTTTACTTGCAAAAACTGGTATCCAGTCCAGTCAGTGGGGCGTACCGAAAGGGCGCGACACTTGCAGCACACGATGGCTTCGCACGTCCGAAATGACGTGAGTTTGACGGGAGAAATCTTGGTTAGACGGCACTTCGAGAAACCGAAGGTCGATGTATAGCTCAAACGTGTAACGGTAGCCGAAACGTAAAGTCGAATGGCGCTGTGCTGAATCCTCTGAAAATGCTGAAAAGCATTGCCGCGGATTGAATGAGTCTGTGAAGCAGGGTATCTAGTAGGGGAGGGTTTTTGGATTCTTTACCCCCTGAAACCGAGAAATCGGGTAGGCGTAAGCTATGGATATTCATGTGAGACGACGGCTAGGAAGGATGTAGTAGCGGTAAACTAACTTGGGAAGGTCTGACTGCCCCTAAAACTGACCTGTGGCAAGGCAGAAATTGGGTAAAAGACTGGGAGAGTGTCTGAGTAGGAAAAGCAGTAATGCCCCTTCCTGATGGCGAGTTCAACGTCTAGGGAAGGAAGTACGAAAGGAACAGGCAAGCAAAAAATCTCAATGTGTAGTAGCAGTAAACCCCCTTGGCCGGGGGCGTTGGAGGGACTGGAGCAGAAAAGCTCTAGTCCCTAGGGGCTGAAAAGTCTCGGAAATTCGGGGTATTTTGCCAAATCACACCGGCAAAATAATTATTTAACTCTTGGCGGAGTTGAATAGTCTGAATCTTGGCGGATTCGGATATAAAAATCCCTAGTTGAGAGGGGGAAAGAGACAGTACGCCGTCAAAAGCGAAAGTTTCATTTCCGAAAATTTTGGGCTTTGCCC
>CAUTOX010000144.1:0-5250 GCA_963539665.1 uncultured Treponema sp.
TTTCTTGATAATGCTCAACGGCGTAGTGCGTGTCCGTGCCTGCATTCCACTGTGCGCGGTATGCGGCATCCGTAAGCGGAAAGCGCGATGGCAGCGAAGAATCCCAGCCGGCAAAGATATAGCCAGTCTTTGCCGGAGGCGTAATAGTCGGAACGGCCGCGCCATATTTTCCTTTTACCGGAGCAATAGGACTTCCGCCATCTGCATGAAAGGAGAGCGTTACGATGTTCCTTTTGTAATAGATTTTTATGACGGTGCTTCCGTCTGTTCGGATTTTCTTTTGGGAAACAGATTCAGCGGTAAAACCTGCAATTGGTTTTGCAATGACATCAGTCATTTTGCCCGCAATACCGCTTTGAACGGAACTTTCTTCCTGCCGCAAAGTATACTCTGAATCGTCGGCGTTCTGCCGGTAACATTCGACTGTGTAGGAAGCGGGAATGTCCTCGTCGTCAAACAAGTTCATGCAGCCGAATAATGCAATAACGGATACTGCCGTCAATAGCGCAAAAAATCTTTTCATATCGCACACCTTTCAAAAAAATAGTTCTGTTCTGAAACTTCCGTTGTCGAACAGGTTGGCGAATTCTAAATTGCACGATTTAGAACATCGCATTTCAAGATAACCTGTTCCGAATGTTAGGTTTCCGAGCAGGTTTAATATATCCAAAATAGAGCCGCCGATATTTTAGATAAAAATCTAAAATACCGCGTTTAAGGGGTCTCTTTATTTTCTTCTATCAGTAAAAACTCTACCCGTCTGTTTTTCCAGCCATCGGCGGAAGTATGCGCTCCCGCGCCTTCCCCCCGAACGGATATGCGTGCAGGCGTAATACCGCGTTTTTCAAGCTCCGAACAAACGCATTCAGCCCGTTTTAAAGACAACGGAATCAATTCCGTTTCGTTTTCTTCCGCCGTCCCCGTAATACTATTGGCATAGCCGATAATCACTACGTTCAAACCCGGATTTTCAATCAAAATCTGTGCAGTCTCGTTGAGCGCACGCTCCGCCGTTGCAGCTGACGGATCTTCCGTATCTGCATTCGGAGCAAAAAGGGTAGCGGAATTGGGCGCAAACATGACAAACGGAAGCGCCTTCTCTTTAGGCGGCGGAGTTTCTTCCGGAACGGGAGTTTCAGGCTCAACTTCTTTAACTTCCACGGCTTCTTTTACTTCCTCAATTTCCTCTGGTTCTTCTGGTTCTTCGACTTCCGCATCATACCGTTCTTCCGATTGCGGAAGCGCAGCGTGTTTCTTCGGTAATTCCCAAAAGAAGCGGACGCCCGCACTTAAAAGCGGCGTTGCATATATGCCGCTTACGCGGTCAAAACGGATGGATTCTTCAAAGCCTACCGTAGGAATAATGTTTATGCGCGTGAGCGCAATGAGATTAGGAAGGTCGAAAAAAATGCCCGGACAAAGCCCCGCCGTAACGCCGTGCGCGGAAGTAAGCGCGCCTTCTTCTTTTTGTACCGCATTTTTATATACATCCGCTGCATAGATATCCATAAAAACGCCGATATGCGGACGGAATGCAAACCGCGCAGGAAGAATGCGGATGTTCTTTTTGCTGAAGACATAAGAAGCCCCGATTCCGATTTCAGTTTCAAGGATACGCTCAACAAGTCCGCTGCTTGAAAGATAGGAAAAAGAGGTAAAAAGTTCCGTTTGAATATTAAAAAACTCAATGCCGCCTTCGGCATATCCGCCGCCTCCAACGCCCGCTGCGCCATTTTCCTTTTTTGAAGCGGAAGGAAATGCCAGTTTTCCGCCAGCTCCCGCAAAGAAATCAACGGATGGATTTGCATAGCATAGTGCGAGGTAAAGAAAGAAAACTAAAACTGCGCCGTTTTTCTTTTTCACGGCAGAAAATGCGAGTTTTTTGTAAGCTGCTGTTGATAATTTGCAGTTAGTGCTGATTGATAATTTTTTTTTCTTACACATATACTGAATAAAGTCCAAAAAATAAATTTTTAGCATGAGTTAGCCTATGCTAACTAGAGTTAGCATAGCACAACTGAAGATGTTTTGTAAATGAGGCCGGTTCGACAATCACGGCAAGAGCATGAAAGGTTGTAAGTATATACTATACAATAAGTTATAGTTTAAGCCTTTTCATATACCGAGTTTTAACGAATCACACGGAATAATTTTCATATATTTTAGGTCTTTTCCAAACAATGAGATGTAAACCGAAGCTGTGTTTAGCTTAAAAACAGGCGAGGGGGGCTTGGAAAAATAAAAAGCATAAAGGTAATACCGCTCTGCAATCTATAATATTGCCCCTTAAAAAAACTTTTTGAAGAATATTTATTTTGAGCCTATAGAAAATTCAACATTCAGGATAACATTTTCTTTAAGCCGGCTGCCTGTTCCGGCCGAAAATAGATACATGAAGCGCTCTCTTTTTGTTTTTTCGGCAACAGCAATTTTGCTCTTCTCTTCTGTCTGCAATATTTTTGCGGATGCAAAGTTTTCTGAATCAGATTCTTATGAGTATAATAATATCGTTTCGCAGCTGAATGAAGCGTCGGCTCCTCAGGTTCTTGACGAGTACGTTGTTTTTACGCAGCCTTCCGGCCCGCGTTTTATCGGTATTGCTTTTGATTTCGAAGATTACAATGTTGTTCATCCGTATCAACTCCATTCAAACCGCGACCTTGACGGAGAGCTCATCAATTCCGTTTTGTTTTATCTGCTTCCCCGCCCGCGCGATCTTTCTTCTATTAAATATCGCTTGATTATCGATGGGCTTTGGACGGCGGATCCGGCCAACCCGTTAAAAGAGTACGATGGCGCGCATGGTCTTTCGCTTTCTCGCGTTGATCTGGGGCAGCCGCTAGCGGACGTTACGTATGAAAAGGCTCCGGACGGCGTAAAATTCATCTATAACGGTGCGCCCGGGGAGACGGTGCGTCTTGCCGGAACATTCACCAACTGGGATTCGTGGATTTATGAGTTAACGGAAACAAAGACCGGTTTTTATGAATTGACCGTTCCGCTTCCGAAAGGCAAATACTATTACAACTACTACCTCGGCATGAACGCCGTTGTGGACAAATCTAATCCGAAACGCGCGTATATGCCCGATGGCCGCACGGTCTCCGTCATTGAAGTGCAGTAAGAGATCCCGTTTCTGCGCAATCTTTTATAAACGCATCCGGATTGGCGCAAAATGGTCTTACAGGAATGAAATATGCAAGAATTATGGTTTTTGAAACGGTTTACGCGGCGGCGTTTTTTTATGTCGCTGACGGGGACGGTTCTACTCGCCCCAACGATTGCGCTGCTGCGGATGGCAAACCTCGGCATAGACCCGTGGAACGGCTTTGTGCTGGGGGCTGCGCGGCTGTTCGGCGCAAACTATCTGACGCTCTATCCCATCATGATCGGCATTCTTCTTATTCTGGTATTCTTCTTGTCGAAACACTTAATCGGAATTGCGACTGCGCTAAACCTTGCGCTTATCGGTTTTCTTACGGACGGCTGCATGGTTTTCTTGCAAAAAATTATTATTGTTAATGCCTTCTGGCAGCAGCTTACGTTACTTGCAGCCTCTCTTTCCATACTATGCGTCGCTTCTGCGCTGTATATCACCGCGGATTTGGGCGTTTCTTCCTATGATGCCATGTCGATCATTGCGGCGGAAAAAACAAAAGTGCAATTTCGATGGTGCAGGGTGGGAACTGATTTTTTATGCGTTGTTTTTTCCATCATTTGCGCGGCGATTGTCCAAAAGAAAGACGGTGCGCCGCAAGTACATTCGATCATGGAGTTCTTGCGCTTTGCCCATATCGGCGTAGGAACGATTATCAATGCGTTCTGCATGGGGCCGCTGACGCAATTTTGCTGCCGACATATCGCTTCTCCGCTGCTAAAAAATGAACGGCCATAGCGTCCTCCGCTGTAAAAACATTTTTCGGGCAACTGTTGCAGGACTGCCTGTAATCTGCGCTGGCTGCCCCGCTTGCTTACACTCACTGCCGTATACCGATGCCCCTGAATGCCGTGCATTATCTTTTGTCAATCGTCTTTGAAGTAAAAACAGGTAAGTCGAATGCCGGTTTTGAAATGAGCGCCATTTGTACGCAGGCGAGATTTTGACGGCGTACCGTTTTGAGCGTGAAAGCTCGACTGCGGCTAGCGGATGGGTTGCGCCGAAAGCGCAGCGTGATTTTACTGCTATTTCCAAAAACTCGGCATTCGGCCAAAATAGATGAAACAAGTTCCGAAAACTTCAACTGACGGGGCAGGCTAAAAGGCGCCGACAGATGAGCGGCAGCAAGAGCTGGCGGATGAGCCGAGCGCGGCAGACCGAACGCACAAATAAAAAACGCCGGCCCATGCGAACATGAACCGGCGCGCCCCCCCTGCGCGGATGCAAGGGAGAGAGGGCGTACAAGACAAAACGAAAAGCCGTGCGCTATGAGCGGCATGAAAGCCTGTAGCCATGCGGCGGCGTTTGCTACTATTCCCGTCGAAATATGCCGTTCCCCCGCACGATCTGAGGGGGCAAGCGACTTGCGCGTTTTCTTTCTTCAAAACAGGAAACAGAACCGACACCTATATCGACTGAACGGCGTTTCTGCCGCGTAAAGCGCACGGCGCGTATCTTAACGTACCGCCTTGCTCTTTTGATGAGACCGGTTCGATAACCCCAGTTTTAGAACAGGTCTATTTTGTCATGCTCCATGCGGATTTTATTTTATTGATCGGAACTTTTGATGCAGTGCAGCCGTGCCGCCCCGCAAAGCGCGCAAAATAGATGCAACCTGTTCCGAACACTTCAACTGGCGGGCAGGCTAAAAGGCCCGATAGATGAGCGGCCGCAAGAGCCGGCGGATGAGCCGAACGCGGCAATCAACAACCCCGATGCGAGCGTCGGGTATTAACCCCTCCGCACGAATAAAAAACGCCGGCCAATGCGAACATTAACCGGCGCACCGCCCCCCTGCGCGTATGCAAGGGAGTGAGACAAAACGAAAAGCCGTGCGCTACCAGCGGCATGAAAAACCGTAGCCATGCGGCGGCGTTTGCTACTATTCCCGTCGAAATATGCAGTCCCCCGCACACACGATCTGCTGTTTCAAGCGACTTGCGCGTTTTCTTTCTTCAAAGCAGAACCGGCAACAATATCGACTGAACGGCATTTCAAACCGCGTACAGCGCACGTCGCGTATTTTAACGTATCGCCTTGCTTTTCAATCTTTTGATGAGACCGGTTCGATAACTCCGGTTGCAGAACAGGTC
>CAUTOX010000145.1:0-5187 GCA_963539665.1 uncultured Treponema sp.
GTTTCGATATAATCATCGTAATGATGATTTATTCAAAATAATTAAGCAAATATTTTATAGATGCTAGTCAAGAGCCTTAGAAAAAATCAAAGACATTCCCAAAGAAACGCTCGTGAATATAGATGAAACCGGCATTCAGACGCAGATGTACTGCCAATATGCGCGCAGTAAACGCGGAAAGCGCGTCAATATCCGCATCAGCGGCAAGCGGCAGAGTCGAATTGGGTTGGTTGCGGCGCACTGTAAAGGCGCTTTGCTTACTCCCTAGCAATGAAGGTTTCTTTGTTTGAAAAGGATGTGAAGCTGAATTGCTAAAGACTTTGCCAAAGAATCATATCATCATCATGGCCAACGCGGCCTTTCATGAAAAAGAAGTTTTACAGAACATTGCAGGAAAATACTCGCAGCGATTGATTTTTTTGCCGCCGTATTCACCGGAATACAATCCCATCGAGCACACTTGGAGCGCTTTAAAACGGCATCTTGGAAGTTAAAGCCATTATTACAGCGCCGCCGCAAAGACGCTTGATGCTGTTTACAAGGCAAGGAGCTATATTTGTTTCACGATACATAAAAGCGGCCTGCCAAAAGACCGCATTGAAAGGCTGGTACCAGAAGTGGGAATATAAGGGCACAGAAATGGCTCTATCCGATGCCGCTATTCTAGAAGCTCTGCCTCACACATTGAATTTAAAAAACAATACATCGCCGTCTTGTACGATATATTCCTTGCCTTCGACACGGTATTTGCCGGCCTCTTTTATCTTTTGCTCGGAACCGTATTGGCGTAAATCATCAATCGTATATGCTTCTGCTTTGATGAAGCCTTTTTCAAAATCCGTGTGAATGACGCCGGCTGCTTTTGGCGCCGTATCTCCGGAATGAATCGTCCATGCGCGGCATTCATCGCTCCCGCCGGTAAAAAATGTCCGTAAGCCCATTAGCTTGTACGCTTTCCGCGCAAGAACGGCAAGTCCCGATTCTTTAAGTCCCGCAGCTTCCATAAAGTCTTTGCGGTCAGCTTCATCCGCGATTTCAGAAAGCTCTGCTTCGAATTTGCCGCAAATCACCACAACATCCGAATTATCTTCCGCCGCAATCTTACGTACAACTTCAACATAGTCGTTCGTTCCGCTTGCAATCGTCCCTTCATCGATATTTGCAACGTAAAAAAGCGGTTTCATCGTCAAAAGAAACATATCGCGTACGGCAAGTTTTTCTTCGTCGGAAAGCGGGGCCTGCAATGCGCGTTTTCCATCTTCAAGAAGCGGCTTTATTTTTGCGACGGCGCTTGTCCATGCGGCAAGTTTTTTTTCCTCATCTTTGCCCAGCGCACGAATTGACTTCGTTACTTTTTCCTGCCGTCTGCGGATTGTTTCGAGGTCGGCAAGCGCAAGTTCCATATTAATCGTCAGAATATCGCTTTCAGGGTCAATGGCCGCTTCCGTATTTGCATTTTCGCGGACATGCATGATGTCAGGATTATCAAAACAGCGCACAACATGGGCAATACATGCGGTTTCCCGGATATTTGCGAGGAATTGATTGCCGAGCCCTTCGCCGCCGGATGCCCCCTTGATAAGGCCTGCGATGTCAACAAATTTTACCGAAGCCGCCGTCTTCTTTTTCGGCTGATTGACTGCGCACAAAAAATCAAGCCGCTCATCCGGCAAATCGACAATGCCGACATTCGGATCAATTGTACAAAACGGAAAGTTTTCCGCCTGAGCGGGAGCAGCCGTAAGTGCAGAAAAAATAGTCGATTTTCCGACATTCGGCAGTCCGACAATTCCGCAATCCAATGACATAAAAACCTACCTTTTCCGTTTTAGTCGCTGTCCGGATGTGAAAATACGGCGGACGCACGGATTTTCTGAATCTAAAATCGATTATTTTGTTACAATGTTACCGGCGCGGGTATCAACGATGCGCTTCATATCAACCATGTTCGCGACAACGATGTAACCATCGTAGATTTCAATCTTCCGCCGCTCTACAAAGCGGTTGATTTCATCGCGGACGACATCCGGCAGTAAGCCCGCCCAATGAGCGATGTCAGCTGTGGTTACATTAAAGCGGTGCGGCTTATCGTCCGGCTGCTGAGACGGATACATTTCGTTGAGCATAAGAAACACATCGGCAAGGCGCGCCTGCGGATCTTTTATGACAAGGATTCTAAAGCGGCGCTTTTGATCGTAAATGCGTTTGCAGAACAATTTTAGCAGATTGAGCGCAAGCTGCGGGTTACCGGTTATGAGCGTCGCAAAGTTTTCTTTGCTGAATTCAAGGCATTTTACATTTGTTTTTGCGATGCAGGTCGCCGAGCGCGGAGAATTATCCAAAATCGCCATCTCTCCAAAGAATTCTCCGGTTTTTAAAATATCAAGATTTTTCTGCGACCCATTTACGCATTTTAAAAGCTGTACCGTTCCACTTTGAATCAAATAGAAGGTATCGCCCGGTTCGTATTCCGAAATGATTACTTGTCCCGGCTCGTACTTTTTTGAAAAACGTTCAAATACCGGAAGGTCAAATTGTTTTGTAAGCCCTTCAGTCGGTTCTACATCGCAGCTTTGTTCCTCAACGATAAAACGCTTGGTTTTTTCATTGCACATACGAGCATTATTAAAAAGCTTTGAAATTTCAAGTTTATACGGAGTCGTTGGAAAAAGCTTTAAAATTTTAATACATACATCGCAGCAGGAACGGAATTGTTCGCTGTCAAAAAAGCTATTCGCAACGGCAAGCATACTCGTTTGTTGGTCGGCAGGAGTGCTTTCAAGAATGGCTTCCGTTTTATGGTGAATTTGCCGCAGTTGGTTTGAAAATACGCGGAGCATTTTCATGATAACTGTTTTGTTTTCGCTGAAAAGTTTTTCGAATTCCGGCACCGTAAGGCAGACTGCAACGCTGTCCGTCAGCACCGTAGCCGTTTCCTCGCGTGGAAAAAGCCCCAACGCAGACTTTACGCCGAAAAACTCTCCGGCCTTAACGTATTCGGTTACCGGCTTTTTTGTTTCTATATCAATGCTGGACAATACCACTTGCCCGCGCTGCAAGATGAACACTCGATCATCCTGATCGCCTTCAAAATAGGGAATCGAATTTTTTGTATACTGCATGACTTTTGGCATAGTTACTCCGTCCAACCTACTGTGTGCGTTCTAAATTAAACCCGCTCGATAAAGAAGCTATCGAACGGGTTTATTATATCAGAATGGAAAAATTTATGCTATGCTTGCAGACATGATTGATCTTCATACGCACACAACCGCATCCGACGGCCAATACGCACCGACGGAGCTTGCAGAGAAAATGAGCGGCTTAGGCGTTTCGGTGTGGGCAGTTACCGATCACGATACGGTTTCAGGTCTTCCGGAAGCGCAAAAGGCAGCGGCCGAACGCGGAATCACCTTTATTCCCGGCATTGAATTGAATATCGAACGGCCGGGCTGCGAATTTCACTTGCTTGGACTTGGCCTACAAGCGGTTTCGCCTGCTTTGTCGGCGCTTATCCGCCAATTACACGAATCGCGCATTGAGCGCAACCGCGAAATTATCCGCCGGATGAATCAAGACGGCTTTTCCATTACGCTTGAAGAATTAATGCGCGATTTCCCAGCAGATAGTTTGGGGCGACCGCATATTGCCAAGTGGCTTGTCGATAATAAGGTCGTTCGGCACGTGCAGGAGGCCTTTGAAAAATACCTTGCGCGCGGCAAGCCGTGGCACATCGAACGAGTTGGAGCCGATTTAGATGCCGCCGTGCGCGCAATTTATGATTCCGGCGGCCTTCCGGTCATAGCCCACCCGTTGTCTCTCTATCTTTCGTGGAGCAAACTGGAAGACGCGCTGGCCGACTTTAAAACGCGCGGCGTTGCAGGACTTGAGGCGTACCATCCGGGCGCTCGTCCGATTGAAGGGGAAAAACTTGAAGCGATTGCCCATCGGCTCGGACTTTTTATTACAGCCGGAAGCGACTTTCACGGGGAGCTTGTGCGGAAAGACCGAAAGCCCGGACGGGCGAGCGGCGGTATGAAAATCGATGACCGATTTTGGGCGGAAGAATTAAAGCCCGCGCTCGAAAAACAGGGTTGGGCGTTTTAATGCGACTCAAAACATTGTAGTTTCAGGCGGATTTATCATTGCCTCCTTGGAGAATTCTGTTTCGGAGCAGGTA
This sequence comes from uncultured Treponema sp., assembly GCA_963539665.1. GTDB lineage: Bacteria > Spirochaetota > Spirochaetia > Treponematales > Treponemataceae > Treponema_D. The sequence continues at coordinate 4,181 of CAUTOX010000145.1, forward strand.
ACTTTGAAAGTTTCTTCCATATTGGGTACTGTCTCATTCGGAGAAAGCATTTCTGCGATGTTGTTTTTAATGGATGCGAATAACTGCATTTGATTTAGAACATCGATGATACTTACCTTGTAAAGCCGAATTGAACGGATTTGCGACGGAGTTGTAGCGATGAATGCAGCCAGCAACATTTCGCTTCATGCGCTCCACGTGTGCACAATAGGATTGTATTCCGGAGAATACGGCGGCAGGCAGATCACGGGTTGCGAGTATTTTTTTGCGATTTGCTAGGGTACCTCTTTTTTATAAAAAGCAGCATTGTCCATGATGATGACGCGCTTTTGGGGCAGGTTTTCAACTGAGTCTTTTCAAACCAGCTCTCGAATAAAATGCCCTGCATCGGCCACTGGGTATCAGCATGAAATAAATTCTGTGTGATAACAGCAAAACGGAGGGCTTTCTAATAGAGCCAGAGCGGATTTTTAAATGCCTTCAGAACAGAGAAATTCAAAAATCCGCTTTTTTTTACTAAGTCAGGAATTTGTATGAATAAAAATAGCAAGAAAAACTGGAATATAGCTAATTGCCTTGAAATACAATTAAAACCCCATTATACTCAAGCTATGTCGTATGATAGAGATTTAAGACTGAGGGCTCTTGAATATGCAAAAGAAGGCCACTCATTGACACAGACTGCGGCAGTGTTCAAAATAAATATCAGCACAATTATTGCTTGGAAAAGGCGATATGAGGCAACAGGCGACGTAAAAATAAAAGTCCGTTGTCCGGTTAACAAGAAAATTATTCCCGAAGAACTCATCAAATACATAGAAGAGCATCCTGATGCCTACTTAAAAGAAATCGCGGAAGTCTTCGGCTGTCATCCATCTTCTGTGCTGAAGCGGTTGCGAAAGCTCGGTATCACGCGAAAAAAAAGAGTACCTTTTACAAAGAACAAGACCCCAAACAAGTAGAGGCGTATTTAGAAAAAATCAAAGATATTCCCAAAGAAAAGCTCG
>CAUTOX010000146.1:0-5181 GCA_963539665.1 uncultured Treponema sp.
TTGCCTCATATCGCTTTTTCCAAGTAATAATTGTGCTGATATTTATTTTGAACACTGCCGCAGTCTGTGTCAATGCTTGGCCTTCTTTTGCATATTCAAGTGCCCGCAGTCTTAAATCTCTATCATACGACATAGCTTGAGTATAATGGGGGAGGGCTTGTATTTCGAGGCAATTAGCTATAAAAGATATTCTGTAGCAGTTTTTGTGTCTACGAAGTTGTACTAACTCCATATTTCTCTTTTAAGCTAAATCCCCCTCAGATTTCTGCTCATCGGAGGGAGCTTCCGCGCGGCTTTATGCGTCGTTTTTCCGCTTGATTCTTGAATTGACAATTACAATTAATAACCATAAAATGGAAACAATAGAACATTCAATCAAGGAGTTAACTTATTATGGTCAAAGTTGCTATTAATGGTTTCGGCCGTATCGGACGGCTTGCGTTCCGCCAGATGTTTGATGCCGACGGCTATGAAGTTGTTGCAATCAACGATCTTACAAGCCCGAAAATGCTTGCGCATCTTTTGAAGTATGACACAGCGCAGGGCGGTTTCTGCGGAAGATACGGAGAAGGCAAGCATACCGTTACATACAAAGAAGCGGTCATGGAAGAGGACGGAAAGACTGTAAAAGTGCCGGGCTCAATCAGTGTTGATGGAAAAGAAATCACGATTTATGCGAAAGCAAATGCTGCAGAGCTTCCGTGGGGAACCCTTGGTGTGGATGTTGTTCTTGAATGCACCGGTTTCTACGTCTCAAAAGCTAAGTCTCAGGCTCATATCGATGCAGGCGCAAAGAAAGTCGTCATTTCCGCTCCTGCCGGTAACGATCTTCCGACAATTGTATTCAATGTCAATCACAATACGCTGAAAAAAGGCGACAACATCATTTCCGCCGCATCCTGTACGACAAACTGCCTTGCGCCGATGGCAAAGGCATTGAACGATTTTGCCCCGATCCAGAGCGGCATTATGTCAACAATTCATGCGTACACCGGCGATCAAATGATCCTTGACGGCCCGCAGCGCAAAGGCGATCTCCGCCGCTCCCGCGCCGGCGCGCAGAACATCGTGCCGAACTCAACAGGCGCGGCCAAAGCGATCGGTCTTGTTATCCCTGAATTGAACGGTAAGCTCATCGGTTCTGCGCAGCGCGTTCCGGTTCCAACGGGTTCTACCACAATTTTGACGGCAGTCGTAAAGGGTAAGGACGTTACAAAAGAAGGCATCAATGCTGCGATGAAAGCTGCCGGATCCGAATCATTTGGCTACACGGAAGATGAAATTGTTTCCTCCGATGTTATCGGCATGAGATTCGGTTCCCTGTTCGACGCAACCCAGACGATGGTCTCTAAGATCGGCGATGACTTGTATCAGGTTCAGGTTGTTTCTTGGTACGACAACGAGAACTCCTACACCTCTCAGATGGTAAGAACTATTAAGTTCTTCTCAGAATTAGGCTAAGCGAAAGTTCTGCTAAAAACAAAGCGCCGGATATAATCCGGCGTTTTGTTTTTTAACGTGCCGTTTTCCGCGCGTACCAAACGCCGGATTTTCCCGCTCCCTTGCGCCGCCGCCTTTGATTCGTATACAATCTGACAACTGCTGGACAGACGGCAATGCTGCGCCTCTCCGCAGTCGATTTTTACAGGCGGTATATATGAAGCACGATATGATTACCATCACATTTCCTTCCGGAATAACGGAACAGTACGCATACGGTACGCCGGCAACGGCCGTTTTGGATAAACTTTCGGCGGAAAGCGGCTCAATTCTTGCGGTACGCATCAACAACGAACTCTGCCCGCTCGATACGGCGCTCGAATATAACGCAACGCTTGAGCCTGTGCTGGCAAACTCAAAGGACGGGGCAAGCGTCTATCGCCGTTCTCTGTGTCTGTTGTTGGCGGCAGCCGCGCACAATCTTTATCCGCGCGCGCGCCTTTTGGTCGGGCACAGTCTTGGCCACGGCTATTACTACACATTGGATATGGGGGCGCCGCTTTCGCAGACGGAAATTGATGCAATCGAAGGCGAAATGCGCCGCATTGTCGAGCAAGACACGCCGATTTCTACGGAATACATATCCTATCAAGATGCCGCCGCGCTCTTTGAGCGATTGGGACTTTCCGAAGCTCGCAAGCAACTCAACTATATCTCGCCGCCGCGTATCAAAATCAACACTATCGGCGCGTTCAGCGATATGTATTTCGGGCCGCTTGTCCTTTCGACGGGGATGCTGCGCGTCTTTTCGCTTATGAAATACGGAGACGGCTTTCTCCTGCGCTTTCCCAAATCGTCGGAGCCGGAGCGGGTGCCGCCGTTTTCGGATATGCCGAAACTTTTTGATATTTACCGGCGGTACAAGGCGTGGGGAAAGCAGCTTGGCGTGATGTCGGCGGCAGGCCTCAACAGCCTCATCAACAGCCGCCGCGCGGATGAATTTATTGACATAACGGAAACGCTGCAAGAAAAGTGCATCGCTGATATTGCCGACCAAATTGCAGCAACGTGCAAGGTGCGCGTGATTTTGATTGCCGGGCCGTCGAGTTCCGGAAAAACGACCACATCGAAGAAACTTGCGCTTGAATTGCAGGCAATCGGCTACCGGCCGAAGATACTGAGCCTCGATAATTACTACGTCGGGCGATCGAAAAATCCGCTTGGGCCTGACGGCAAGCCCGACTACGAATGCCTTGAGGCGCTGGATATTGAGCTGCTCAACAGAAATCTCATAGATTTGTTCGATGGGAAAGAGACTGCCGTCCCGTCATACGATTTTGTTGACGGCGTGCAGTTTTTTGAGGAGAAAAATCGGATGCGTTTGGAAGAAAGCGGCATCCTCATAATGGAAGGGATTCACGGTTTGAACGACCGGCTAACGCCGCACATTCCGCATGAATTGAAATTCAAAATATATCTTTCTGCGCTGACGCAGCTGAATTTGGACGATCACAACCGCATTTCAACGAGCGACAACCGCCTTATCCGCCGCATTGTCCGCGACGCCCAGTTCCGCGGGAAAACGGCGGCCGCAACGCTTGGGATGTGGCAGAATGTCCGGCGGGGCGAAGAGCTGCATATCTTTCCGTTTCAGAATAATGCCGACGCTGTGCTGAACACCGCGCTTGATTACGAACTTTCCGTGCTCAAAATCTACGCAGAACCGCTTCTTCGCTGCGTAAACCCAACGCAGCGGGAATATGCCGAAGCATGCCGCCTGCTCGCCTTTTTGCACAATTTTTCGCCGATTGCGCCGACAGCAGTTCCCACGCGCTCTATCATCCGCGAGTTTATTGGCGGAAGCGCATTTAAATATTAAACCTGCTCGGAAACATCCGTTCCGGAACAGGGCGCTTTTATGCAGGAAAATCCGCAGGCTGAAAAAGGCGTTATGCGCCTCGGCTTGCGGTTATTTTGAGAGCGTCTGTGTGGTTAAAATGATTGACAAGGTGGTTGCGATAACGGAGGCAATTGTCGCAACGCCGCCAGAAACAGAATTCCATTTGTACCATGCGGAATTCGATGCGACGACAATAGTTGCTTCCGGAGAAATAAATTCATCTTTAGATGTAATTTTGCCGTCCGCATTCCGGATCGTAATCTTTTTTCGGGAATTCTTAAATTCATCAATGCCGCCGGCAAGACCGACATAGTACTGCCAATCGCGGTCGGGAATGTACGGGAAGCGCCCCGGATTGTACACGGCGCCGGAAACGCTCACGAAAAACTGCTTGAACGGCACTACAAGCACATCTCCGTTTACCATACGTTCCGCGCGGTAATCCTGCGGATCATAGAGGATCTTATTTACGTCAATCGGGATGCGCTCATCATTCCGCTTGATATAACAGTTCGCCAAATCCGAAGAGGGAGAGAAAATATCGGCATGAGCGCGGAGCATACTGGCGTAATCGGTTCCGCTTTTAAAGCGGAGATACATCCGTGTTCCGCCTTCAAGTTCGTCGGAAACCGTCCCGACCCGAATGGCGCCTTCAATAAATACGGCGTTTTGCAGCTCTTCAAAGCTCGGAATCGTTACCGCATCATAGCAGAGCAAGGAAAAATCCGTTTCCATAACGCTTTCGTCAAGCAGCTGATGCGTTCCGCGATTTTGCGGTTCCAATGTGCGGGTAAGCGTGATGCGGGAGGTGTCGGCAAGCGGTTTTAGTCCGCCGGCATATTTTTCAATCAATGTTTTCAGCTGCTCCCCTTCAAGCAGCTCGTAGCTGCCCGGCCGCTCAACGGCGCCGCCAATCGATACGCGCCGCTCAATCCGGTTGATGATGATGTTATCGCCAGAACGCAAATACGGATCTTGGGAAAAATCGCCGTCCCGCATCGCCTTAAAAAGATCGTAGGTCTTCCGCTCCCCATTTGCCGAAACAACCGTAACATTTCTTGAAGAAGAATAGGCGGTCAAATGCGGCCGAATAAAATTCCGAAGCCGACTTAATGCCCACGCCATCTGAACGGACGCAGCATTGACTTCCCCGGTAATATTGACGAAAAACAGCGCCGGAGAAGTCATAACCAGCTGTGCGCCGGACATTGGGTAGTTTCTGATGACAACTTGTTCAACCTGCGCTTTGAGCTGCGGGTAGGTAAGATCCGCGCAGCTTATCACGCCGAGATTTGCAATGCGGATCCGGTAGGATGAGTCCACGATGACGGTGTAGGCAACCGCCTGACTGCCGGCTAAAAATGTTAGTTGATACACATCGCCCGGCGTTACGGGATAATCCGGTACAGACATCGCAAGCTGCGCATCGGCAAGTTTTTGATTCGTCGTATTTTCAGTGTCGATTTCCTGTGCAAAAGTACCAGTGCAAATAAAAAAAGCAGCGACCGCCGCAAAAAAACGAAGGGATTTATACATATATATCATAAAAAAATAATAGCGGATATTTTACCGCGTTGCAAGTTGACGGAGGCGGAGAGCAGGGAACTCAGTTTTTGCCATTTTCATAGCTTTTGAGGTCGACATTACTGGAAAAATACTAAAAAAGCGTCTCATTTTTTCTAAAAACATCATAGAAATGGTTAGATTGCCATATCTTTTTTGCAAAAACTGAGATCCGTGGGCGGAGAGAGAGGAAATCAATTTTTTGAAAAATGACGGTACTTTTATTCTCAATATAAAAGAAAAAGTACAAAACGGGGAACGCAGTACGTATGTTCTTG
>CAUTOX010000147.1:0-5089 GCA_963539665.1 uncultured Treponema sp.
AAATAAACAGTAGCTGTCAGCTGCTCGCGGGATATACCCGCGTTAACACTTTTTACCGCAGCCTACTGAATTTACAGAAAGGACTTCACAGTGTCTCTCTTCAATTTATTTTGCAGACATTCACAGTCCATGGCAGCGCGGCTCAAGCGAAAATATAAATGGTTGCTTACGTTTCTTTCTGCCGGGAGGCATGGATTTTAGAAATCTGGAGGACGGCTATTTAGAAACAGTTGTTTCTCTTCTAAACAACCGTCCCAGAAAATGTTTAGGGTTGAAATCACCGCATGAAGTCTTTTGTGCACTTGACTTTGTAATATACCTCCGCCCGTCCCTCCAACATTGTTTTAAACCGCAATGCAGCTTGTCTGCATTGAAAACGGTGTTAGGACATTCTATCATGCATTAATATTTTTTGAATCGCTTACCTTGTAATATATTCCAAAACCATTAGAAATAACAAATACAACGCAAAAAGAAACCGATGCCCATTACATAAATATTTCCAGTTTAAAAAGGTACACCATTAATCATTTCAACAATATATATCTAATTGCCTTCTAAAACGGCATCCAGAGCCTGTGAAACGGCGGCATATAGATGAACGCAGCCAGCAACTTTTCGCTCCAAAACTCTCCATGAGTGTTCAATAGGATTATATTCAGGTGAATACGGCGACAAAAAAAATCAGTTCCTGCGAGTATCTCTCCGCAAGATTCTGCAAAACCTTTTTTTTTATGGAACGCCGCGTTGTCCATGATAATAACATGCCCTTTCGGTAAACAGTTCAACAATTTGTCTTCAAACCACTTTTCGAACAAAGAAGCCTTCATCGTTCCGCTGTAGGTGTGCGGAGCAAGCAACGCGCTCTCACGTTGTGCCGCAACAAGCCCAATTCGAGCATGACGCTTGCCGCTAATGCGGATATTGACGCGCTTTCCGCGTTTACTGCGTGCATATTGGCGGTACATTTGCGTCTGAATGCCGGTTTCATCGATATAACGAGCTTTTCTTTTGAAATGTCTTTGATTTTTTGTAAATATGCCTCTACTTGTTTGGGGCTTGCCTTTATAGAATGTGCACTTTTTTTCGTAAAAGCTGATTTTTCTCAGCAGTTTTCTCAGTACTGCATATGAATGAAAACCGAAAAAATCCGCTATTTCTTTGAGGTAGACATCCGGATGCGATTCCTCATATTTGCGATTAAACCAGTTCGGAAACGTCCGTTTCAGGACTGGTTACCTTAAAATACGCTATTCTAAATCGTACTATTTGTGCGATTTAGAACTTGCAGACCTGTTCGATGTTGTTGAGCAGGTCGTGTTTTCAGGAATAATTTTCTTATCGACCGGACGGCGGATTTTTGTTTTTACGTCGTCGGTTGCCCTGTATCGTTTTCGCCAGCCAATAATTGTACTAATATTTACATTGACACCGGCGCAGTCTGTGTCAATGAGTAGCCTTCTTGCGCATATTCATGCAGCCGCAGCCTTAAATACGAAATAGCTTGAGTATAATGGGTTTTACTTGCATTTTAAGGCAATTAGATACAGCGCTTACCAGCGCCGTTCATAGAAAAAACATTGAATTTTTGTTTTTCCGCCGTTTTCATGATAGAGGTATTCGAAAATGCATTCTACCAAAGTGGATACAGGAGGGGGCAGAGTGCGATTGAAAAATTCCGATTCTTTTTCATAAATGCAATCTCCCTTTGTATTGTACTGATGCCACTTCTTACCAGACATAGGCCTATCAACAGAATACTTTTTTGTATAACTCACCCTCCCATTGCTGTCATACTCATATTTGACAGTGCGCCCTCCTGGGGATGTATGGGAAATCAACTTCCCTTTGCTGTCATAAAGCATCTGCTCTTCCTCCGTTGTCCAGACCCATAGTCTTTTTTTGTGCGGAACAAATATTTTCCATTAGTGCGATACTCATACCACTCTTCATTCGTGTGTCTTCCGTCAATTTCTTTTTTGTGAATCAAATTCCCATTACTGTCATACTTATTCCAAACCTGGTAACTGGATGTTTTTTCGTAAATCTGATGCTCTTGGCTATCATACTCACGAATGGCGTAGCAGTAAAAATCTTTGGAAACGGCTTCGTCGTCCTGCCATATTTCTATTTTCTTATATTCGCCTATTTTCGGCAGTTTACGGCTATCATCAATATTCAAAGGCGCGGCTGTTGTATTTACTTGCATCATTCTTTTTCCTGCATCAATAGAATGTAAAGTTGTAAAATGAGTGCCATTTGTGCGCAGGCGAGGTTTTTGCTACGTACCATTTCGTGTGTTTATGCGATATAAAAGCTTGACTGCGGCTAAGGCAGACGGATTTTTCCGAAAATACAGCTTTATTTTACTGCTATTTCAAAACTCGAGTTCCGTGAATAAAATCCCGGGGCATCAGCATGAAAAAAGGATTTTAAGGCAACCAGTAAAATATACTGTCGCCAAAATAAAGCAAAGGTTTCTTTGAACTGCTATAATTTAATTTTGCTGACCAACAAGCTAAACCCGCCAAAGAAAAAATGGGAATTTTCCTACGAAAAGAAGAAGCCTAAAAATTGCACTACGTGCAAGGTAATTGCATATAGTGCAAGTTTTTTAGGCACAAGCATTATAAGTTCGGCTCTGAGCAGTCATGTATTCGGCTCTATCGACGGCTCCCATGTGGCAAGGCTCTCGTCCTGTGGCGTTACCGAATACCTGCCACTCTCTATCATTTTCAAGGTTTTATGTATCAGCTGTACATCGAGCGGGAACAAGGCTTCCCGCCGCCAGTCCTTGTAAGTCCATTCTTTCTTAACAAGCAATGGAAAAGTCAATAATAGTGCAGCTCTTAAATTCCCTAAAATGTAGTTTAAGCTGCCGGTTTTGATAAACCGGTTTCAAACAGTTCCCGATAAATCGCAGGAGGATAACCTTTCGGATTCATTGTGGTGATCCTTCGTCGGTTGTAGTAGACAATAAACCTCCAGACGATTTTCTTTACTTCTTCCCTTTTCAATTTTGTTGTATCTATGCGGTATAGCTTCTCCTTCTTGAGCGTTGCAAAAAAGGATTCCTTAAAAATCAACAATCTGAAAAATTATCAAATTTTGAAGATTGTTGATTTCTCACTTTCGCAACGATAGTGAGAAAATGTTTTATAATAAGCGACGTTTGCCGAAAAACAAGCTCGCCGTATTTTAAGCGGTACTATTTGTACCGCTTAAAATAAACTTTCAATTCTCGCACTATCATAACCTTTTCCCACCCCCGCTCATGCTTTGCATTACATGACGGCGAGCTAAGTCAAGCCTGTAGGCTCCACTGGCATATTGAGAGCCAGCATCACTGTGATGTATGAGTCCATCAGCTGGCTTTCTTAATTCGTATGCCTCCTTGAGAGCTCATATGCAAAGCTCTTTTTTCATGTTGTCGTCCATCGCAACTGCGATTATCTCTCCTGCAAAGCAGTCCATCATCAGTGCAATATAAAATTTCCCATCTTTGCACGGAAAGGAGTGTTATATCGGTCGCCATTTTTTGTTAGGAGCGTCTGCGCTAAAGTCCCCTTTCAGAAGATTTTCAGGTCTTTGAGCCTTTCTATCGGCTTTGGTAAGCCCATCAGGGCTTCTTTTGCTTCTTATGTAGGCGGTCATCTCTACAACCCCGTCGGATTTTAGAGATGACCTACGAGTTTAAAGTGTAAGTAGTTGTTTTGCAATGACTTACAATTTAAACATCGCAATTAACAGCAAGGAACATCGCTCTGATTCCCAGCGAGCGAGAAACTTTTATGCCTCGTTGCTCAAGTGCCAATCGTATTCTCTGTGCTTCATAGTTATCGTTTTCAGGATCCTGTGAAAAAATCTTATGTATTTCGACCAGAAGAAGCTGCCAGCATTTCACTTTGTTGCGCTTCCACTTGTAAAAGCCTGTTTCTCATCACCTTTAGGTTTTTGCACATCCTTACACCGAGTGCACGCTCTCCTTTGCATTTTCCAAAATGTAGCTAAATACCCCTTGCGTACTTACTTCTTCCGGCCTACGACGAAAACAACGAGAGCACTTTTAAGTATTTCGTTCCTTAAAATTGAACATCTGAACAAAGTGCAAACTTTGGAAGGTGTTCAATTGGCCGCAGATAAGCGCAAATATTAATACGCACGTTTCCGATGAGGGAACGTGACGTTTTAACTGCGGCAACAGTATTTGGTTGCTGCTGTTAAACCTTGCTTTTTTAAGCTCCTGTATTTCGCACTGCATAGCAATTTCCCGCTCGTTCAACGGCGTTTTGTCCTATGCGATCCTAACTTCCTTCGCTTTTGGGCTTCTGGCCTTCCGCCACGCTGAAATCGAGTGCTAACTGCTTCCCAGCAGCCTTTTCACTCCTATCTCATCTGACAATAGCAGCGTCTGTTCCTTAAAATCTTTACTGTATTTGACCATTGTTTCCAGTCCTATAAATTCGACAGTTGAAAAAATCTTCAGATTTTGAAACTGCCGAATTCCAGTGCTTTTGCAAGGCGTCAGCCTGAAAAAGCGCATACAATAAGCGACATTTGCAACGCAAACTCGTCGTGTTTTTCAACCGCGCTATTTTAGGCGGCTGAAAATAAACCTTCCGTTATTTTTCGGGCTTTGGGGACTGAGGGACGGGAGTTTTATGATAGCTCTGTTCGGTGCATTCGCTAATGCATTGGAGATGAAAGCCATAAAATCGGCTTGCATAAAATATAATTCTTTACTAAAAATTTCATGCCCCTGCCATGAGGGGCGCAGCCGAAACAACTGGCGGCTATTCCGCATCATCAAGATTGTCTCCCTCATACGGGACTTGCCGGTAGATGCAACGCGGCGGCACGGGGATGCGCTTCTTCTCTAGTCGTTGGAATGCCTGTGGCCGTTATCTCTTGGTTGCTGTTGGAAAATGGGGGTGGCGGCAATGGCATTCAAGTTGCAAAATCGCGTTCTCTTGCTGCTTGAGGCCGCATTCCGCTTACCACCCGCCTGATGCGCCTCCCCCTCCAAAGCTGCCTCCTCCCCCTGAGTAACCGCCGCCTGAAAAACCGCCGAATCCCGATCCTGATGACC
>CAUTOX010000148.1:0-5074 GCA_963539665.1 uncultured Treponema sp.
GGAGCAAGCAAAGCGCCTTCACATTGCGCCGCAACAAGCCCGATTCGAGCATTGCTCTTGCCGCTGATGCGAATATTGACCCGTTTTCCTCGTTTACGGCGTGCATATTGGCGGTACATTTGCGTCTGTATGCTAGTTTCATCGATATATACGAGCTTTTCTTTGGGAATATCTTTGATTTTTCCTAAATACGCCTCAACTTGTTTGGGGCTTGTTCTTTGTAAAATGTGCTCTTTTTTTTGCATGATACCAAGCTTTCGCAGCCGCTTCAGCACGGAAGATGGATGACAGCCGAAGACTTCTGCGATTTCTTTTAAGTAGGTATCAGGATGCTCTTCTATGTATTTGATGAGTTCCTCGGGGATGATTTTTTTGTTAACTAGACAACGGACTTTTATTTTTACATCGCTGGTTGCCTCCTATCGCCTTTTCCAAGCAATAATTGTGTTGATATTTATTTTGAACACTGCCGCAGTCTGTGTCAATGAGTGTCCTTCTTTTGCATATTCAAGTGCCCGTAGTCTTAAATCTCTATCATACGACATAGCTTGAGTATAATGGGGTTTTACTTGTATTTCAAGGCAATTAGCTTTATATACCGTGCAGGACATTGAACACGGCGCCCAATGTTCTTGCGCCGGGAGTGATTTCCGGCGCGATTTTGATACAGCGTATGGAAATACAAAACCTGTTCGACATCATCGTTATCGGACAGATTTACTGCCCCCAGCAGGAATTGCCAATATTATAGGGCAGAACAGCGCATTCTGCAATTGCAATGCAAACTAAATACGACCGTATCGAAGCTGCATACGCCGCCAGCATAGCATTTGCTATTCGGCAAGCAGGCCGGAAAATTGCGCTTGTCCTCACCCGAATCGCTCCCCCGTAGCCTACTCGACATGAATAAAATCAGCATGATATACTCGCGCAACATCGGAAGCGAGCGGTTTCCGATAGTTTTTTTACTGGGGGACGTGAAGAGAGAATGAGCGATTATTCCGACCTTGATCCAGAGATAGCCGCACTGCTGCTTGGCAGCGAGGCGATGAAAGCGGCAGAAGATACGGCAGCGGAGCCTGCTGCAATCGCAACGCCTGTAAAGTCAAAGCCGAAGGCCCAAAAAAAGATAGCGGGGCTTACTGAGCCTGAGCCGGAAGAGTCCGGCAAAAAATCAATTCATCGGGTGGATTTAAATCAAACCGGATTTGAGCCGATAGAAAAATTGCTGAACGATACGCCGTCGGGCGTGTTTGATGAAGCGCAATACTATAAAACCGTTCTGTCTCATGAAAACGCTTCCGCGCAGCGTGTGCATCAAGTGCTCTCAAAATACCTTACCTGCCCGGATCCGAAGGATAAAACAGTCTACCGTCAGCAAATTCTTTCTGCATTCTGGGAATTGTTGCGCGGGATGGCCCCGAAAATGAACGATTCTACGCTGCCGATGCCGAAGCGGATGTTTGTCCGGTTCGGAGTGCTTTTACCATCCCTATTTAAAGCGGAGCAGAAGCAGTTTTTTTCGCGCGTATTTTATGAAAACCTTTACAATGAACCGATTTTGTATCTCGATGAATGGTTTGACGAAGTTGCTTCCGGCCGCCTCACCAATTCTATGACGGATGAAAAACGGATGCCCGCAAAGACATCGAATGCGGAGGAGGCTGCAAAATACGAGCAGACGCGCCTCATGCAGTTGCAGTCAAAGAATTCGGGCAAGCTCCAGAGCGCGGAAAATATGCTCAACCTCAAAGAGAACGAACGCAAGGCGCTTGAAGCGGAACTTAAAGAGCGAATTGCAGCGATTTGCGAACATAATGTGTGCATCGGGCTGTCGCCGCACCGCGAACCGTATACGGAAATGCAGAAAAGAATGTTTTCCGAAATCACTGACCGGCTCCACCGGCTTTCCCGCAATGATCGAGAGCTGACGAAGTGTCTTGCCGAGTTTGAGGACGCGCAGCAGATATATGAAAGCGTTGAAGACAAACTTTCCTATGCGCCGCAGAATACAACAGCGGATGCGGGGGCGGTCAACACGGAATTCGAAACCGTTCGGCAAATGGCGAAGATGACGGTCGGCCGACAGGGAAATCAATTTCCGCTGTTTACCCGGGAATTTTTCCATTGCACTGAAAAAGGCACCGGCACACGCGAAAATGTTATCGAAATTCTCCGCTGGATTGAGTCGCTTGATCCCGGAGCCTTTACTCGTATGCATAAAAACGTAGCGAACCGCATCATCCCATACGTGCTGCTCCTGCCGACTTACGGCGACCGCGGCTTTTGCTGGGAACCGTTCGATCGCTATAACCGCGTAACCAGCCGCGCTCGTATTGTCGTACCGATGTACCCGCGCGATTTGCGTACGGCCATTTTAACGGCAGTCGCAGACTTGCGTTGGCAGGTTGCAAAAGAAAAAGCCTCGTACTACTGGATGGAAGAAGGGCTCACCGGTCAGTATTATCAGTTTATCGACCGGCAAAAGCTCAAAGGCGAACTCAAATCGTTCTTTATCGAAGATTACATCTTGTGGATGACGAAAGAATCGACCGGCGTTCAGCGGCTTGACAAGGAAGTGCGCGGTATCTTTTGGAGAAATATGCCCTTCCCCGATGCGCTCAAACAAGACCTCCGGAAGCGCAGTTTGGTTTACGATGAACTGTGCATCAAGGACAACAACCGCGCGATGAGCGACGGCTATTGATGTATTGCAGTTCCCGAAAAACGTCGCCGGCTCAACCGGCGGCGTTTTTATTTGCAGGGAAAACAGGCGGACGGAATCGCCTACTACAACTCTAAAGTTGCTCAGAACCTGTTTGGAGTTTTCCATGTACCTAGTTTAAACGAATCCAATGAAATAATTTTCATATATTTCAGTCCTTTTCCAAACAGTGAGACGTAAAACGAAGCTTTGCTTAGCTTAAAAACAGAGGTTTCCTTGGAAAGCAAAAAAAGCAAAGTTTATACTGCCCTGAAATCTATGATAGAACTTTTGGGAGAGCCTTCTTAAAAAACTCCAAACAGCTTCTAAGAAAACTGCTCTCGCAAGAGTTCCGCCCTGTTTTGTACGAGCCTGGCCAACTCTCTTTTTTTAGCGCTGATGTAAAAGGCATATGCCTTCATCAGCAGGCTTCTTCCATATGCTAAAATAATAGTGGCGCCCACCTTGGAAAAACTTTAGGAAGCATACGCCATTGACAACCGCTTTAGAGCAAATAGGGGATGGCGCAAAGGATTTAGTACGGGGCGACGTTGCAATGAGCAGCTTTTTTCCGGCCGCTTTCTAATAACGGGCGGATATTTTCAAATTGTTCTCTTGTTATATTGCTGGGATATTTCTTTCTCGTGGTTTTATAGCTAATTGCCTTGAAATGCAAGCAAAACCCCATTATACTCAAGAGATGTTGTATGATAGAGATTTAAGACTGCAGGCACTTGAATATGCAAAAGAAGGCCACACAGTGACACAGACTGCGAGTGTGTTCTAAATGAATATTAGTACAATTATTGCTTGAAAAAGACGATATGAGGCAACCGGCAATGTAAAAATAAAAGTCCGTCGTCCAGTTAACAAGAAAATCATCCCCTAAAAACTCATCAAATATGTAGAAGAGCATCCTGATGCCTGTCTCAAATAAATCGCAGAAGTCTTCGGCTGTCATCTATCTTCCGTGCTGAAGCGGCTGCGAAAGTGAACCCGCCAAAGAAAAAACGCGAATTTTCCTACGAAAAGAAAAAGCCTAAAAATTGCACTACGTGCAAGGTAATTGCATATAGTGCAAGTGTTTTAGGCTTTACTTCTGTCCAAGCATTATGAGTTCTGGTCTGAGCAGTCGTGTATTCGGCTCTATCGGCGGCTCCCATGTGGCAAGGCTCTCGTCCTGTGGCGTTACTGAATACTTGCCGTCCTCTATCATTTTCAAGGTTTCAAGTATCAGCTGTACGCCGAGCGGAAACAATGCGTCGCGCCACAAGTCCTTGTAAGTCCATTCTTTCTTTACAAGCACGGAGCGTTGCAGCACTATACCTCCGCCGTCGACTTTCTCACCGAGTTCATATATCGAACCGCCTGCAACCGCATCGCCGAAGCGTATCGTCCACTTTACGGCATCCTTCCCGCGATGTCGAGGAAGAAGCGACGGGTGATAGCCGAACGCATATTTAACCTTTGAACGGGCTTTCGTGCTTATGAAATGGTGGCTGTGAGCCGCAATTATGACATCTGTTCCCTCTGGAATATCTGACGCCCGCAACTGCTCGTCATCGACTATAACCGGTCGCGGCTCATCACAATAGGCGGCTTTCTTAAGCCGGTAGAAATACTGCCTATCGGCAGGGCACGCGACGCCCATTACCGTATGCCCCGCATTCCGGACAGCCTTATAAACTGCCGCGCCGAATGATTTTTGTCCGGCTATGAAAAGTTTAAGCATTCCGCACCCCCAGACAGGCAAAGCCCTGTACGGCTCTGAAATGCCCGCCGTACCAGCTATGCCCGCCCTTGCCACCATTATTAAAAGTAAATTTCGTTCCTGCTTTCTGATAAAGCACTGCGCTTTTCTGAACCCAAAGGGGCGAACGGCGGAGAACTGCTGCAAGTTGGGGATGCGAAGTGTGGAATAACACAGGAAGTTTTTTCCCGCACCGTCCGTTTCCGTCCAAATGCCATTTGCAGACCGTATTCAGGAATCTCGTGCCGATTCCCGCCCCCTGCCATTCGGGCATCGCCACAAGACGTGTTGCCCTGTAATAACCGCACTGTGGAAAAGTCAATAATAGTGCAGACCCTAAATTCCCTAAAATGTAGTTTAAGCTGCCGGTTTTGATAAACCGGTTTCAAACAGTTCCCGATAAATCGCAGGAGGATAACCTTTCGGATTCATTGTGGTGATCCTTCGCCGGTTGTAGTATACAATAAACCTCCAGACGATTTTCTTTACTTCTTCTCTTTTCAATTTTGTTGTATCTATGCGGTATAGCTTCTCCTTCTTGAGTGTCGCAAAAAAGGATTCCATTCTCGCATTATCATAACATTTTCCCACACCGCTCATGCTTTGAATTGCATGACGGC
>CAUTOX010000149.1:0-5063 GCA_963539665.1 uncultured Treponema sp.
CTTTAGTATTTTTTCTTCTTTTTTAATACCTTCACTCAAAAATTGATTTCCGTGCAATACAGCCATTTCCCGGAGTTGTTCGTATCGTATCTCCTTCCCAGTCATTCAACCGCTCTCAATATTTTGCTTCTTCCGGCAAATCATGAATCGTTTTGTCAGGGTGTATCGTGCAAAATAGACTTCTTTGTCCGTATTTTTGTTTTCCTCGCCTTCTCAAATGCGATTGAACAGAGATTTTTTTGAATATGTCGGCTTTTATTGCCGAATATATTGTATTAAAGAAAATAGAATCATTTTCATGCTGCTCATTCCATTTTAGTGCGATTATTTCAGGAGACCAGTATCTATATAGCCTTTCCTGAATGAACTCAAACAATTCTGTTCCTTCTTTGATCCGCTTTTTTCTTACGCTTTTTCCTGTTTTTCAGATATTTTTCATAAGACGCTTTCGGATTCAATTCTTCTCATGGACATCGTTTTATAAGTCTGCTTACAGAAGACCTCTGCTTATCCAAGGCATGGCGATTTGATTCCGGCTTAAACCGAGATGCAGCAAATAAAATAGACAGCATATATCCATTTGTGTCAAATGATTGTATGGCTTCATAGTTTGTTTTTCCCTTTGATGTGATGGTTTTAGGTTAAAACATTCTATGAAGTTTTTTTATTTATTTTTACTGTTGCACTTGATATTACAATGTACCAGATGCCAAACAAGTAGAGGTATATTTAGAAAAAATTAAAGACATTCCCAAAGAAAAGGTCGTATATGATAGATGAAACTGGAATCCAGACGCAGATGTATCGCCAATATGCGCGCAGTAAACGAGGAAAGCGCGTCAACATCCGCATTAGCGGCAAGCGTCATGCACGAATTTGGGCTTGTTGCGGCGTTATGTGCGGGTAAATCGCTTACTTCTTTTCAGTATGGCAGGACGATGAATAGCGTTTTATTCGAGAGCAGGTTTGAAAAGACGCTGTTGAAAAACCTGTCCAAAAATCGCGTTATCATCATGGGCAATGCTGCTTTTCACAAGAAAGAGGTCTTGTATCAAATCTCAAAAGAATATTCGCAGGAACTGATTTTCCTACCGCCGTATTCACCGGAATACAATCCTATTGAACACAAGTGGAGCGCTTTGAAGCGAAAAGTTGCTGGCTGTGTTCATCTATATGCCTCCGTTTCACAGGCTCTGGATGCCGTTTTAGAAGGCAATTAGCTATAAAATGAAAACGCGCACGGCTTTAACGAGTTGTGCGCGTTTTTTTGTTTTTGGGCAGCTACATGGGCAGACGGAGCCTCGTTCAGTGTTTAGGTGTCGCGCCGTCTGCAACGCGTTTTGCCCGCGGCAAAACGCTACGATGGTTGAGATGGCTGACGCGGCGGTTTGCTTTGCGGAGTTCGTGGAGTTTTTGTTGTCAAACAAAAACTCCACGCGGGCGGCCGACGAGTTCTATCTGGCAGATAATGTTTCTCCGCCCGCGCTCGCACTGGCTCGTAGCAAGCCGGGCAAGTTCCGCGCTACAGCCGCATTATGTTCGGGCGTAGCGCAGCAGGATTGCGCTCAGGAGGACAAAGAAGATGACCGGAGACCATGCGCCGGCAAAGGCGGTGATGTAGCCGAATTTTGCAAGGAGCATGGTAACCATTTGCATGACGTAAAAGAGGACGGCCGCGCTGATGGAAAGCGACAGGCTGATGAGCAGGACATTTTTGCGGGATTTACCGGAAAGTCCGATTGAGAGGAATACGACGATGAATACGATGAACGGAAAGGAAAATTTCTTGTAATAAATTGATAATTCTTCGTTGAAGGGCAGTCCGACGCGCTTGAGGTGGTCGATGTAGATTTTTGCATCGGCGGAGCTGATTTCTTCGACGCTGACGTTGCTGCTGCGGAAGGTTTCGCTTGGTTCGTTCAGGCGGCTTAGGCGGTCGGCGGAAACGGAGCCGTACACTAATGTGCCGTCTTGGTATTCGTACTGCACGGGATTTTGCAGCATCCACAGGCTTGCATCCGCATCCCACTCCGCATAATCGGCGCGGATAATCGCGTCAATCGAATGGTCTTCGTTCCGGTAGACGAGGGACAAATTCCTGAGCGTTCGGCTGTCGTCCAAATATTCATCCGCTTTATAAATAATGAGCGAATTATCAGAAATAACGACGACGCTTTCGTTATCGAGAGACTTTTCTTGATCCAGCAGCCGGTTCTGCAGCTCCTGCTTTTTCGCATACGTCGGGACTACCAGCAAATCATCGAAGAAAAAAAGCGCCCCGCTCATAAAGAACGACATGACGAGGAGCGGCGCCGTAAAGCGCACCAGCGAAACGCCGCCGGCAAAGGCCGCAGTCAGCTCATTGCTGGCGTATAAATCGCTGAGCGTGTACGAAACGGCAAAGAGCACGCCGAGCGGCACGGAGTACCAGATAGTTTTTGGGAAATACAGGAGCATCAGATAGGCGACTTGCATCGCCGGCGCTTCATTTTGGATATACTTCCACAGATTCATCAGCAAATCGACGAGAATGAGTACCAGCGAAAAAAAGCCGAGAGAACCTAAAAAGACTGGAATAAAGCGTTTGAACAGATAACGAACCAGTCTCATCGTTTTTTCAGCACCGCGTAAAAAAGCATTCCCGACCCGCCGATAACGAGATTCGGAAACCACATTGCCCAAAAACCGTCAATTCCGTTGCGCGCGGCAAAAATCTGCCCCAGAATCATCATCGCCCAGTACACGACGCAAATCAGCAGCCCGACAATCAATCCGATCGTCTGCCCATTGTGCTTGCCGAATACGAATGCAAGCGGCAGCGCAAGAAACGCGAAGAAAATTGAACCGAACGGCAGCGAAAACTTTTTATTGTATTCCATTATATAGCGGTTCAAGATGTGGCGGGTGTAATTTTCGCTCTGCTTCATGTCGCGGATTTTCCGTCCCAAGTCGTAGGATGTCATTTCGCGCGGGGATGTCGAATAACTGTCGCCGAAGATCGATGAATCGAAAATGTTGAGCGTTGCAAGCGAGGAGACGAGCGATTCAAAATCCGCCCGTTTTGCCGTATCGATAAAGGCTACGAAGCTGTCGTGCATATTCAGCTGCATCAGTACGCCGTCGCGCTTTGCGCTCACCAAATTGGACGAGCCAGCAACGACGATGCGCTGCTTGCCCGCCGAACTGTTGTCAAAAAACACCAGATCCGACACAACGCCGTCTTTCACGTCGCCGATGACGATCGTTGCGTCATTGAGGCGTTTAATCGAATGCGGTTCAATTTCGACGGCGGGATTGGACGCAATAATTTGCCGGTAGAGCTTATTGTAGCGAATCGTGCCTGCCGGCAGCAGGTAGTCGTTGACGAAAAACGAAAGCACGGAAATCAGCAGCCCTAACGCCAGCACGGGAACGACAAACACGGCGTAGTTTTGCCCCGCCGCGCGGATGATGAGCGCCTCATTTTCAGTCATAATGCGCCCGAGACACATCAAAAATCCCACCAGCGTAGCAAACGGCGCGGACTGCGCAATGATAAACGGCAGCCCGTACGTGATCAGCTTTGCGACATCGCCGAACGGCACCCGTTTTTTGAGGATGTTTTCGGCCAGCAGCAGAATCTGGTTCACAAAAAAAATCATAAAGAAAAACAAAAAAGCAACGGCGAAATAAAGCGTCAGCTCCTTGACCAGATATTTGATGAGAACATGATTGCCGAGTTTGCCTTTGTTCAGGTATTTTACTTGAAAAGCATCAATGACAGCGGCTAGACGCTCCAGCCGAGCGGAAAGATGCGCCTCGTAAAAGCGGCGGACGGCGGTTTCTGTTTTCAAGAAAACCGCTTCCGTGCGCTCTTGCAGGAATGCGGAGCATCCGCGGACTCGCTCCAGCACGTTCACAAAATCACTCCCGTTGAACCGAAACCGCCTTCGCCGCGTGCAGTTGCATCAAGCGAATCGACGCGCACAAAGGATGCCGCAGCAACCGGCGCCGCCACAATTTGCGCAATGCGGTCGCCGGAATGTACGGTAAACGGCTTATCCCCCAGATTAATCAGAATGACTTTAATTTCTCCGCGGTAGTCGCTGTCTATTGTTCCCGGCGCGTTCAGAACGGTAACGCCACTGTTTGCAGCTAGCCCCGAACGCGGCCGCACCTGTATTTCAAAACCGGCAGGCGCCGCAACAAAAAGCCCCGTCGGAATAAGGGCATACGCGCCGCACGGAATGCAGACATCTTCCTCAAGCAAGGCGCAAATATCCGCGCCCGCCGCTCCCGCCGTCTTGTAAACCGGCAACGCAGCTCCCGCCTTCGCCACACATTCGATTTTGACTTCGCACATGGCCGGAGTATAGCATAAGAGCAAGGCGGACGGCAAATATGCTTGCCGGCTTGAAGACGGCGGACGGTGAATGTTTATCTTGGCAGACGGAATATTGTCGGCCGCCCGCTCACGTTTTGCGGGGGCAAAACGTGCTAGTTTGTGCGGCAGGCGGCGGCGGACGGGGGATGTTTGTCTTGGCAGATAGAACATTGTCGACCGTCCGCTCACGTTTTGCGGGGGCAAAACGTGCTAGTTTGCGCGGCAGACGGCGGCGGACGGGGGATGTTTGTCTTGGTGGACAGAACATTGTCGGCCGTCCGCTCACGTTTTGCGAGGGAAAAACGTGCTAGTTTGCGCGGCAGACGGAGGAGGAGATGGGGTGTGGGACAGGGAGCAGTATTGCATTTTGCATCGAATGTGCTATAGTAATGAAATCATTTAAAGTGGATGCCGCATTAAAAGCAGTGCAACACAGCAGTTTTATTCGGATAATATTGGAGGATACAGGGTATCCGGCCGGTATTTATTTTATTTTTCTTTATTATGGAGATCGAATATGAAATTAGGATTGAAAACTTTGTTAGGTCTTACAGCCGCCGTCGCAGGATTGAGCGTTGTTTCATGTAAGAATGCCGCCTCTGACGGGGGGGGGGGGGGGGGGGCGCCGCCCCCCTTTAAAACAATGTAGTAAAAACCGTAAGATAACCAGGGGAAAGCCCCCCGATTAAATGAAAACCGA
>CAUTOX010000150.1:0-5027 GCA_963539665.1 uncultured Treponema sp.
ATATCTGAATATTGCCGGAGACGAGGCGAATCGCACTGCGGCCGTTACCTTCCGCCTGTCGAAAGGGACGCTGCAATCAAAATCGCGGACGATTAGCATCAACGGCTTTAAGGAAAAACCGCAGGCTCCGTCCGCGCAGGAAAAAATCAATGCCGCAGTCGATGCGGTAACGCTTGACGCGCCCGCAAAGGCAAGCATGACGGTACGCGAGCTAACCGGCGATAAAATCACGGCGAGTGGGTTCGATGCAAACGTCTATCGCATCGAATATCTGAATATTGCCGGAGACGAGGCGAATCGCACTGCGGCCGTTACCTTCCGCCTGTCGAAAGGGACGCTGCAATCAAAATCGCGGACGATTAGCATCAACGGCTTTAAGGAAAAACCGCAGGCTCCGTCCGCGCAGGAAAAAATCAATGCCGCAGTCGATGCGGTAACGCTTGACGCGCCCGCAAAGGCAAGCATGACGGTACGCGAGCTAACCGGCGATAAAATCACGGCGAGTGGGTTCGATGCAAACGTCTATCGCATCGAATATCTGAATATTGCCGGAGACGAGGCGAATCGCACTGCGGCCGTTACCTTCCGCTTGTCGAAGGGGACGCTGCAATCAAAATCACGGACGATTAGCATCAACGGCTTCAAGGAAAAAGCGCAGGCTCCGCCAGCTCCTGAATACACGCTGTCGGCGGCGGAATTACTGAGCGTATGCGGCGTACAGCAAGGACGCGAGTCGGCTGCGGCTGCGGCTAAAAAGATTGCAGCGGCGGCGGGCAAAACGCTTTCCGGCATTACGTTTACGAGCGCGGCGGCGGTGCGCTACGACGATGAGCGCGGCACGTTTACCGTCAAAGTCAAAGGCTTTAAGGACGGTAAAAACTTCGACACGGAAATTACGCAGACCGGATTTACGCATCCGTATGCAAGTCCGCTCCAGTCGGTTCAAGAATGCGTTTTTGACTTGAATCCGGCGATTGAAGAGAATCTTTCGCTCGACGCATATATTTCGAAGGCAGAGACGGACGTATCGGCATATTTGAAGTTTTCGATGCAGCTTGAAAACGGCAAGCGCGTTACGCTCGGCAAAAGGGACGGCTACCGCTTCGCGGCGCAAATCGGTAAAGACGGGAATGAATTAAAGGCTGTTCCGCAGTATTTTCTGTCGTACAAAAGATTGCAGACGGGCGGCGCGGAAACGGAGGAAGAAAAGGCGTATATGCACGGCGCGGCGCGCGCGCAAAAAAAGCCGTATTTTACGGAAAATGATGTATTTTCCTACGTGCTCGGCAAAACGAACGCCAATTTTATTACAGTCGATTCGACTATCTTTGCATCGAGCGTGTATGCAATCGGCAAGGCCGCCGGAGCTGCGGATGTCTTCGACATGGAGCAAATCCAAAAATATATTGACCGGTATCAGACCAAGACCGACGGCACGCATTTGGGGCTGAAATTGACTGTCGGGTTGTACAATGCGAAAAACGGTACGATCCGCGCTGACGATAGTGCGGGGGAACTGACGCTGCAATACTGCATCACGACAGAGGATGCGCTTGCGGAACACATTACCGGCGGCGCAATCCGCGGCACGGCAATCAGCGAGTCTATAACCAAAAGCGGCTTTAAAAGAGCGGACGCGGCGGCGTTAAAGAGGCTTTTTGTCTTCAAGATTCTGAAAAACGGCGGCTCCAACGATGAAGCTGCAAAAAAATGGAACCGATACATGACCGGAAACGGCTTTAACCATGACTACCGGCTGTTAACGTCAACAGATGACACCTATACGGTCAATTCATTTCCTTCGGTAAACTCCCAACCGTTCTATTTTACGATAAACGATGTGCCGGAGCCGGCAAACGTCTTTGCCAAAGCGGGGCGGAGCGGACTGTCGGAAGGAAACTCGCGTGAGGAAATCCTGATAACGCGCCTCATTCTCGAAAAAAAGCCGGGAGAGCAGAAGCTTTGCGCACGATTTACCTTAGTTGAGGGAACGACAATTTCCGTAGATTATTCCCCCGCGTTTTAATATTTGGGAACTTCTAAAAACTTCAGTTTTTAGAGGTAACTTTGAAAATGCGATGTTGTAGCTCGCGATAATACAGCGAGTTACAACTCGTTGCAATCTTGAAAAAATCGCAAAAATCGAGTTTTTTCAAGATGCCCATTTTCTAATGAACAGGGGCGAGCGAGCGAATGGCGCTTGAATGCTGGCAGGTCTTTGCCGCTCGCCTCCCGTTTTGCCAATAGCAAAACACGCTTGCTGTCTCTGTTGGCGCGAAGGAAAATGGACGCGATAAAAGCTGTAAAACGTCCGATATGAAAGCTCTCAAATGCGCCGAAAAGCAATGAAGCCTTCTTCGTCTTCACAGAAAGTTCCTGTCTTGTTATGTGGGCAACTGTTTTCCTCTTACTATTCGGCGTAGATTCCGGTAACATACTGCAAATGAAAAATATTGCGTTTTTGATGCTCCTTGCTCTTTCCTTCGCGGTAAAACTATCCGCGCTGCCCGTTCGCTTTTTTACGCCGATGCCCCGATGGACGGCGGTTAATGCCCTGCATACCGCGCATGGGCCTGACGGCGCGTTGACAAGCGCTGGCGCGGAGGTTTCGATAACGCTTGATATGCGGGAGCTTACGGTCAGTTCCGGTCTTTTAGTGCGGCCGAGCGTTTTTGATTTTACCGCTGAAGCTGCGTATATGCCGACGATTGCCGGGCGATTCGGAGCGGGAATTGGCTCCGTGCTACACGTCAATGCGTATGCGGATGTGTTTTCAGAGGCGGATTTTCTTACGGGCATCTACTTTAAGTACGATCCGCCGGGTTTGTTCGGCATACGCATGAATATTTCCTATTTTTATAAGGAAGCTCGCATCCGCGCTGCGGTGCCGCCGATTTTCAATCATAACATTGCCGTTGCAACAAAGGCGCGTTTTTGTCCGGTAAAACCACTGACGCTCGACATCGGCCTGTCTTCATACGCACCCTTCCGCTACCTGCTGTTTTTTGCACCGGTATTGACGGTCGGCGGAGCGTACGCGCTTTCCGATTTTATTTCGCTCGGCGGGAGCGCGACGATTCGCTACATAGACGCATTCACCTTGAGCGCGAATTTCGACGGTTTCGATAGCCGCGTTTTTCTCAAACTCTCCTTCTAAAGCGTCGCCTGCCGGCTGCGCATTCAAGGAGGAGAGGGGCAAACTTCACTCGCTTCTGAGCCTGCTACATCCAATCCAAGCAAGAAGCGATGATAGCTGTCGCTGCAACCGCTGCGGTTTCCGTTCGCATTATGCGTCCCCCCATGCCTGCGCGGATAAATCCATGCGCTTCAAGTTGCCGCCGCTCATGGTCAGTCCAGCCGCGTTCGCTGCCGACTGCCGCATAGATGCGCTCCGCGCCCGCCGCTTTTTCAAGGACGGTTTGCAGACGCGATGCGGGATTTACGTTATCGAGCGCAATCCGTACATCGCCTGACGGCATCCCGAACGCGGCAAGGCATTGCGGCACGTTTGCATGAACAAACAGCGCAGGAACGAATGTGCTGCCGGCCTGCGCTGCGCCGTCCAAAAGCATTCGAGCGGCCGAGCCGTCTTCAATAACGGTCGATTGCATATATGATTTTTCGCCGATTTCTGTGCCGGTCAGATGGATTTCCGAAACGCCGAGAATCGAAAGGTCGCGCAGCAAGCGTTTGAGCTGAATCGGACGCGGAAAACCGATAATCATGCGGAGGGGCAGGAGCGGCTTCGGAGAAGCGTCGGCGGTAAATTGATAGCGAATGCAGTCGTTTTCAATCGCCGTGATGCGCGCCGAACCGGAGCTTCCGCCGATAACGCCTGCATGAAAACGCTCTCCAACCTTTTTGCGTAGGATTTTTATCAGGTGCTGAGCGCGCTCATCCTGTTTTGCAAGCGGAAGGTTGAGCTCTTCCGGCGTAAAAAGACAAATATTCATGCTGCAATCATAGCGCAGAAAGCGATGCGGGAAAACTGCCGCGTTTGAAGGAGCGTATTTTTCCGCGCTCGTTCAGCAATGGCTGTCGAAAAATACGCCGCTTGACGATTCTTTCCGCGCATCATTTGCAGAAAACAGCACGCCGCGCTCCAAAAAACTGAAGTAGGTATGCCGGTCGATGATGATGTGATCCAGAAGCGGGATCCCGACAATCTCCGAGGCATTCAATAGCATTTGCGTGGTTTTTATGTCTTCGTCCGACGGCTCGCAGTTGCCGGATGGGTGATTATGGCACACAATGATTGCCGCTGCGTGTTCCATCAGCGCTTCGGAAAAAATTTCACGCGGGTGCACGAGCGTTCGGTTCACCGTTCCGATCGACACAATCCGAATCTGTATAATTTCATGCCCGCCGTTAAGCGTGATGCAGATAAAATGCTCCCGCGTTTGGATTGAATACATCTGCACGAATGGAATGACATCCTTCGGGCTTTTTATGACGGCATTTTTATAGCTGTTGCGCCGCCTGCCGAATTCCAGCGCGGCCAGTACCGCAAGCGCTTTGCCTTCTCCAAGCCCTTTAATCGAAAGCAGCCCGTTCATAAGATTCTCCGGATTCATCGTATTGATGCTGTCCGCCACCGTGCGCGCAAGTTTCCCGACCGGCATCGAGCGCGTCCCATACCCGATGATGAGCATGAGCAATTCCTCGTCAGTCGGATAGGCGATGCCGTGTTTCAATGTTAGTTCCCGTATATTCGGTTTGAATTTTATTTCGTCCACACCCTCTATATAGTAGCTTTCGAAGAAAAAAGGCGGAATTTTTGATAGGCGGAATGTCATGTTGCTGTATTTGGGAGTAGTTTTCTTCCGCCCGCCGCTATTTAATGGGGGATTGCGGGTTTTTTGGAAAAACTCGAAGTTTTCCGCCATTCTCCTGCGCCAACGGAATAAAAAGTTGTGAAATAGGTGCAATTTGTGCGCAGGTGAGGTTCCGCAGTGCGTTGTGTCGAGCGATATATTTGATTGCTCTCAATCTTAAATTTCTGTCATACGCCATGTAAAGATTGTATA
>CAUTOX010000151.1:0-4835 GCA_963539665.1 uncultured Treponema sp.
CCCGCAAAATATTGCATAAATTCCACAGTTTTGAAACGATTTCTTGATTTGTCATTTTCCGGTTTTCCTTACGTTATGCCGATTTGTCTTCATAAAGGTACGTATTTAGTTCTCTGATTATCGAATGCAGCGTACTGCCGAATATTTTATCCACTTTGGAAAAGCCGCCCTGATTTTTCCACGCAGGGAATTCATCAAAGGTTTTAGCATTTAGGATGGATTCGTTGATGAGATATTTTTCTATGCGGTCAATCCATTTCTTTTCGCTTGCGGTAAAATTATGAGCTTTGCAGAGTTTTTTAACGGCGTTGCGGATTCGCTCTTCGTGCGAAACGATCGGCGAACCTATTGCGTAACAGCGGACAAGCGTTATGATGTCGGCAGCGCATTCTTCGTTTGTCAGCTGCGTGATGGCGGTATTGAGCTGCATTGAATTAAAACCGTGCGCATCAAGCGTCATGCTTACATTCCGCAGGTCTTTAAGGGTAAGGTCGGCAGGACGAGTGCAGATTATTTCCAGCGCTTCGATTTTGGTTCTGTTTGTTTTTAAGTATATCTCAAAGCTCTCCAAATAATCCGCCGGAGCCTGTCCCGCCCCGAATCCCCGCGAAACTTGTATTACGCGGTCGCTCTTATCGCTTATAATCGCATACTGCGCCTCATTGCGCTGTTCAAGTAATTTGAGCGCTTCCCGCGCAAGGATTAAAAGTTCTTTGCATTTATCCTCCGATTCCGCTTTTGCATTCCGGATTGTTGCAATAAAACTTTCAAGAGAATCGGAATGCGTCAGCGCATTGAACTGCTGAAGCCGATTTTCGTCCAAATTGCGTTTCATGCGTTGGAATTTGGCGATAACCTGTTCATTGATGAATTGAATATGCGCTTCATCGTCAACTTTTTCGTAGCCGGCAAGTAGTTCATCAAAAGATGCGGACGGATTTACCACAACGGATTTCATCGATGAAAAATCATCAAGATAGGCGTACAAATTGACTGCATCAAAAATATCAAAATGCGTTTTATTTATTTTTGGACAAAGACGGGTTGCGCGTCCGAGCATCTGCTCATAAAGAATACGCGATTTTATCCGGCGCATAAAAACAATCTTGGTGATTTCCGGCACGTCTATTCCTGTCGAAAGGAGATCAACCGTAACCGCAATGGTCGGATAATGTTCGTTCTTAAATTTTTTAATTGCCTCCTTGACGCGCTGAGGGCCGCCATCGATGGAACCGGTGATTTGTTCGATCGCTTCCGCAGGGATTTCTTGTTTTTCATAAATTTTTCGAAGCAGCTTGACGATTAAACTTGCATGGCTCTGGTTGACGGCAAAGATAAGCGTTTTTTCAGCCCCTTCAGGGTCAATGTGGTTTGAAAGTTCCGTAAGAACCGTTTTATTAAATGCTTCCGTCAGAACTTTTTTATTGAATTCTTCTACCTCAAAATCAATGTCGTCTTCCAATTCTTCTGGATTCAAAAGCTCTTTTGTTATGGGATTAAAGCGCGCCAAGCATTCGCCTTTTGCGTGGTGAATGCCGTGCTGATTCAATTCCGTTTTGATATTGTACGGCGCATCGTGGTCGGCAAGATAGCCGTCAATGACGGCTTCGCGGTAAGAATAGGTGTAAACGGGATTACCGAAAATCTGCGTAGTATGTAAAGCGGGCGTTGCCGTCAATGCGATTTTTACTGCGTCGAAATATTCGATTACTTTTTTGTACTTGCTGATAAAATCGTCTTGACTGCGGTATAAAAACTCCGCCTCGCTCAATTCGCGGTCAAGCGTATAGCCGCGGTGCGCTTCATCAATAATGATGCAATCAAAATCGCCGGAAGACGGAATGGTATCCTTGTCCTCATTCATAATGCGATGAACCATTCCTTGAACCGTTGCAATGTGTATCCGCGTTTCTTTTTCCAAATCGGTTTCATGAAGCGTATTGATTGTGTAAAGCTTATCGAGCGTTTTCAGAGCTTCCAGTTGTACCGCAGAAAAAACATCCTGCGCCTGCTCGCCGAGCGCTGTCCTATCGACAAGAAAAAGGACGCGGCGGAAACGCTCTTTCAGAAAAAAGCGGTAAATCATTGCGAGAATCGTTCTGGTTTTTCCGGTGCCGGTTGCCATTGCAAGAAGAATCCTTGATTGGCCGCTTATGACGGCTTTCTCTACGGCAGCAACGGCTTCAAGCTGATAATTACGCAAGTTCAAACCGTCAGGATCGCGCAAAAAGTCATACGGAAGATTGCTAAGCCCCGCATTCGCCCCATCAATATTTTGATTTTGTTTTGCAAGTAATGATTCTGGGCTGTACCAGCCGTGCAAGGCTTGCGGAATGTGAGACGGCTTTCTCAAGTCATGGAACCAGATTCCCGATTCGGTTTCGATTTGTTTGAGATATGGGCGTCCGTTTGTCGCAAACACGAAGGGAACTTTGTAATCTTGCCATTTTCCGACGCAATATTTTTCATCTTCGTCCCGAATATTTTTTGCATATTCGCGGCATTGATTGTCGATAACGGCGTAAATATTTTTCTTGTACGCCTTTGCTTCGATAAGCCCAATGAGCTGCTCGCCGTAGAAAAGCGCGTAATCGGCATAATTTTCGTTTTGCGTTGCAGACTTAACCGGCCATTCCGCTATTGCTCGCTTTTTTCCGCGTTCTGGGCGCGTCCCTTTAGAATAACGAAGATTTGTTGTATCCGCTTCCCAGCCGACTTTTCTCAGCTGCTCGTCGATGAGCGCGCGCGTTTCGGCTTCGGTCAGCTTTGTCTTTGCGAGCGCTTGAGCGGATGTGTTTTGCCGTTCCTGTTTTGATCGAACGCTTTGCGGGGTAAGAGCCGATACGGTCGCACGGGCGTTTCGTGCTTTCTCTATTTCCGCTTCGAGCGCTTGCAGTCGTTTCTCCCGTTCGGCAAGCGCTGCGTGAATGGCTTGCAGTTCCGCATCTTTGTCCGTGATGATTTTATTCTGCTCTTCAATCTTTTTCTCTTGATTCAAAACCAAACGAGTATAATCAGGAATCTTTTTAGGCGGCTCCGGCGGTATAAATTCCTCCGGCTCGAATGCTCCGTCGCCATAGACTTGCATAAACCAAACCGCGATATGGAACGTAAAACTTAAAACGCAAAGCGCATCTTTTGCTGAAGCGCAGTTCTCATGCGCAGAATCATTCCGGCTTTTTCTTACTTGATTTATCCATCGGGTTACATCATGAGGAAGCAGATTTTCATATTCAAGAATTTTAATCCGGTTGAAATGCGTATTATCTGTTGCAGGCTCCGCAATATTTTCAATTCTGAGAATTTCGCGCGTCATCAATTCAACAAACAAACCCGACTTATTTTTACTTGAAGCCGGATCCGTATACACATACCTTTCCGCAAATTCCATCGTTTTCGCAAAATCCGGCCAATAAGCGCCTAAAAACGCAAAATTACTCATACTGCTGCGAATACTAGCGTAAAAAGCGCATATTTGGTAGCAGCCAAGAAATATCGACACGGAAAACGATTTTTGGAAAAGTTGATTTCTGTACGGACTTTTAGCGCATTGCGTCTCTAATGTAGTCTTTACCATAAAATAGCAGTTTTTCCTTGACATAAATGATAACTCTACATAGACTGTACTCATGGACTTAAGAACTGTATTAACAACCGATACTGTCAATCTTCATTTGAAGGGAAAAACAAAGGAAGGAATAATTGACGAGATGTTGGACATCCTTGTGAAGGCTGGCAAAGTTACTGACAAAGCAAGTGCAAGAGAGTGCGTGCTAGACCGCGAACGGAAAATGTCAACAGGAATGAAGCATGGTATCGCTATTCCACATGGAAAAACAGATTCTGTAAATGATTTAGTAGCATGTATCGGAATTTCGGATACGCCAGTGGACTTTGATTCTTTAGATCAGGAACCGTGTAGAATATTTATTATGACACTCTCTCCTGTAAATAAGACAGGGCCGCACCTTCAGTTTCTTGCAGAAGTAAGTTTGCTTTTCAAAAGCGCAGATAAGCGCCAGCAAATTCTTACAACTCAAGATAAGAATGAAGTCATTAGGATTCTTACAGAATAGTTTTAATTTTCTTCAAAAAAGAAGCCTTTTCGCAATAGAGAAGGCTTCTTTTTATTGATGAAAAAACGACTTCGCTCTTAACGACCTGACGCGCAAATTTCAATAGACGAGCATTAGAGTCTGTTTTTATATATGCTTCAACGATAGTCTCAACTATGAAGGCGCAGTAGCGGGCAAATTCTGTAAGTATCTTTTTCCGCAGTTGGGTTTTTCAAAATACTTACCGCTATACAAATTGCGCTACAACATGGGAACACCTCTCCGTTGCGTCCTCTTTCCTTCACAGTTATATCCGCTGAACATACAGCGAATGGGAATCATTTTTCGGTTTTTGCGTGGCCTTTTCATCGGCGCCCCGCACCAGACGAGACTGCCGGAATAATCTCCTTATTCGGAACATCGCGGAACTGTTCGATAAAAGGTACCTAGAACGCACGGAAATCAACTTTTGAAAAAATTGGTACTTGCATTGAATAGAGGACGAGTTTTTTATAAAAAATTGCAATTTTTTTTTGAGCATTTTACGAATGTCCGCAGCTTCAAAAGCTATAACATGAGCGAACAACGTTTGATGAGCGAATAACACGTAGAACCCGTTCAAAAATTGATTTCCATGCCCCGAACAGGTCTATAGCTAATTGCCTTCTAAAACGGCATCCAGAGCCTGTGAAACGGAATCATATAGATGAACACAGCCAGCAACCTTTCGCTTCAAAGCGCTCCACGTGTGTTCAATGGGATTGTATTCCGGTGAATACG
>CAUTOX010000152.1:0-4786 GCA_963539665.1 uncultured Treponema sp.
GGGGGGGGGGGGGGGGGTAATATAAGACTTGTCCATCATAACGTCAAGTCCTCCTTAAAAAAATATATTTATGCGGCCGGAATCCTGTTTATCTTCGTCAAATCAACGATGTACACATTTATCCGGAAACATAGCTCATGAAACGTGTTCCGAAATGAAAGTTTCTGAACAAGCCCATTATACGAAGGAACGCGTGATTCTGCAATCCAAAAGGTTGGAATGAGCGGTATCCTTCTAAGCGCGGCGCGGAAGTAAACCGGACGCGCTCTGGCAACTTCCGTCTATTAAATGCGGTTTGCCCCGCCCGCCGCAAAACCGGAGCGACTGTCTAAACACCTTGTGCGTTCCTGTATGGCAGGCGGCCGCCGGTTCCGCCTTCGCGCATCGGGGGCATTGATTCGCTCTTTTTGCGCCCCCGCCTGCACGAAGTTATTGAACCCGTCTATTTATTGCCGCAAGCTGTCGATCCACAGACCGAGCGTAAACTGTACGCTGGCGCAGTAATTCGGTTCTTCGACAACAAGGCGGCCATTTTCTGGAGAAAGCCACCAGTCATAACCGCGGTCATTTTTGGCAGGGAATTTATTTTCGCCGTCAACATACCCGTCCTGACTGTGATCCTGATTGATTTCCGGATTGGCCGAATAGCCGCCCATGTCTTTTCCCCACGGATAAAATCCGTCTTTCGTGGTAACCATATAGGAAATGAACGCGCAGGCCGTCCACGGGAACGGGGTGTTTTTCGGAATCTGGAGGAAATGCTTGTACGCATAGCCGCCGAAGCCTTCGTAGCCGTCTTGATAAGCGGCAACCTGAATGTTGTTGACGGAGGTTTCATCGGATTCATTGATTGAGCGGAGTTTTGAATAAACCAGCAGCGCGCTTTGACCGACAGCGGACGTTTTAACCAGCTCCGTGCTAATCGGGCCGTCGTCCGTCATCTTGTTGAACTGCGTAACGAACAATTTAATCCATGCCAGAGAATATTCAGCTCCTTCTGCAAGATTTAATTCCTTTACCTGCGGCAGCACTTCCTGAATCGTCGCGGAAAAATACATTTTGTCCTCTTCGGAAAGCGCATTGTACGCCTGTTTTACATACTCGATGTATTTCTTTTCCGTAAGCATATACAAGAAGTTCTTGCCGACCGGCTCGGAATCAAGCCCCATAAACATCGGCTTTTCGCCTTCTTTTACAAAATCCCACACGTTCATATATTTTTTGTCCGGATCGCAGACGTTGTACATGAACACCTTGCTTACCGTTTGCAATACCAGCGGATTGCCGTTTTCTTCGATATTTGCGCCTGCTGCTTCCCGCCATTCTTTCGGAATAAAGTTGTACAGAAGACCGGTTGCAAGCATTTTGTTTTTGATCTGCGCCGCATCCTGAATGAGCGTAATGGCCTGCACCGGATTTGCCGATTCCGCGTCCTTCGTTAAGGCTTCGAAAATCGAATTGTTCTTCGGCTGGCTCCATTTGATTGCGCCGGTATAGTCCGGGTGTCGCTTTTGGATTTCCGCAACAAATTTTTCTCCGGCGGTCTTACCCCTACTCGAATTCCCGATTCCCGATACTTCCTTGCCGTTCGATTCCTCATACGCCTTTTCAAGCAGCTCTTCCAAGCTCATCTTTTCCGCTTGGGCAATAATATCCGTAACCCGCTTGTTCCCTTGCTTTGCCGCGCAACCGAAGAACGCAACTCCTGCAACGCACAAAAACAATGTACCCAACACCTTCTTCATTTCCTGCTCCTAAAAATATTGTGTTTTGAATTATCCATAAAAAGCATCCGCCGACTGGCGACGCATTTATCATAGAATGTTTTTCATTATGTATCGTCGCGCAGGATATGTCAAAGACATATTTAGAAATGCAGGGAATTGTCCGGCTGCCTGCGGCTGTATGCAAATCTGCTTGGCCTCTTGCCCAAAAACGCTTGTCAGTTTACGCGCGGCAACCTGAATGCAAGCGAAACTCTGATAACCCGTTCGCGCTTTGTTTTACCGCCAGCTCCGGTATTTTGCATACGGCATCGCCTGCGCATTTGCAATTTCGGGGGGGGGGGGGGATAAAGAAAATCAACATTCGGCCTAGATAACGGAACTCGAGTTTTTGAAAATCCGTACCTTTCGGGTAAAAGCGTCTGCACATTCTGTTGTGGTTCTCGTTTATCCCGCGTTCACTGGCGCAATAAGGATGGGCAAAATACAACACCGTTTTTTTTGTGCCGTCAGATGATTTTTCGATTTCCTCAAAGTCCATGGACTCCGGACCGCCTTGATGGACTTAAAGACGTTCCTGAAAGACTCCCTGCCTAAAGACGATTCAAGTTTATTTATTTCTTCAACGGCCAAACGGGCTTTTAGCGTTCGGCATTTTCCTGATTATCTCAGCTCTTGTTTTCCGTTCTGTCAGTGTCAATGCGCATTCAACTGTCGATGAGGCGCAAGTTTTTACTGTGTCGATTTCCCTGTGTCCGACTTCAGAACGGTTGTTTATGCATACAGTTCCGTTCGAGATGCTCCTTATTGTACATCCAACGCATGAAAGATGCCTTTTTTATTAGTTTTATTTGCAACCAGTAAAATATAATGTCCACGAAACTCTGCTCTTACCATTTTTCATAGGTTTTAAGGTCGAAATTACCGGAAAAATACTAAAAAGCACCTCATTTTCTAAAACAATCATAGAAATACTTTGATTGCAATATCATTTTATTTTTCAAAACCTTATTCCCCTTTTTTAATCACCGGAGGGGCTAATTCCCCGACGCTTGCGTCGAAAAGCTGATATAAAGGGAGCATGAGCGATGAGCATATATATAAAAGCCATAACAAGAGCTTGCTGTTATACCATTTGGTATTTCCGGCGAAATACAGACGAAAGATATTTACGCAAGAAGTAGGAGAGAGGCTGAAAGAAATCTGCATAGAAATAGAAAAGTGCTACGAAATAAGATTTGTAGAAATAGGAATGGAAGAAGACCATGTGCATTTTTTAGTGCAGAGCGTACCGAAATTGGCAGTAACAAGGATTGTAACAATAATAAAAAGCATAACGGCAAGGGAGATATTTTTGAGCTACCCGAGGATAAAGAAGGAAATCCTTTGGGGCGGAGCATTATGGACGAGCGGATATTATGCGAATACAGTCGGGCTATATGCAAGCAAAGAAACGATAACAAGATACATACAAAATCAAGGACGGGAAAAGAAAGAATACAGACAGATATACGAAAATCAGCCGGAGCGGACTTTGGCTGATAACTGGTAGCAGACGCCCCCCTGTCGCTTGCGTCGGGGGATTCAGTTGAGAGTTTAAACGGATTTTTTAAATATAAAGATTTAAAGGCAGTATACAATGCAAGCTTTGAATATATCGAATCTTTATATAACCGCAAGCGTATTCATTCAATACGTACAGAATTCCGGTGTTTATTCAGAATGCTAAGAACTCGCACCATAAATCATATTTTCTGTGTCTATTTTATTGATTCAGGTACGAGAAATACTTTTACATTTGCATTGATGCGTTTCAAATAAAATTCTTATTTGGGGAGTGAAGGATTCGAACCTACGAAGGCATAGCCAGCAGATTTACAGTCTGTCCCCTTTGACCACTCGGGAAACTCCCCATTAGCAGCTGCCTGTAGGACTTGAACCCACGCCCCCGAGATTACAAATCACGTGCTCTACCAACTGAGCTAAGGCAGCATTAAGTTTACATTCTAATATTATAAAGAATCTTATTAAAAATGTCAATTATCCGCATTGCCTCACGTTAAATCTAACCGAAAAAGAAGCGGTGCATCAGGTAAAAATCTTATGTTTAACTACGGCCGCTGAAATAGCGCCGCCGTAGTTAAACGCCACGTATCCTCATCGGAAACGTGCTTATTAATATGCGCGCTTATTAGCGCACGAATTGAGCAGCTTCCAAAGTTTACACTTTGTTCAGTTGTTCAATTTTAAGGAACGAAATACTTAAAAGTGCTCTCGGTTTTTTGTCGTAGGCCGGAAGAAGTAAGTACGCAAGGGGGATTCAGCTACATTTTGGAAAACGAAGGAGAGCGTGCAGGCAGTTGTAAGGATGTCCTGATGTGCAGCCCCAAAGGGGATGAGAAACGGTTTTTTACAAGTGGAAGCGGAACCGTAACCGTAACCGTAACAAAGTGAAACGCTGGCAGCTTCTTCTGGTTGAAATACGCAAGATTCTTTCACAGGATCCTGAAAACCAAACTTGAGGTATAGAGAGAATACGATTTGCGCTTGAGCAACGAGGCATAAAAGTTTCTCGCTTGACTGTAATCAGAGCAATGTTCTTTGATGTTAGTTGCGATGTTTAAAGTGTAAGTCATTGCGGAACAAAGACTTACACTTTAAAATCGTAGGTCATCTCTAAAATCCGGCAAGGTTTTAGAGATGACCGCCTTCACAAGTGCCGGAGAAGCCCTGATGGGCTTACCAAAGCCGACAAAAAGGCGCAAAGACTTGAAAATCTTTTGAAAAGGGACTTTAGCGCGAACGCTCCTAACAAGAAATGGCTGACCGACATAACGCTCATTTCCGTGCAAAGATGGAAAGCTGTATATTGCGCCAATGATGGACTGCTTTGCAGGAGAGATAATCGCAGTAGCGATGGATGATAACATGAAAAAAGAGCTTTGTATAAAAGCTCTAAAGGAGGCATATGAATTAAGAAAGCCGGCTGATGGGCTTATACATCACAGTGATGCAGGCTCTCAATACACCAGTGAGGCGTACAAACTTGAGTTGGCTCGCCG
>CAUTOX010000153.1:0-4739 GCA_963539665.1 uncultured Treponema sp.
AGTTACAGCTCACATTGTTTTACCGGCACCTTGCAACCGCCGTGATTTTCAGCAGTCGCGGGAATAACCGCAACCGCCCCACCGCATTGCCGTATACCGTGCGCTGTCTCATCAGCAGCACATCCGCCAAACATCGGGACGCGCAGTTCAAAGCCTCTCCCCGAAAGTAACTCGCTGCATCCCGCTGGCGATTCAGTCTACAAACCTGTTATCGCCCGCACCGATTTACCGGCACATCATAACCGCCATGATTTTCAGCAGCTCGCGGGAATAGCCTCAGCCGCCCTCTGCATAACTGTCTACCGTGCCGCCCCAGCAGCAAATCCGACAAACGGCGCGACAAGCAGCTCAAGGCCTCTCCCGAAACTAGCTCGCAGCATCCCGCGGGCGATTCACTCCGCAAACCAGTTAACGCTCGCACCGTTTTACCGAACCCCATTAACCGCCGTGATTTTCAGCAGCAACAGAAGAACGCTGCCGGCACGCCGTATTGCAGTCTGCCGTATACTTGTTGCCGGGCGCAGCGCGTTCGTGCGAACTGCGGGGCGTTACCGTTCGTTCATGCCCTCTTCAAGTCCGATTTTCCGCAAATCCCTGAGTTTATCCGCTCGTTTTATGTAGTAGCCGATTTGCCGTTCGCAGATGCGCAGGAGTTCGGCAAGTTTTTTGTTGCTCGGACAGACGGCGTAGCTGTGTTCTTGCAGCAGACTGTTTGTCCTTCGCCAGTTACGAGTGTGCATTTCGTACAATTCGTGCAGACGGCGCTCGGTTCGCACCTCCTGCTCTTTTAGGTATTGCAGGCGCAGCCGGTATTTGCAGTGCAGAAAATATGAGTGCGCTCGTTTGTCTTGTATTTTTATGAATTTTTCGATTTTTGGGCGCAAGCCGGATTTTAATGCGGAAATGGCCGTATGCAGCTCGTCTTTGGGAATCCCGCAAAAGCCGCTAACCGCATCGATATGCTCATCGGTGAGGTAGTAAGAAGATTTGAGCGCGAGCACCAATGCGATTCTCTTATTGACCGGCTGCTTGGTCTGAAAGAAATCCGGTAAATGCGAAGAATCGGCTGCCCGATATTCGCAGGATTTGTCCTCCGCAGTATGCGCCGTTGCATGAATCCGATACGGAGCCAGCGCGCTCTGTGGCGGTAAGTACGGTCGAAAAGTCGTTATCCGCGCCGGATATTCATTTTCGGAATATTTTGCTTCATCCCGACTGTACGTTTCCTGATGCGAAAGCCAGCATGCAATTCCGGAAAAGGTTTCTTTTGAAGAGGCGCGCCGCACCGATTTTGACAGAAACCGGACATACGATGCAAAATACCCCGAAAAACTTCCAAATTTTCTATCGTAATTGTCGAAGAGGGAAAAACCTTTCTGCAGCAACTCGACAATCACCTCGCTCACTAAGTCATCGTCATGCTGCGAAACAATATAGCGCCCGGGCGATTCGAGAACAAGCGCGGAAAGTTTTCCGAGCGCATCTTTGACGGCAAGTTTCCCGGCTTGCACTTCATCCGGAAGACTTTCTAATTCCTCTTGAGTCAAATACATTGCATATTCCTTACGGTGATAAATTTCAGAATCGAGTTCTGCAGCACCATAAGGATAAATTGCAATTTCTATGCCATGTCCTACATAATACGGGCGAATTCTTTAATTATCACGGGAATCAATGTGTTGAGCTTTCCCTGCGTACTGCACCCCGCCGCGTTTTTATGTCCGCCGCCGCCGAATTTTGCAGCAATCGCGCTAACGTCGATGCGGTTTTTCGAGCGGAATCCGATGGTACAGCTCGTATCCGTTTCCTGCCGGACAAACACGGCAGCTTCAACGCCTTTGACCGAAAGCATCGCCGCATACAGCATATCGGAATCCCGACCATCTTGCCCCCATTTGCGCGTTTCCTCCTGCGTTTCATAGGTGATGATCAGTTTGCCGTCGAGATGGCGTTCCGCATGATCGAGCATCAAGCCGAGCAGCTTACGCGAACCCCACGACTTGCCGCCGGTCATTACGTCATACGTTTCGCGCGGAGAAGCTCCGGCTTGCACCAGCCGCGCAGCTCCGCTGAAAATTTCCGCATCGTTAGGCGTAAGAAATCGGAAAAAACCGGTATCCGTCATGAGGCCGAAAAACAGAATTGCAGCAGCTTCCTGCGGCACACTGCCCACAACGCCTTCATAAAGTAGTTGCACAAGAATTGAAGCGGCCGGAGCGCTCGGTTCAATGATTGACTGGGCGCCCGCAGGACATTCTGAGGTTTTGTGATGATCAATGATGAACGTGTCCAGTCCGTTCAAATCACCATCAATTTCCCCCAGCCGAAACCGGTCCGAGCAATCGCAGATAATGAGCGCGGCGCGTTTTCTGTCCGCTTCCGCAAGAAAAAGCGCTTCCGATGAAAACAAATGCGCATACGGTTGTATTTCAATCCGTTTGAATGGCCCCGCCGACAGCAGTTGATAGTTTTTTCCGAACGCCTGCAAAATGTAGGACACGCCTAGGCAGGATGCAATGCAGTCGCCGTCCGGCTCCTTATGTCCCGCAATGTAAAAAAAATCGTGATTTTTTATAAATGTACTAAATGTATTGATTTGAGCCGGATCTATTTTTTTCATAGTATTCCTTGTCGAGTGAGTTTATAAAACATCAATTACCGAAAAATAAACGCATATTCCGGATATTTTTATAAGGAAACCTCTAAAAACTTCAGTTTTTAGAGGTAACTTTGAAAATGCGATGTTGTAACTCGCGATAATCCAGCGAGTTACAACTCGCCGCAATCTCGAAAAAAATCGCAAAAAGCGAGTTTTTCGAGATGCCCATAAGTAGTTGTTCGATTAAAAAATAGCAATTTCCGATTATGCAATAAAAAAGGCTGCTCCGCAGAAACAGCCTTCGCGTATATTATATGTCCAGTTCTTCCAGCGTTTCCTTGTCCGAACCTTCAACTTTCTGACCGCCTTCCATTATTCCCCACACGCTGTCGGAACGGTTGGTCGGCACAGTAAGAATGACATGATGAAACTCTCCGTTTTTTTTCACAATTGTCATAAAAGATTTGAGCGTACCGCCATACAACTTACGAATTTTAAGTTTTCGCGGTTTATCCGGACTGCCGTTGTGCCAGCTCTTCGGTACAACTGTCGAACCTGCTCCAATTCTATTCTTGCCGTACACAACAACATAGCCGTCCGTTGAATCAAGAATCTTGTAAATCGGAAGATTGACATACGTCATGTTGCTCCAGTTTTCAGGCTTCGTTTCATTTGAAGCGGTCGGAACAGCAAACGACGCGGCAACTGCGGTTAAAGCGACCAAAAGAATACCAATGATTTTTTTCATAGTAACTCCTGTAAGATGGCGGATTGCTACCGCCTGATGTATTTTTTCCGTATAATCCGGATTCATCAACAAATTATATTGCACGGAAGAAAGCCTGTAAGTCTATATAATGCTGAGCATTATCGCTTTGATTGAATGCTTGCGGTTTTCAGCTTCATCCCATACCTTGCTCGCGTTGCTTTCAAAAACGGCTTCCGTAACTTCTTGTCCTTTAACCGCAGGCAGGCAGTGCATAAAAATCGTGTCGGTTCTTCCGGTCGCCTGCATAAGCGCGTCATTCACCTGAAACGGAGCAAGCAACGCAGTACGCTGAGCCGCTACGTTTTCTTCGCCCATAGAAGTCCAAACATCAGTATAAAGACAATCCGCACCTTTGACGATATCTATTCTATCACTAATTTCTATTTTTGCGCCAGATGTTTTTGCAAAAGAGGCGCAAAATCCCAAAATTTCCGTATCGGGATGCAGCTCTGGCGGCGCAAAAATCGAAAAATGAACGCCGAGCTTTGCGCAGATGAGCATCAAGGAACGGGCAACATTGTTCCGGCCATCGCCGCAAAAAACAAGGCTCAAGCCCTTTAATTCGCCGCATTGCTCCTTGAGCGTCATCATATCCGCAAGAGCCTGCGTCGGATGAAACGCATCCGTCAATGCATTGATGACCGGGATCCCTGCATATTCGACCAATTCCTCCGCATGGCGTTGCTGATAGCCGCGGAATGCAATCGCACTGAACATCCGGCCCAGCACACGCGCGGTATCCTTGAGGCTCTCTTTCGCGCCCAACTGAATATCGTCAATCGACAGAAAGACCGGATGCCCGCCTTCTTCGGCAAATGCAGTCTCAAACGCGCAACGCGTCCGCGTCGAACGTTTTTCAAATATGAGCGCGAGCGTCCTGCCGGAAAAACGCGAATGCGCTTCCCCGCGGTGCGCTTCCGCCTTAACCTGAAAGGCAATATCCAAAACATCTGTAATTTCTTCCGGCGTCCATGCCGCCCAGTTAAGCAGCGACCGGCCCTTAAACGGGACTTTAAATGCTTCCATGCCGCAAGAATAAAGGTTTTTATTATTGCTGTAAAGATTGCCGATAATATCAAAAAGTGCTTCCGGTGCAGTTTTCCAAAATTCTAAAAAATCACAATAATCCGAAAATTTTATAAAAAACCATAAATCCTCATAAAAAATTCAAAAACTAACCGGCCGGAATATTTTACTCCGAAGGGCGAATTCATTTATGGATAGTTGTCTTAAAATTCATGATAGATATTTAAGATTGCGGGTAATCGAATATAGGAGAATGCCGCGCATTGCACAGGCTGCGGCGGTATTCAAAGTAAATAAGGCTCTTGACTAGCATCTATAAAATATTTGCTTAATTATTTTGAATAA
>CAUTOX010000154.1:0-4353 GCA_963539665.1 uncultured Treponema sp.
CCGTATTCGCCGGAATACAATCCTATTGAACACACGTGGAGCGCGTTGAAGCGAAGAGTTGCTGGCTGCGTTCATCTATGTGCATCCGTTTCTCTGGCTCTAGATACTGTTTTAGAGGGCAATTAGCTATACTTGCAGACCTTGATTTTTTTGCCGCCGTATTCGCCGGAATACAATCCTATTGAACACACGTGGAGCGCGTTGAAGCGAAGAGTTGCTGGCTGCGTTCATCTATATGCATCCGTTTCTCAGGCTCTAGATACTGTTTTAGAAGGCAATTAGCTATATTTCTACCAGAATAAGCTGCCAGCGTTTCACTTTGTTGCGGTTCCGTTTCTACTTGTAAAAACCCGTTTCTCATCCCCTTTAAGGTTTTGCACATACTTACAACTGGGCGCACACCCTCCTTTGCGTTTTCCAAAATGTAGCTGAATAACCTTTGCGTACTTACTTCTTCCGGTCTACGACAAAAAACGAGTGCGTCCTTGAGTATTTTGTTCCTTAAGATTGAACAACTGAACAAAGTGTAAACTTTGGAAGGTGTTCAATTCGTGCGCTGATAAGCGCACCTGTTAATAAGCTCGTTTCCGATGAGGAAACGTGGCGTTTGAATGCGGCAAGATTATTTTGTTGCCGCAGTTAAACCTTGCTTTTTCAGCTCCTGTATTTCTTGCTGTATGGCAAGCGCGCGCTTGCTCAACGGCGTTTTGTCCGATGCGATTCTCTCTTCCTTTCTTTTTGGCTTCTGGCCTTCCTCCAGTCGGCAATCGTGTAATAATTGATT
Source organism: uncultured Treponema sp. (assembly GCA_963539665.1). Taxonomy (GTDB): domain Bacteria; phylum Spirochaetota; class Spirochaetia; order Treponematales; family Treponemataceae; genus Treponema_D. The sequence goes on from CAUTOX010000154.1 coordinate 785, forward strand.
CCCAGCTGCTCGGCTGCCTTTTTCACTCCTATCTCATCCGACAATAGCAGGACTGTTCCTTAAAATCTTTACTATATTTGACCATTGTTTCTATTCCTTTATTTTCTCTTTTTGGGGACTGCACTTTTATGATAAAAGTTCAACTTCAATCAATCAGAAATGGTGCGCGTACATCACGTACATTCATACCGAAAAAGCTGGCTGGACGTATCAAGTCTTCTGTTGAAGATTTGTACTCGAGAAAAATAATCGGCTGGGCATTTATGGATGCAGAGCTTGCGGTCAAGGCTCTTAGAAATGCGGCGTTGAATGTAAAGCATACCGAAGGAATAATTATCCTGTCAGATTTGGGAAGTCAGTATACGAGCAATCTTTTTGAATCGGCTCTGGCTGAATTGAAAATCAGCCATTCCTACAGTAGAAAGGGATGCCCGTACTATAATGCGTGTATCGAATCCTTTCACTCTGTTCTAAAAAGGAAGAAGGAAACCTTAGTAAAGTATAAAGATGCAAAAGCCGCTAACAATGCAATTTTTGAATACATTGAAGCCTGGTATAACCGCAAGCGCATTCATTCAAGTCTGAACTACAGAACTCCGGAGGCTGTTTATTCAGAAACTTCAGTTCCGGCAGCCTTTGATATGCAGGAATTGACATTTTATACCCTTTTTAATAACATTGTTATCAATTAATATTTTTATTACCTGCTCGATAACAAGGTTTTCGAACAGAGCTATTACTTACGCTGCCGGCAGCAAATCGGCGGAGCGCCATGTGCGCTCTTTTCTATTTATATAGAAAGAAAGAGGGCGGCATCCGCAAAAAATCCGGCGGCCGCAGCGCATAACAATATAAAGAGGCGGATATGAAATTAAATCGCATCAATCAGGCGTTTCGGAAAATCGTGCAGCTCCAGCTTCAATTTCGCTGGTTTTTTATTGCGGCGGTCATTTTACTTACTGTAATAGGTGCGTTGGGGCTTAAAAGCATTAATACAATAAGCGGCGAAGAAGATTTTATCGAAATGACCGCAGCGGACAAGGCAAAAAAACAGCGTTTTGAAGAGTTATTCGGCAATAACGATTCCATCGCCTTGCTGGTCGAATCGGAGGACGTGTTTCAAAAAGAAGTGCTCGAAATGATCCGCAGCATCGGTAATGAGCTTTTAGAAAAAGTACCCTATGCCGATTCCATTACCTCAATCGCCGACATCGATATTACCGTCGGTACGGAAGACGGCATGGAGATTCAAAATCCCTTCCGCGACGGAATTCCTGACAGCGCGGCGGAGTTGCAGAAAGCCAAAGACTTTATCCTTTCCCGAAAATCGATTGTCAACAAGCTGGTATCGGCCGACGCAAAAGAAACGTGGATTGTGCTTTCGCTGAAAGCCTATCCGGAGCGGGAAGTATGGTCAAAAACGGAGCGCATCGATCCGATGTTCCAAGACGGGGCTGCGGCAATCGCAGTAGTCAATCAACCTAAGTACCAAAGCAGCGCCTACACGATAAAGGCGGCGGGTTTGCCGTATACGGAAACTGAAGAAAAAGAAGTCATGGGGAAAGAAGCGGGAAAAACCGTACTTTTGAGCTTTATCTGCATGATTATTCTGCTTATCGTGTTTGCAAAATCCATACGTGGCACCCTTGTTCCGCTCTTTGCGACGGTAGCCTCCATCGTAACGGTGTTCGGTTTTATGGGACACCTGCATATTTCGGTCTACACCTCAATGGCGTCCCTGCCGGTCATACTGACGATGGCATTGGCGGTCGGCTATTCCATTCATCTGGTCAATTCGTTCAAGCATTACTTTTACCAAAGCGGCAATCGGCGGGAAGCGGTTATTGCATCGCTTGAAAACACCGGCTGGCCGCTTTTCTTTACCGTTGTTACGACGGTCGTCTCTCTCCTTTCATTCCTGACGACGGAACTCCGCCCAACGCGCTGGGTCGGAGTGGCTTGCGCGTCGATGGTTTTTGTAGTCTACCTGTACGTTTCCATCCTCATCCCGATTCTTATGAGCTTTGGCAAGGATGCAGCGGCAGGCGGAAATAAAAACGCCGCGTCATTTAAGAAGCTCGACGACTTTTTTGAATCATTCGGAAAGGGCGTTATCGCAAAGCGGCGGCCGATTCTTATCGGATTCGGCATTGTAACGGCGCTGTGCATTCCGGCGCTTTTTCAGCTTGAAGTCAACATGGATTCATTTAAGTTCATGGGACTGCGCATCCCGTATGTGCGCCGCATTTACGAAATTACGCAATCGCAGCTCGGTTCGTATTTTAATTACGGCATCATGCTGACCTTTCAGGAACAGGATGCCGTCAAAGAGCCGGAGACGCTGAAAGCGCTTGATGAACTTTCCGACACCATCGGCTCATTCAAGCTGACGAAAAAAAATAACGGCGTACCGAAAGTTTTTTCCATCCTCGATGTAGTCAAGGAACTCAACCAAACGATGAACGAGGATCTGCCGGAATTTTATGCGATTCCCGATGATGCCGGAGCGCTTGCCGAGCTGTTGTTTTTGTATGAACTTTCAGGCGGTTCGGCCGCGCGTTGGGTAGACGAAGATTACCGCACCGTGCGCATGAGCGTCGATGTCGAAAGCTTTGACGGCAACGAAATTGTGTCCAACCTACACGCCATCCGCGCCTTTTGCGCCGAACGCTTCCCCGATGCCGAATGCTTTTTGGTCGGCCCTGCGGTACAGTTTGCCGAAATCAACAACAAAATCGTAATCGGCGAGCTGACATCGTTTATCGCCTCTTTAGGCGCCATTGCCGTTTTGATGATGCTGGTATTCGGCAGCGTAAAGATGGGATTTATCGGCCTTATTCCAAATCTCATGCCGCTCCTTGTTATCGGCGGAATCATGGGCTACCTGCGCATTCCGCTGGACATGATAACGATGACGATTATGCCGATGCTGCTCGGCATTGCGGTTGACGACACCATCCATTTTACAAACCACGCAAAATATGTTTTTGAAAACCGCGCATCCTACGCGCTTGCCGCAACGGAAACCTTCCGTTCAATCGGCAAAACGCTTGCAATGACGACGATTATTTTATCTGCAACATTTTTAATGTACCTCATCTGCAAGATTGACACGCTCCTCCGCCTTGGAGTTCTTGCCGCAGTCGGTCTTCTTTCTGCGCTTGCCGCAGATTATCTGGTTACTCCGGTTTTAATTTACCTGACGCATCCTTTTACTAAGGCCGAACGGAAATAAGAACGCATTGCTACAGGAGGCCGCTTGTCCGCTCGCCTCCTGTGCAGTAACCTATGAGAATGAACGCTGTTTGTAGTGATTATTAAAAATTTTTATTTGCAGAAATCCCAATTCCAAACTATAATAAACATATTCTGAAACATACGTTTCCGAACCGGTTTGTAAAAACCACGGTAGACGGCTGCCTTGCGTAAATTACGCAGGCGGATTTTCTACAAAAACGTAAAGCCCGCCTGTACTTCAATCCTACCAGCGGTACGGGCGGTTTTACATATATCTTGCAGTAAGAAGGAGCGCTTGACACAGATGATTGATATGTATTATATTACCCCCC
>CAUTOX010000155.1:0-4262 GCA_963539665.1 uncultured Treponema sp.
TTCATCGATATATACGAGCTTTTCTTTGGGAATGTCTTTGATTTTTTCTAAATAGGCCTCTCCTTGTCTGGGGGCTTGTTCTTTGTAAATCGTATTCTTTTTTTCGCGTAACCTAAGCTTTCGCAACCGTTTCAGCACTGAAGATGGATGACAGCCGAAGACTTCCGCGATTTCTTTGAGGTAGGCATCAGGGGGAGCTTCCACATATTGCGATTAAACCAGTTCGGAAACTTCCGTTTCGGAACTGGTTACCTTGAAATGCGATGTTCTAAATCGTGCTATTTGTGCGATTTAGAACTCGTAGCCCTGTTCGATGTTGTCGAACAGGGCGTGTTTTTCGGGGATGATTTTCTTGTTAACCGGACAGCGAATTTTCATTTTAACGTCTCCGGTTGCTCTGTATCGTTTTCTCCAGCCAATGAGTGTACCGATATTTACTTTAAATAAATACCGCTGCAGCCTGTGCAAATGTGTGGCCTTCTTTTGTATATTTGGTTGCGAGTAATCTTAAATATCTGTCATATGCCATATAAAGATTGTATAGGATTTTTAGTTATATTTAAAGGCAAATAGCTCTAGATACCTTTTTGCGCTTTTAGAAGGCAATTAGCTATATAGGCAAGAAATTTACGATTCCAATATAAAATAAACCGCCGGAGCAAAGAAACAGGCGACATTACTATTTACAGGATAACGGGAACGCTCAAAAAACAGAATTCGGCGGCGGTTGGCGGAATGCAAGCGGCGCGGCCTTCGCCGGAGCTGCCAGGCGTTCCGTGCATTTTGATGGCGTAACCGTATCTAGTCGCGGCCGTCAGCTGAACACAAATCGCGGCGAGGAAAGCGCACGCACAAGGCGCGGCCGGCATCAAGGTACCAGATTTTCGATTCAACTCTGCCTGCGTCCTCGTCGATGGAAATGATGCCCCAGCCGCCCCGCGCAAAGTAGCCGGGATGATTGTATTCCATAAATTTGCCGAAGTCGGAAACCGTTTCCTTGTGCGTATGCCCCGTTAAAACCGCCTTGACGTTGTTGCGGGCAAACAAATGGATAAGCCGGTTGCGCTCCATCGAATCTTGCAGCGAAAAATAAAAATGCCCGTTCGCCCACAGCGGAAAATGCGTCATCACCATCTTATACTTCGGATCGGCTTCCATCGTCTTTTTTAGCTGCCGCATTTGCGTTGCTCCCAACGCACCGCTTGCCGTGTCGATGAAATACCAAGAAAACCGCGGCGTTTCGAAATAATAGAAGGATTTATACGGAAACAAGTAGTTTTGGTAATGCTTCCAGCCGGAATTATACAAATCATGATTGCCGACCGCATTGTACGTTTTAATATCTCGCTTCGCCAATTCTTTCGTAAAGTCTTGATAGCGGCGGTATTCGTCTTCCCACCCGTGCTCCGCCATGTCGCCAAGCCCCACGCAAAAAGCCGGTTTTGGCTCATAGGCATCAAGCCACGCAAAAAACGCTTCATCAAAGCGCGGCCCATTACCCGGCAATTTTTCCGCGCCAAAGTGCACATCGGTAAGCACAAGTACGCTGTATTTTCCGGTCGGCAACGGCGTTGGAAGCGATCCGTCTTCAAGTTTTTCTAACGTTTCTGTTCGAGAACGAACATCATGCTCTCGCGTAAAAAATTCATTAAGCCCATACGAAGCAAGCCCGCAGCCGCTCAAAAAAACGGCAATGCACAGAACCGCGCAGCGTCTTACGCCTTTTTTCAGAAATGCCTTCATAATAATAGGCCGTACTATAACGAGGCGAGGCTGTTATTTCAATTATGAAGCGTATGCGGACAATTCCGTTCCAGACGGCGTTCTTTTACTGAACGCACGGAAGGGGCGATATTACTATTTACAGGGTAGTTTTTTGAGCGTTCCCGGCAATTTCTTTGCAACTGCAAAAATAATTCACTATAATTGCGGCATGAACGCTATTGAACTTGAAAAAGCCTACAATCCGAAAGATTTTGAAGAACGTATTTATAATGAATGGGAAAAATGCGGGTGTTTTAAGCCTGCGTCGGATCCCGCCTCTCCCTTGCACGAATCGTATAAAAATTCTGTCGACGGTAAAAAGCCGCTGTATTCCGTCGTTATTCCGCCGCCGAACGTTACGGGAGTGCTCCACGTCGGACACGGACTTAATAACACGCTGCAAGATATTGTCGTGCGCTATCACCGCATGAAAGGCGACAACACGCTGTGGGTAACGGGAACCGACCACGCGGGCATTGCGACGCAGAACGTCGTCGAGCGCGCGCTCAAAAAAGAAGGCAAGAGCCGGAACGACTTGGGGCGCGAAAAATTCCTTGAGCGGACATGGGCAGTCAAAGACGACCATCACGCAACGATTGTCGAACAGCAGCGGAAACTTGGGAATTCGACGGACTGGGACAGAGAACGCTTTACGCTGGATGAAGGTCTTTCCAAAGCCGTGCGCGAGGTCTTCGTTACGCTGTATGAGCGCAAACTCATCTACAAGGGACAGTATCTGGTCAACTGGTGTCCGCGCTGCGGCACGGCGCTTGCCGACGATGAAGTTGACCACACGGACACCGGCGGCGCGATGTATCATATTTGGTACGAGTTTGCAGACGGTCCCGCACCCGACGGCTCTACGCGCATAGAAATTGCGACGACGCGCCCGGAAACCCTGCTCGGAGACACGGCGGTTGCCGTCAATCCGGAAGACGAACGCTACAAATCGATTGTCGGAAAAAAACTCCGTCTTCCGCTCACTGACCGCATTATTCCGCTCATTGCCGATTCTTATGTCGATAAAGAATTCGGCACGGGAATGGTAAAAATCACGCCCGCCCACGACCCGAATGACTGGCAAGTCGGGCAGCGCAACAATCTTGAAATTATCAACATTTTGAATCCCGACGGCACGCTCAATGAAAAATGTCCGGAAAAATACCGAGGTCTTACGTGTCCCAAAGCGCGCGCCATTATAATAGAAGATTTAAAAGCCGCCGGATTGTTCAAGGCGGAAGAAAAGATAACGCATTCGGTGGGACACTGTTACCGCTGCGACACCGTTGTCGAGCCGTATTTAAGCTGGCAGTGGTTTGTAAAGATGCGCCCGCTTGCAGACAAGGCGCTCAAAGCGTGGAAGGACGGCGGCATCGTTTTTTATCCGAAAAAATGGGAAAACACTTATTCGCATTGGCTTGAAAATATCCGCGACTGGTGCATAAGCCGCCAGTTGTGGTGGGGGCACCGTATTCCTGCGTGGTACTGTAAGGACTGCGGAGAGACGATTGTCAGATGCGAAGAGCCGTGTGCGTGTCCTAAATGCGGCGCACCGTCAGACCGGCTTGAGCAGGATTCCGACGTGCTTGATACGTGGTTTTCTTCGTGGCTTTGGCCCTTTACCACGCTCGGCTGGCCGGAAAAAACGCCCGACTTTGAAACCTTTTACCCAACGACGGCGCTCATTACCGCCTACGACATTATTTTCTTTTGGGTTGCGCGTATGATTATGGCGGGTTTGGAGTTTACGGGCAAAGCGCCCTTCCGCGACATTTATATGCACGGGCTTGTGCGCGACCGGCAGGGCAGAAAGATGAGCAAGTCGCTCGGCAACGGCATTGACCCGCTTGAAATCATCAATGAATACGGCGCGGACGCATTTAAGTTTACGCTCGGCTTTCTGTGCGCTCAGGGGCAGGACGTTCTTATCGACAAAGATTCGTTCAAGCTCGGAAGCCGTCTTGCAAACAAAATCTGGAACGCAAGCCGCTACATTCTCGGCAATCTTGAAGGGCGCGAGCTTATTTCCGTCAGCGACGGGGACTTGACGGAACTTGACCGCTGGATTTTCGGGCGGCTCAACCGCGCCGTTACCGAAATGCGCACTGCTCTTGACGGCTACCGCTACAACGACGCGGCAAGCGCACTGATGGAATATTTTTGGAACGAGTTTTGCGACTGGTACGTTGAAGCGACAAAACTTTCCTTTAGAAACGGCGATGAGCACGAAAAAAATCGCGCGGTGTCGGTGTTGTTAAGCATTTTGGAAGAAAATCTGCGCCTTCTGCATCCGTTTTTGCCCTTTGTTACCGAAGAGATTTATTCTAAACTGCCGCTGAAAATCATTACGGAAAATCGGACAAAAGCAGGACGGCAAAAGATTTTGTCGAATTCCGTATATTCATCTCTTTTGATGAACGCGCCGTTCCCTGATGTGCAAGACGAAAGATTCAATGCGGAAATCGACGCGCGCTTTGACGTGCTCAAAGATTTAATCG
>CAUTOX010000156.1:0-4216 GCA_963539665.1 uncultured Treponema sp.
TCTGTTCCCCGAACATAAAATCTATTGCGAGCCGTTTATCGGCGGGGCAGCAGTCTTTTTTGCAAAACCGCAAGCGCAAATTGCGGACGGCTGCTAGTTGACGAGGAAAAGTTACTGTTCGCGCCGCCCGCCCGAGTTTTCTTATCGAAAACTCGTTGTGGGGGCGGAATGTCGGCCGGAAGCTCCATCAGCACGCGCGGGTAATCTATGATAATGCGGACGGCTGCTATTTGACGAGGAAGAGTTACTGTTCGTGTCGTCCGCCCGAGTTTTCTTAGAGAAAACTCGCTGTGGGGGTGGGATATTAAACGGGCCTGGGCATTTTGGTATCTTGCAAATGTCTCATTCGGCTGCAATCTGACGGCAGGCTTTGGCTATGACAAGAACGGAATGAGGAGTAAAGTAATCAGAAATAAGCGCGACCGCTTTACGGAAGAACTTGCACAGCGCATTCAGGATGTACAGCTTGAATGCTGCGATGCCTTGAAACTTATCCGTTCCCGCGACGACAAGAATACGCTTTTCTACATCGATCCGCCTTATGTCGGCTCAGATCAAGGACATTATGACGGCTATTCGCAGTCCGACTTTGATGCGCTGCTCGAACAGCTTTCAAAAATTGAGGGAAAATTTCTACTGAGCTCTTTCCGGAAGAAGCAGCTTACAGTTGAGGCAAAAGAAAATAACTGGCATCAAATCGAACTGAAGATGGCCAAACCAATGAGCGCTCAGACTGGAAAAACAGTTGAAAAAATTGAAGCGCTGACCGCCAATTATCCAATCGGCATTATAGATGGGGAGGTAAAACAGCTGTAGAACCAGCAACTTTCCTACCGACTTGTACTCAAAAAGCCGCTAGGAAAGCATTTTTATCTTCTAAAAATATCATAAAATACACGCAAAAGCACAGTAAAACACGGAAAAACATATAAAATTCTCAAACTAAATGCAATATTTTCTCATTTTTCGTCGCGGGTTACAAGTGTGCAGTCTCCGTCTTTTTGATTTTTTTATAAAAACAATTCGCGTATGGCATCCGTTATCTCGGTGATTTTTTGTTGCGTTTCAGAAGTTTCTGCCATTTTTTACAAAGCCCCCTCGCCAAAGCAAAACGCGCTCTGCAAAACGGCCTGAAATTGACCAACGTGGCCTTTGTCTTTTACGTATGTCTTAGAACCTGTTTAAGATCTCAAAAAAATGCAATACTAAAGCCACGAGAAAGCAGTACCCTAGCGACATAACGAAAGACAATTTGAACAGATCCGCCCAATATTAGAAAGCGGACGGAAAAAACTTTGCCGCTCAAAATCGACCTATACGACATCTTTTGCACCATCCTCCATTTGACCAAAAGCGGCTGCCAATGACGTATGCTCCCTGACTATTTTCCAAAGCAGTACAATATTATTGCAAAAATCGCTCATGAAGTTATAAAGATTAATGCTGCGACAAAAATGGAATACCGTTTATAGCTAATTGCCTTGTAAAAACACAAAAAAGGTATCTACTACCAAACGGTATTGGCATATACAACTCGCAGTATTCTTCTTTGCAAGTATAAATATTGGAGGTATCTACATTGGCTTAGCTTTTATCCTAAAAATAGTTATTATATTTATAAGGCAATTAGATATATTACTATTTCAACATCAGGAATAAGCAAATTGATGAAAACCAAGCCCTTTCATCAATGCGTAAAAAAAGTGGTTGGCGAGGCTCGTATAAAACAGGGGGCAAGTCTTGCAAGAGCAGCTTTCTTATATAAAAATGGTTCGGAAACTTCGGTTTCGGAAACAGTTACATTGAAACGCGATGCTCGCAATCGTGATATTCGCGCAATTGTGAGCTCGTAAAGCAGTTCGATAAAAGTTATCGAACTGCGTAAGTAGATGCGCAGAGTGTTAAAAATATCGACAGCGCAAGAGGCAAATGCTACGATGTTGGCAAAAAAGTTTCAGCAGGCTAGGCTCCGTACAACTCCATAGACACAAAAACTGCTACAGAATATCTTTATAACCAAAGGAAATTGCATGGGAGCAAAAAATAGATCATTAATGGCAAAAGCGTAATGGTGTCATTTCCAAAACCGAAAGAAGGAGAGACGATACCGCTGGCTGATGTAAAAACCATGCAAAACCGAATAGCAGCGATTGAAATGGAGAACGAAATCCTAAAAAAAGCCGCAGCCATATTTCCCAAAACGTAGAATCAATGTGCACGGCTTTGCATTTGAATCGAAGTACCTACTACAAAGATTCAAAGCATAACCCCACAAAGGCACAAGTCAGCAGCGATGAACAGGATTCGAAAATTCTTAAAGTTTATTACGACAGCAAAAGACGCTATGGAGCGCCAAAGATTTTCAACTTTCTTCGTAATGCAAGTCAGACGGCGGGTCTAAAGAGGAGCCGGAGATAGATGGCAGTTTTAGGGATAAAGTCTGTCATTGTAAAGAAATACAAACTTGTAAAGGCTGAGATAAATATCGAACAGAAGGAGAACATCATGAATCGAGATTTTACCGCTGCTTCAATCAATCAGAAATGGCGTACAGACATCACGTACATTCATACCGAAAAAAAGTGTGTGGGTGGTGGTGGGCTTACCTCGATTGAAGATTTGTATTCGAGAAAAATAATCGGCTGGGCATTTGACAAGACAATTAACGCGAAGCTTGCGGTCAAGGCTCTCAGAAACGCGGCGCTGACTGTAAAGCATACCGAAGGAATAATTATCCAATCAGATTTGGGAAGTCAGTATACGAGCAATCTTTTTGAATCGGCTCTAGTTGAATTGAAAATCCGCCATTCTTATAGTAGAAAAGGATGCCCGTACGATATTGCTTGCATCGAATCATTTAACTCTGTCCTGAAAAGGAAGAGATAAACCTCAGGATATAAAGATGCACAAGCCGCTTACAACGCAATTTTGAATACGTTGAATCCTGGTATAACCGCAAGCGCATTCATTCAAGTCTGAACTACAGAACTCCGGAGGCTGTTTATTCAGAATGTGAAAAACATGCAGCTTAAACGAGCGGTTTTTGTATCTACGTTATTGACGTAGGTACAAAAGAGAGGAGCGCATCGGACAAAACGCCGTTGAACGAGCGCGAGCTTGCCATACGCCAAGGAATACAGGAGTTGAAAAAAGCGAGTTTTAACAGCGGCAACAAAATACTGTTGTCGCTGTTAATAAGCAAGTTTCCTCACGGAAACTTGCTTATTAACAGGTGCGCTTATCAACGCACGAATTGAACACCTTCCAAAGTTTACACTTTGTTCAGTTGTGCAATTTTAAGGAGAGAAATACTCAATGACGCTCTCGTTTTTTTTCGTCATAGACCGGAAGAAGTAAGTACGCAAAGGTTATTCAGCTATATCTTGGAAAACGCAAAGGAGCGCGTGCGGCCAGTTGTAAGTATGTGCAAAGCTCTAAAGGGGATGAGAAACAGACTTTTACAAGTGGAAACGGAACCGTACAAAGATGAATCGCTGGCAATTTCTTCTGGTCGAAATACACAAGATTCTTTCACAGTATCCTGAAAATGATAACTATGGTATAGAAAGAATACGATTGGCACTTGAGCAGCGAGACATAAAAGTTTCTCGCTCGATTGTAATCAGAGCTATGAGGAAGGAAAATCTGTTGCATAAGAGCTGGAGAAGCCCTGATGGGCTTACCAACGCCGACAGAAAAGCGCAAAGTCCTGACAATCTTTTGAAAGGGGACTTTATAGCTATTTGCCTTGAAATATAACTAAAAATCCTATACAATTTTTACATGTCGTATGATAGAGATTTAAGACTACGGGCACTTGAATATGCAAAAGAAGGACACTCATTGACACAGACTGCGGCAGTGTTCAAAATAAATATCAGCACAATTATTGCTTGGAAAAGGCGATATGAGGCAACCGGCGACGTAAAAATAAAAATCCGTTGTCCAGTTAACAAGAAAATCATCCCCGAAAAACAAGCCCTGTTCGACAACATCGAACAGGGCTAAGGGGTCTAAATCGCACAAATAGCACGATTTAGAACATCGCATTACAAGGTAAACAGTTCCGAAACTGAAATTTCCGAACTGTTTTAATCATCAAACTAGATAGAAAAGCACCCCGATGCCTACCTCAAAGAAATCGCGGAAGTCTTCGGCTGGCATCCATCTTCCGTGCTGAAGCGGCTGCGAAAGCTCAGGTTACGCGAAAAAAAAG
>CAUTOX010000157.1:0-4166 GCA_963539665.1 uncultured Treponema sp.
ATTGCCGCCTGCATTCCCGCTATTCGGCGGCGTTTGCGGACTGCCTTGCGAGCCGTTGGAGTTGCCGGAAGAAGAACCGGCGTTGCCCGAACCTCCGTTTGGAGAGCCGCTCTCTGCGGAGGAACCTGATTGCCCCGCGTTGCCGTTCGCATTGCTGCCGGAGCCGGACGTATTGCCGCCTGCATTCCCGCTATTCGGCGGCGTTTGCGGACTGCCTTGCGAGCCGCTTGGCTTTCCCGAAGAAGAACCAGCGGCGCCTGAACCGCCGCTTGGCGAGCCGCTCCCTGCGGCGGAATCCGATTGCCCCGCATTCGGCATTGCAGGAGCTTTGCCGGATGGCGGCGCGACGGCTTTTCCTGCCGGCTTCTTTGCGGATGTTCCGGCTCCTCCCCCAGCCTCTTTTTTTTCAGGCTGAACGACGGCATTCGGCGCCTCATCTTCTGCCTGACACGATACGAGACAGGTCAATACGAATACTGCGCCGAAAACCGTTGCGATTCCGATACGCATTCGCCTGCTAAACAATCTTTTCATGGTATACCTCGCTGAAATTGTTTTTTATATATTTTCATTAGCGCATCCTGCCCAAAAAAGGCGACGTTTACGGTAAAATCGGAAGGTTCAAATCTCAACGGTTCCGCGCGTTGCATTCCTGCCGGACGACTGGAATGCGGACGAACAGAGCTTATCCTCTATGCTTTTTACTGCGACTGTATTAAAATGCGCAGGGACAGCTCGAAAAACTCGCTTTTTGCGATTTTTTTTTTGAGATTGCGACGTCTTGTAACTCGCTGGATTATCGCAAGTTATAACATCGCATTTTCAAAGCTATCTCTAAAAACAGCGGTTTTTAGAGGTTCCCCATCTTATTCGCCGGATTTGTATATTCGGCGGTTTTCAAATTATGCGTTTCAACAAGGAGCATATTATGAATAACGCCCGCGCGGACTTTCGCGGTCAGGCGGTAAAACGCTTTTCAATCAGAAGGAAGTTGGTAATCATTTTCGGATTGCTGCTTATCGCATCCACCGCAGCGGAGGTGCTGCAAGCAGGCGCGCTTGCCCAAAAAGCGATTCAGGAAAAGGTTTCCGCGCATCTTTCGGACAAGGCGAACGACACGGCCGAAATTATCGACGCGCGTATCGGCGCATTTTTTTTGTTTTTGGAAAAATTCACCGCGCAGCCTTACGTGCGGACGAACGCCCTGTCCTATCCTGAAAAAATGCAGCAGCTTGCCAAAGCGTTGGCCAATCACGCGGACATTGCCGTATTCGGCCTCTGCGATTTAAACGGGACGATTTACCCTTCCATCGGCTCGCCGGAGAACATCAGCGACCGCACATGGTATCGCGAAGCGCTCAAGGGCAAGCAATTTGTTACCTCCCCGATTGATTACAACAATAACGGCCGCCCTGCAATGACGTTCGCCATTCCGGTTTACGATGAACGCAATTCGCTTATCAGCGTGTTTATTGCCGACGTGGAAAGCACATGGCTTTCGGCAATTTTATCAGACATCGTAATCGGAAAGAGCGGCAGCTGCCTCATTGCAGACCAAAGCGGCGCGACGATTGCAGGGCTTCCGCATACGGGCGCGGCAAAAAAAACGAAAGCTCATGCCGATGCGGTTAGCTCCGCAACGATAACAACCCGCGTTATGGGCGCAAAGGAAAAGGAACTTGGCATGTACGACTACAAAAACAACAAGTGGATTGCCTTGCACGCGCCGATTAAGCGTACCGGCTGGAGCGTTATTATCCGCGTGCCGGTGAAAGAGTTTACCGAAAGCATCGATGCGCTTCGCCTTAGAATGAGTTTTGTCGGGGCGCTGATCGCCGTATGCGCAGTCGCGGTTGTCTATACGCTCGCCCGCAAAATGACGGCTCCGGTGCAAACGGCCGTGTCCGCGCTGCGGAACATTGCGCGGGTTGACGGAGATTTGACGGTCCGCCTTCCGCTCATCGGAAATGACGAAGTAACGGAAATGGCGCAGTACTTTAATCAGACGATCGAAAAAATCGGAGATGCAATCCGCTCAGTCAGCGATACTACGGGCAGCATGAAGACATCGGGCAAGGAGCTGTCCGAACACATGACGAACACGGCGGATGCCATCAGCACAATCAATGCGCGCATCGGAGACGTAAAGCGGCAAGTCGGCGCACAAAACCAAAGCGTTTCCGACACAGCGGAAACGGTCTCGCACATCATTCAAGCAATCCGCCAGCTTAATGAAAGCATTGCGGCGCAGGCGGCAAGCGTTGACCGCTCATCTTCATCGATTGAACAGATGGCAACGAACATTAGCGGCGTTACCGAAATGCTTGAACTCAATAACCGGCGCATCAAGGACGTGTACGAGCAGACGGCAATCGGAAAGAGCGGCGCACGGAGTGCAAATGAGATTGTCAAACAAATTGCCGAAAAATCGGGGGCGCTTTTTGAAGCAAGCCAAGTGATTCAAAACATTGCAAGCCAAACGAACCTGCTTGCGATGAACGCCGCGATAGAAGCCGCTCATGCGGGAAATGCCGGAAAAGGTTTTGCCGTTGTCGCGGACGAGATCCGAAAACTTGCAATTGAATCGAATGTTCAAGGGAAGCAAATCGGCGTTGTGATCAAGGAATCGCTTGAAATTATCGAAAAAATCACCATTGCAGGCTCCGGCGCAGAACAAACATTCGGGCACGTCTACGATTTGGTCAACGATGTGTCCGAGCAGGAAACAAAGATTCTGAACGCGATGCAGGCGCAAAAAAGCGACGGCAACAAAATCCTTTCCGAAATAAAAATGATAAACAGCGCAACCGGCGCCGTCAAAGCCGGTTCCGAAGAAATGCAACACGGCGGCGAACGCATTGCCCAAGAAATGCAAAAACTTGACGGCTTAACCGCCGTCATCGCCAACAGCATCAACGAAATGGCAGACGGCGCTGCGCAAATCAACAATGCCGTACAAGAAGTCAACGAGCTGGCGCGAAAAAACAAAGACAGCATCGAAGGATTAGCAAGCGAAGTACGAAAATTTAAAGTTTGATAGCAGCCGCATGAGGCTGCGCGTCTCCGCTCTGGATTTTGCGGGCGGAGCGGCAGCGGCGGAGAAGCAGGCGCACACATGATGCAAGGCGTACCGCCCGCTTTAAGTCTTCCCGACCGGCAAGCAAGCGCGACCTGATACGCAACGCGCCGGATGGACGTGTTATTCATCTCGCAGCCAGCCAATCCATCTAGCAAGTTTTCCCCAAAGGGAAAACTTGAGCGGACTGCCCAATAACCTCCAGCTTGACGGCACATTTTCCGCAGTCCGCCCCGCCCCGCAGCCAGCCAACCCTCTAGCAAGTTTTCCCTTCAGGGAAAACTTGAGCGGACTGTTCGACAACCTTCAACTTTACGGCTCATTTTTCTCAGTCCGCCCCGCCCCGCCCGCCAACCATCTAGCAAGTTTTCCCACAGGAAAAACTTGAGCGGACTGTTCGCCAACCTTCAACTCTACAGCACATCTTTCTCAGTCCGCCCTGTCAGCCAACCATCTAGCAAGTTTTCCCCACAGGGAAAACTTGAGCGGACTGCACAATAAACTTCCGCTTTACAGCTAACTTTTTGCAGTCCGCCCCGCAGCCAGCCAATCCACCTAGCAAGTTTTCCCACAGGGAAAACTTGAGCGGACTGCACGACAACCTCCAACTCTACGGCTCCCTTTTTCGCAGTCCGCCGAGGTCGAAACTCCTTCAAAAATCAGCTACACTTTCTGCCTATGACACAGACGGAACAGAAAAAACGCGCCAAGCAGTTTGCCGCTCGCTGGCAGGGGCGCGGGTATGAAAAGGGAGAGACGCAAAAGTTTTGGATTGATTTATTGACGAGCGTTTTGGGCGTTGAAAACTGCACGGATTTTATCTTTTTTGAGGAGCAGGTCAAAGAAAAGATTGAAAACAAGACGATTACGAACTTTATTGACGCGTACATTCCTTCGACGCGCGTAATGATCGAACAAAAAAGCTCTCACAAAGATTTACGCGAGCCGATTAAGCAGTCGGACGGAGTATTCCTCACGCCCTTTCAGCAGGCAAAAAAATATGTCGCGGAACTCCCGTTAAGTCAGCATCCTAAGTGGATTGTAACCTGCAATTTTTCCGAATTCCTTGTGTACGACATGGAAAATCCCA
>CAUTOX010000158.1:0-3967 GCA_963539665.1 uncultured Treponema sp.
TTATTGCTTATTTTTTATTTTTTGGGCAGCCTTTGCAAAAACTGAGTTCCGTGTTGCATCACGTTAAATCTAACCGAAAAAGAAGCGGTGCATCACGTAAAAATCTCAGTGTTAGAAGCAGCGCTTAAGTAGGCGCGCCGCTTCTAACATCGAGTTTTCTCTCAAAAACTCGCGTATATACATGCGCGTTCACGCGCACCAATACGGCATTTTCGGAAGTTGATACTTTCTGCAATGCCGTATTTTAAGGAATCCAAAATAGAAGCCCAAAGGAAGGGCGCAATGGGGTTAGACATGAAAACGAAAAAGAAATTGAGCGAAGAAACGGCCAAACGGTATTAGACCTGTTCGATAACTGTGTTTTCGAACAGGTCGACGAGTTCTAAATCGTACAAATGGCACGATTTAGAACATCGCATTTCAAGGTGACCTGTTCAGAAACGGAAGTTTCTGAACAGGTTTATTGTACGGCAGCAAAGAAACAAAAGACGAAAATCCTCGATCAGTTCATCGCAACAACCGGTTACAACCGAAAGTATGCCATTCACGTTCTGAAAAACAGTGCATACGTAAAAGTCACGCACTTTAACAATGCCGCAAGACAGAGCGTACAGGTCATTACAAAGACACGTAAAAAGCGGAACTATGAAAAATACTACGGTCAAGCCGTACAACAAGAAGTCATCCGGTTGTGGATTTTTTCAATGTATCTGTGTGCAAAACGTCTTGTGCCATTTATCCGAGATAATATCGATTACTTTGCTCAAAAGTTCGGCTATGATGAACAACTGAAAGCAAAACTGAGCAGCGTATCAAGCGCGACAGTCGGCAGGATTCTCAAGCCGGAAATCCCAAAACATTCCATCCGCGGTATTTCAACAACACGGCCTGCGAAGAATCTCAATAAGCTCATTCCCATCCGTACCTTCTTTGATTGGGATGAGAGAAAACCGGACTTTTTTGAGGTTGATACCGTTGCCAACTGCGGCGTAAGTACCCAAGGGCAGTATATTTGCACGCTTACCCTTACTGATGTTCATTCCGGCTGGACAGAAAACTCAGCCCTTTTAAACAAAGCTCATCGATGGGTAAAAGAAGCAATAGAAGATGTGAAAGAGAAGCTCCCCTTTCAGATGAAAGGTATTGATAGCGACAACGGAAGTGAGTTCAAAAACACACAGCTGTTGCAATGGTGTAAAAGTAATGAAGTTATTTTCACCAGAAGCCGATCGCATAAAAAAGAAGGCTTATTTTAGACAATGCAATTGGCATTGTCTAAAATAAGCTGCGAGTTTGCCTTACAGCAAACATCGCTTTATCATATGCACTTTTTCACTTCGTTGCAAAAGTACACAAATTCATCAATCCGCGACTTTTGATTCGCAATCCGCTTTAGCGGATAAGATAAACCGTTTCCTTACAGAACAAGCCGACAGGCTTGATAAAGTCTGCGGTTGATGAATTTATAGGAATGATAATTGTTTTGTTGAACAGAAAAATGATAGTGTCGAAAGGCGCATTGTCGGGTACTATCGCTTTGAGGGAGAAACTGCACGAGCGGTCATGGCTGACCTTTATGAACGGTACAATACGCTCGTCAATTTCTTTTTTCCCTCAATGAAGATCATTGCAAAAAAACGGATAGACGCAAAGGTCATAAAAAAATATGATACGGCAAAGACGCCGTATTGCAGGCTGATGGAAAGCGCTGATGTACCCGAGGCGGTAAAAGCTGTGCCGCAGGAAGAACGGCTTTGATTTACAACAACTGCTTGAGACAACGCAAAGCTTGCAGAGTAAGCTTATCTCTATGGCGCATCTTTGGACATAGAGTGCTATGGTTAGATTTTTACGTGAGTAAATACGGTAGATTATCCTATTTTTTATTTTATTTAGCCCAAATTTTAAGTTTTGAAATAGCAGTAAAATAAAGCTATATTTTTGGGAAAATCCTACTGCCTTAGCCGCAGTCGAGCTTTTATATCGCATAAACACACGAAATGGTACGTAGCAAAAACCTCGCCTGCGCACAAATTGCAGCTATTTCGAGACGTTACATCCTATTGGTGCAGGAGAAAGGTGGAAAATTTCAAGTTTTTCCAAAACTCGAAATTTAGGCTAGATAGTCATCTATATTTGAATCTCAATAAATAAGTTTGGATTCAGTTTAGAGAAATCCGAACTGTTCGGGTAAAAGCGTCTGAACATCCTGTTGCGATTCTCGTTTAGAATCAGTACAACTCCATAGACATAAAACTGTTGCATAATATCTTTTAACCAAACGAAAGTAGTATGGGGGCAAAAAATAAACATGACACAGAAGAGTTCAAAAAGCAGATCACTGAACTCTATGAAAATGGTAAAAGCGTACAGGAACTTGCCGGCGAATAAGGCTTAGTTGAACAGACAACCCACTGATGAAAAGAGTGCTATGGCGCCATTTCTAAAACCGAAAGAAGAAGAGACGATACCGCAGGCTGATGTACAAGCCATGCAAAAACGAATAACAGCGCTTGAAATGGAGAATGAAATCCTAGAAAAAACTACAGCCATATTCGCCCAAATACAGTAAAAGATAAAATAGCGCTTGTAAACAACTTCAAGGATTCGTATCCATCGAAACAATGTGCAAGGCTTTGAATTTGAATCGAAGTACCTATTACAAAGCTTTAAAACACAAAACACCAAGACACAGATTAGTAATGAGCAACTGAATTCTAAGATTCTTCAAGTTTATTACGCAAGCAAAAGACGCTATGGAGCCCCAAAGATTTTCAATGTTCTTCGTAATAAAGGCGAGCCTCAATAGAATCCAGAGACGGATGGCAGTTTTAGGGATAAAGTCTGTCGTTGTAAAGAAATGCAAGCCTGTAAAGGCTGAAAAAAGTGTAGAGAAGAAGGAGAACATCATGAATCGAGATTTTACCGCCACTTCAATCAATCAGAAATGGTGCGCAGACATCATGTACATTCATACCGAAAAAGATGGCTGTACCTACCTTGCTTTTAGTTGAATATCTGTACTCGAGAAAAATAATCGGCTGTACATTTGGCAAAATCATGGATGCGCAGCTTGCGCTGAGGGCATTGAAAAATGCTGTCCTTAATGTAAAGCATACCGAGGGAATACTTATCCAGTCGGATTTGGGAAGTCAATATACGAGCAATCTTTTTGAATCGGCTGTGGCTGAATTAAAAATCCGTCATTCCTATAGTTGAAAAGGCTGCCCATACATGGAAATCAATTTTTGAATCATTCTTACTTATTATTTGCCTATCAAACTCTGTTTGGGGCATATTATAGCTTTTGAAGCTGTGAATATTCGTAAAATGCTCAAAAAATTGCAAGTTTTTCTAAAAATGCCATTCTTTATTCACTGTAAGTACCAATTTTTTCAAAAAATTGATTTCCGTGCTGCCCGTACGACAATGCTTGCATCGAATCATATTTCACTCTGTCCTGAAAAAGAAAGAGGTAAGCCTCAGGAAATATAAAGATGCAAAAGCCGCTAACAATGCTATTCTTGAATACATTGAAGCTTGGTATAGCCGCAAGCGCATTCATTCAAGTCTGAACTACAGAACTCCGGAGGCTGTTTATTCAGAATGTGAAAAACTTTCGGGTTAAACGAGCAGTTTTTGTGTCTACTTTATTGACGTAGGTACGGTTTTTGTTTTTCCAAAGAAACCTCTCTTTTCAAGCTAAATAAAGATTCGTTTTATGTCTTATTTTTGAGAAAAGACCTGAAATATAGCTAATTGCCTTCTAAAACGGCATCCAGGCCTGAGAAACGGAGCCATAAAGATGAACTCAGCCAGAAAGTTTTCGCTTCAAAGCGCTCCACGTGTGTTCAATGGGATTATATTCAGGTGAATATGGCGGCAGAAAAATCAAGGGCTGCGAGTACTTTCCCGCAAGGTTCTGTAAAACCTCTTTTTTATGAAATGCCGCGTTGTCCATGATGAT
>CAUTOX010000159.1:0-3958 GCA_963539665.1 uncultured Treponema sp.
ACTGGATGGCGTATTCTGAAAGCAAAGCTTTAATAATCTCGCTTTTGCCTTCTATTATTACAACTTTGTGTGGTGGTGTTTTGCTTTTGCCATAACTTGGCCCCTGTGTTTACTTTACCCCGGTACCTACCTTTTAGGAATTTATAGAATGACTTGCACAGTGTCCTGAAAAACGATGTTCCTGCAAAACCGAAAGGCTTATCGAGGTTTGACGTTTTATAGCTAATTGCCTTTTAAAAGAGTAAGGCAAAGGTATCTACTACCAAACAATGTTGGCATATACAACTCGCATTATTCTTCTTGCAAGTATAAATATTGGATGTATCTACACCGGATTAGGTTTTATCCTAAAAGTAGTTATTATATTTTATAAGGCAGTTAGCCATATACTGCTCTGGCGCTAATGCTAATTTCTTTATTTTTTCCCATGATCATCATACTATAATTGAAATGATGATAAGCTCCCCTGTAAATAGGGTAATGTCGCCTGTTTCTTTGTTCCGGCGGTTTATTTTATATTGGAATCGTAAATTCCTTGCCTATACATTTTTGAAGGTCCATTTCCGGAGTTGAGCCTTTCAAACGCATTCTTGGATAGTTATTCATCCATGTTTGAACCTCAATAAATAACTTCGGATTACGTTTAGAGAAATCCGTACTGTTCGGGTAAAAACGTCTGAATATCCTGTTGAGGTTCTCGTTTGTTCCGCGTTCACTTGAACAATAAGGATGGAAAATACAACACCGTTCTCTTCGTGCCGTCTGATAATTTTTCTATTTCCTCAAAGTCCATGACTTCCGGGCCGCCGTCCGCTGTGATGGACTTGAAGAGTTTCTTGACAGTCTCTCTGCCTAATGAGGCTTCAAGTTTATTTATTTCTTCAACGACCGAACGCGTTTTTAGCGTTCGGTATTTTCCTGATTATCTCGGCCCTTGTCTTCCGTTCTGTTAGTGTCAATGCGCATTCACCTGTCGAGGAGGCGCAGCTTTTCACGGTGTCGATTTCCCTGTGTCCGACTTCGGAACGATTGCTGATACATTCGGGGCTGTTTGAGATGCTCCTTATTGCACATCCGACGCGTAAAAAATGCCTTTTTTATTAGTTTTATTTGCAATCAGTAAAATATAATGTCCACGGAACTCAGTTTCTGCCATTTTCATAGGTTTTGAAGTCGAAATTACCGGAATTACATCGCCGGCAATGTAACTGCACAGCGTCTTTTCGCAGATTCCTGTTTCGCCGGGCCATGAAGAGTTCTTGAATATTTGAATAATTGCATAAGGACTGTAGTTTTTATCGACTATTAACTCTTTCACTTTTTCAGCCAGTACCATGTCTTTGCCCGTAACGGAACTCCTTTTGCCGTCATTTCATATTCTGCTTTTCCCTGCGCATAGTCGGCATTATATTCAAACTTTGTCATGCTCGACCATTCCTCTTTGTATCGCCCGCTGAATGCTGCGTCTGTTCTGTGCAATATATTTATAAGTTCTTCCGTATTTGTGATTTTTGGAAAATGATTTGTTCCTTTCAGATAAAGCTCCAGCACGAACCTTTCATCGTATGAAAAATGAGTGAACTTTTTTGTTTTTCCGTTAGTGTCGCCATAAGGCTTCTTTCCTCCGTTACTGTTTATTGGTAGCCAACAAAATTATAGCAGTTCAAAGAAACCTTTTCGTTATTTTGGCGACAGTATATTTTACTGGTTGCGTGAAAGTGATGATAAAACAAAAAGATGCGGAAGACATTTACATAAACTAATTTTGATTATTTATGGCTAATTGACTTATAAAATATAATAACTACTTTTAGGATAAAAGCTAAGCCGATGTAGATATAGCTACTTGCCTTGAAATATAACTAAAAATCCTATACAATCTTTATATGGCGTATGACAGAGATTTAATATTACGAGCAATCAAATATACAGAAGAAGGCCACACGTTGGCCCAGGCTGCGGCGGTATTTTTAAAGTAAATATCGGTACGCTCATTGGCTGAGAAAGCGATACAGAGCAACCGGAGACGTTAAAATGAAAATTCGCCGTCCGGCCAATAAGAAAATCATTTCTGAAAAACACGACCTGCTCGACAACATCGAACAAGTCTACGAGTTCTCAATCGCACAAATAGCGCAATTGAGAACATCGCATTACAAGGTAACCAGTTACGAAACGGAAATTTCCGAACAGGTTTAATCTCAAATATATGGAAGCGCATCCAGATACGACCTAAAAGAAATCGCAGGAGTCTTCGGTTGCTGTCAGCCTGCGGTACTGACGCGGCTACGAAAACTCAAGTTTCGCGAAAAAAATAGTACGTTTTACAAAGAGCAAGACTATAAACAAGTAGAGGCATATTTAGAAAAAATCAAAGACATTCCCAAAGAAAGGCTCGTAGATATCGATGAAACCGGAATCCAGACGCAAATTTGCCGTAATATGTGCACTGTAAACGAGGAAAAAAGGTGAATATTTGCATCAGTGACTCAAATTGAGCTTGTTGTGGCGTTATGTGAAGGCGCTTTGCTTGCTCCGCACACCTACAGCGGAACGATGAAGGCCTCTGTGTTCGAAGATTGGTTAGAAAACAAACTCCTGAGCTGTTTACCGCAAAGGGATATTATCATCATGGATAACGCGGCGTTTCATAAAAAAGAGGTTTTACAGAACCTTGCGGGAAAATACTCGAAGACCTTGATTTTTCTGCCGCCGTATTCATCTGAATACAATCCTATTGAACACACATGGAAAGCTTTGACGCGGAATATTGCAGGTCAAATCCATCTCCACAGCCCTGTCGCAACGGCGCTCGATGCCATTGTACAAGGCAAGTAGCTGTAGTATTTTGCAAACAGCTCTGCTTTGGGCAGCGGCTGCATGAAGATGCTTGCAAGGTAGGTTGAAACGCACAAAAGCAATGCTTCCGCTCTGGGCGTAACAGAGAGTCGCTTTGCACTGTTGCCTCCATAAAAGGGCATACACCGGTAGCAGACACCACCTTTTACGGCAGATTGGATACGCCGATTTTGACGAATCCAATTCGGATTCCTATCTGCCGCAATTTTAGCAACAGCCGTGTTTGCAACCGCCCAGCGCCCCTTGGACGCGCATTCTGCGCCGCCCGTATTTACTCAAAGTAAAAATCTAACCATAGCACTCTATGACCAAGTCTGAGCCATAGAGATAAGTTTACTCTGCAATGTGTGCGTTTGCTCAAGCAGCTGTTGTAAATCCAAACTGTTCTTCCGACGGAGTAGCTCAGCTTTTACCGCCTCGCTTACATCAGAGCTTTCCATCAGCCTGCGGTACGGAGTCTTTGCCGCATCATATTTCTTTATGACCTTTGCTTCTACTCGTTGTTTTGAAATAATTTTCATCGAAGGGAAAAAGAAATTGACGAGCTTATTATACTGTTCATAAAGGTCAGCCATGACCGCTCGTGCCGCTTCTCCCTCAAAGCGATAGTAACCGACAATGCGCCTTACGACACTATCATTTTTCTGTTCAACAAAACAATTATCATTCTTTTTATATGATCTGCTGCGAGTGAAAATAACTTCATTACTTTTACACCATTGCAACAGCTGTGTGTTTTTGAACTCACTTCCGTTGTCGCTATCAATACCTTTCATCTGAAAAGGCAGCTTCTCTTTCACATCGTCAACCGCTTCTTTTACCCAACGATGAGCTTTGTTTAAAAGAGCTCTATTTTCCGTCCAGCCTGAATGAACATCGGTAAGGGTAAGCGTGCAAATATACTGTCCTTGTGTACTTACGCCGCAGTTGGCAACGGTATCAACCTCAAAAAAGCCCGGCTTACGTTCATCCCAATCGAAAAAGGTGCGGATGGGAATGAGCTTGTTAAGATTCTTTGCAGGCCGTGTTGTTGAAATACCGCGGATGGAATGTTTTGGGATTTCCGGCTTGAGAATCCTGCCGACTGTCGCGCTTGATA
>CAUTOX010000160.1:0-3890 GCA_963539665.1 uncultured Treponema sp.
AAAAATACTCGCAGGAACTGATTTTCCTACCGCCGTATTCACCGGAATACAATCCTATAGAACACACGTGAAGCGCTTTGAAGCGAAAGGTGGCTGGCTGTATTCATCTATATGATTCTGTTTCTCAGGCTCTGGATGCCATTTTAGAAGGCAATTAGCTATAAGGGAATTCTGGAGCTGTACTATTATTGACTTTTTCATTTTTCTTGGATAGTTATTCATCCATGTTTGAAACTTAATAAATAACTTTGGGGTTAGTTTAGAGAAATCCGTATCTTTTGGGTAAAAGCGTCTGAACATCCTGTTGTGATTTTCGTTTGTCCCGCGTTCACTTGCACAATAAGGATGAGCAAAATACAGTTCCGTTATTTTTGTGCCGTCAGATGATTTTTCTATTCCCTCAAAGTCCATAAATTCTAGGCCGTCGTCCGCCGTGATGGACTTGAACAGTTTCCGGGAACTCTCTCTGCCTAAAGAGGCTTCAAGTCTATTTGTTTCTTCAACGACTGCACGGGCTTTTAGCATTCGGTATTTTCCGATTATTTCAGCCCTTGTTTTTCGTTCTGTCAGCGCAGTGCGCATCCAATGGTCGAGGAGGCGCAGCTTTTCACTGTGTCGGTTTCCCCTGTGTCCGTCTTTAGAACGGTTGTTTTTGCATTCAGGTCTGTTCGAGATGCTCCTCATTGCACATCCTGAGCGTAAAAAATACCTTTTTTTATTTGTTTTATTGTATTTCTTTCCCTTGTTCGGAAGATTTATGATTGAGATTCCGGGAATTATGTTGTCGACAATATAATTATACAGCGTCTTTTCACAGATTCTTGTTTCGCTGGGCTATGAAATGTTTTTGAATGTTTGAATAATTGCATTGGGGCTGTATTTTTTATCGACCATTAAATCTCTTATTTTTTTAGCCAGTACCATGTCCTTGCCAAGTTTTTATTGAGCTCCGTTTGCCGTCATCTCATATTCTGCTTTTCCCTGCGCATAGTCGGCGTTATATTCAAACTTGTTTTTGAAGTGGATGTTTTCATATGCTCTACCATCCCTTTTCGGCTCTCCCGCTGAATGCTGCGTCTGCTCTTGTGCAATATATTGGCAAGTTCTTCCGTATTTGTGATTTTTGGAAAATGATTTGTTCCTTTTAGATAAGACTCCAGCATGACCTTTCATCGTATGAAAAATGAGTGAACTTTTTTGTTTTTCCGTTAGTGCCGCCATAAGGTTTTCTTTCCTCCGTTACTGTTTATTGGTAGCCAACAAAATTATAGCAGTTCAAAGAAATCTTTTCGTTATTTTGGCGACAGTATATTTTACTGGTTGCAGAAAAATTGGTTTAACACGAAGAATTAATGCTGCTCCTGAAAAACT
The DNA here is from genome assembly GCA_963539665.1 of uncultured Treponema sp. Taxonomy (GTDB): domain Bacteria; phylum Spirochaetota; class Spirochaetia; order Treponematales; family Treponemataceae; genus Treponema_D. Next base: position 1,372 of record CAUTOX010000160.1, read on the forward strand.
GCGCTTCGCTGTTTAATTTTCTTCCTTTTTTGTATGCAAGGCGCGAATAAAAAGTATGATCTATAGCATAAAACGCATCTTTTTTATTGCTGGGCACACCGCGCGTTCCTCAGGCGGAATGGTTCTTGCATCTCTTGCAGGCGGCGGAGCGTGCGCTGTCTGCGGGGGGCGCTGCCGCTATCTGCCCATTTGCCGCGTCTGCCGTACAGTACGTTTTATGAGCGCTCCGCTTGACGAACGGCGGTGCGGTATCTGCGGTAAACAGCTTATTTCGGAGCGCGTATTTTGCCTTGAATGTCGGAAAGAGCCTGCGCTCAAGCATACCGACGGCGTGTTTCCGCTTTTTTCATATCGCCTATGGAACTCCGTTTTGCTTTCGCGGTGGAAATTCCAAGCAGATCGCACGTTATCTGCGTTCTTTGCGGAATGCCTTGCGGTGCGGCTCCGTCAAATGCGTGAAAAATTCGGCGAAATATACCTCGTCCCTGTTCCGCCGCGAGCCGGAAAGATTCGCGAGCATGGCTGGGACCAAATAGAAGAGCTTTGCGGCTTTCTTGAATTTAAGTATGGTTTTCGCATGAGACGGATGTTAGAACGCTGTTCCAAGACCGAACAAAAATCGCTCGATCGGCGCGGGCGTCTTGAAACCATCGGAAAGTCATACCGCGTAAAGGATGGCGGCGGCCCTGTGCCGGAACAAGTTTGCATTATCGACGATGTTATGACGACCGGCGCGACTATTGAAAGCTGTGCGGCGGCTTTGAAAAGTATCGGAGTAAAAAAAGCGTATGCGACCGCGCTTTTTTCTGTTGACTGAAAGCACGGCCGTCAGTGCGCCAAATTATTTTACAGGCAACTTAATCGTCGTGCCGGAGATAATATAATCCGGATCGCGAATATTATTGTACTCTGCAATCATCCGGTAACGCCACGGATCCTTGTAATAGGTATCGGCAATATCCCAAAGCGTATCGCCCCATTTGATTCGATACATAATATCTGCGCCCTTCGGTTCTGCTTTTTCCGGCCGCGCTGGAATGACTTGCTCTGGCTTATCTGCGATGACAATCCGGTCATCCTGCGCTGCGATCGGTTTTGAAGCGGGCGGCGTTTCTGGGGGAGCCGGTGCAGGTTCATGCGGCTGTTCTGCGGCTGTCGTTGCTACCTGATATTCGGATGACTTGGTGAGCACATTGTATTTTGTCGGCAGGACGAACAAGACCAGCACCGTTGCCAGTAGGCAAATAAGTGCGCAGAGGATGCAAATGATGACGGGCAGCGTTATTTTTTTGCGGATTTCCTCGTCGGCAAAACCGGAAGAATCGCCGGCAACGGTTTCTTTATCGTACAAGCCGTCAAAGCTCAATGCTGCGGCAGGATTGTCGTCCATGTCGTCTCCGCTGCCCCAATCATCTGCAAAACTAAGCGGGGAATCCGGATCATCTTCAAATGAATCAGAAAAATCGATGCCGCCGAATTGATTGCTGCTTCCGGCAGAAAAATCATCATCGAGTTCCGGTAATTTTAAGTCGTCCAGCGTTCCTGACTGCGTAAAGTCAAGATCCGGAAACGACAAATCATTAGAAATATCCGCTGAATCATCCAGCGGCGGCAAGTCCAAATCTGGCAAATCCCAGCCTCCCGGCGGCACAATTGTCTTTGCAGGCGGCAAATCGTCAAAACTCGGCAGCTCAAAACCGTCAAAATCCGAGGTTGCCGCAATATCCTGCTCCGTATCATCAGAAAAATCCGGAAGCGAAAAATCATCCGACTCATCAGGCAAGCCGAAGTGTGCGCCTTCATCCGCAACTTGTGCGTCGTCCCGTTCTGCGGGAATGTCGAATGTTGCATCATCCGTGCTATCCGTATCGGCAAACGCATCCGAAATCGATCGGTCTGGATCGGCATCATCCGCCACCGGCGCGGCCAGTGTCGTGTCCGTGTCCGCTTGCTCGGAGAAGTCCTGCATCGCAAAGTCATTCGTCGCGCCCGCTTCGTCATCTGTAGACTGATTATCTTCTATTATATTGTCAGCTTCCGGCATCGGTACGTCGTCCTGTTCTGTGGGAATATCGAAGGTTGCATCATCCGTGTTGTCCGTATCGGCAAACGCATCCGAAATCGATCGGTCTGGATCGGCATCATCCGCCACCGGCGCGGCCAGTGTCGTGTCCGTGTCCGCTTGCTCGGAGAAGTCCTGCATCGCAAAGTCATTCGTCGCGCCCGCTTCGTCATCTGTAGACTGATTATCTTCTATTATATTGTCGGCTTCCGGCATCGGTACGTCGTCCCGTTCTTCGGGAATGTCGAATGTTGCATCATCCGTGTTATCCGTATCGGCAAACGGTTCAGAAATCGATCGGTCTGAATCGGCATCATCCGCCACCGGAGCGGCCGGTGCCGTGTCCGTGTCTACTGGCTCGGAGAGGTCCTGAATCGCAAAGTCGTTCGTTGCGACTGTTGTGTCATCTGTAGACTGATTATCTTCTATTATATTGTCGGCTTCCGGCATCGGTACG
>CAUTOX010000161.1:0-3824 GCA_963539665.1 uncultured Treponema sp.
ATATCGCCGTCTGCAGCACATTCAGCTCGTTCCGCCCGCCGTAAAACCGAAGCGGTCTGCACGAAAATCAACCGCTTGCACGGCAACGCTCTCTCCATCTGCTGCACATCAAGCTCGTTCCACCCGATGCAAAACCGAAGCGGTCTGCACGAAGCTCACCGCTTGCACGGCAACGCTCTTGCCGTCTGCTGCACATAAAGCTCGTTCCGCCTGCCGCGTAACCGAAGCGGACTGCATGAAACACAACCGGTTGTACGGCAAAGCTCTTGCCGTCCGCTGCACATTCAGTGCGTTCCGCCCGCTGAGAAACCGAAGCAGACTGCACGAAAACCAACCGCTTGTACGGCAAAGCTCTTGCTGTCTGCTGCACATTCAGCTCGTTCCGCCCGCCGTAAAACCGAAGCGGACTGCACGAAAATAAATCGCTTGTACGACAAACCTCTTGCTGGCCGATGCACATTCAGCTCGTTCCACCCGCAGCGAAACCTCAGCAGACTGCATGAAACTCAACCGCTTGCGCGGCAAAGCTCTTGCTGTCTGCTGCATATCAAGCTCGTTCCGCCTGTCGCAAAACCGAAGCGGACTACACGAAGCTCAACCGCTTGTACGGCAGAGCTCTCCGTCCGCTGCACATCAAGCTCGTTCCACCTGCTGCGAAAACGAAACGGCTCACAAAACTCAAACGCTTGCACGGCAAAGCTCTTGCTGTCCGCTACACATCAAGCTCGTTCCGCCCGATGCAAAACCGAAGCAGACTGCACGAAAATCAACCGGTCGTACGGCAAAGCTATCGCCGTCTGCTGCATATCCGGCTAGTCCCGCCTGCCGCAAAACCGAAGCGGTCTCACAAAACTCAACCGCTTGCACGGCACGGCTCTTGCTGGCTGCTCTGTAATTTGTCTAAAGCCGACCTTTAATTTCTTGAATGAATTGCCAGCTGTCGAGGATTTTTGCGGCGGGGCGGGCTATGGCGGCTATGTCGCGCGTCATGTAGCCGGATTGAATGGCGGAAAGTGTTGCTTCTTCAAGGCGGCGCGCAAAATTTGAGAGTTCTGCAGAACCGTCAAGTTCTCCGCGTTTTGCAAGCGCACCGGTCCATGCAAAAATCAAGGCAACCGGATTTGTCGAGGTGCGCTCTCCTTGCAGGTAGCGGTAGTAATGCTTCTGCACGGTTCCGTGGCTCGCTTCGAACTCGTATTTTCCGTCGGGGCTGACGAGTACGCTCGTCATCATGGCGAGGCTGCCGCAGGCGGAGGCAACCATGTCGCTCATCACGTCGCCGTCATAGTTTTTACACGCCCACAGCATTCCGCCCTCGCTTTTCATTACGCGGGCAACGGCATCGTCAATCAACGTGTAAAAATATTCGATTCCCGCTTCTTCAAATTGCGCCTTGAACTCCGCATCAAAAATATTTTGAAAAATCGCCTTAAAATTGCCGTCGTAAATCTTGCTGATGGTGTCTTTTGCGCCGAACCATACCGAAACCTTCCGGTCGAGCGCATAGGTGAAGCAGCAACGCGCAAAATTTTCTATTGAGCGGTCAAGGTTAAAAATCCCCTGAATGATCCCTGCGCCCGGCATATCCATGAGCGTTTTCCGAATTTCCGTCCCATCGGCGCCGGTGAACACAAGCTCCGCCTTCCCCGCGCCTGCGGTTTTGATTTCGGCGCTCTTATACACGTCGCCATAGGCGTGGCGGCCAAGTATGATGGGCTTTTTCCAACAAGAAACGGAGCCGCGCAGATTGTCCGCAAAAATCGGAGTACGGAACACGGTGCCGTCAAGCTCCGCGCGGATAATGCCGTTCGGACTTGGAGAAAGCCGTTTTAGCCCATATTCCTTTACGCGCGCTTGGTTTGAGGTGATGGTCGCGCATTTTACGCCGACGCCCAGCCGCTTAATCGCCGCAGCCGCCTCATAGGTAATGGCATCGTCCGTGTCATCGCGGTTTTTCAGTCCCAAATCGTAATATTCGGTCTGCAAATCAACAAATGGCAAAAGCAGCTCATCCTTAATCGCCTGCCATAAAACCCGCGTCATTTCATCGCCGTCAAGTTCGGCAATTTTATTTTTCATCAAAATCTTTGTCATGCCGAAAGTATAGCGGAAAAAAAGACTGGAAACAATCAATGCGCCAAATGGAAGGACTGGCTTGCACATACCGCCGCCAGCAAAATCTCGACATTCGCTGTGCAAACATTTAGAATGCGCCGCTATGAGTTTGATTGAATGTGAGAACGTTTCATTTTCGTATGAAGGCAAAACGGTGCTAAAGGAGCTGAACTTTTTTGTGGAAGCGGGGGATTACCTGTGCATTGTCGGCGAAAACGGGACGGGGAAAAGTACGCTGCTTAAAGGCTTGCTGCGTCTGAAAACGCCTGCAAAAGGGCGCATTACGTTTGGCGAGGGGCTGAAAAGCACGCACATCGGGTATTTGCCGCAGCAAACGGCCGCGCAAAAGGATTTTCCGGCAAGCGTGCGGGAAGTCGTGCTGTCCGGACGGCTCAATAGCCTCGGCATCAAACCGTTTTTTACGAAGAAGGACAAGGATGCCGCCGGAGATGTTATGCGGCAGCTGAATATCGAATCGATGGAAAATCACTGTTACCGAAATCTTTCCGGCGGGCAGCAACAGCGCGTCCTGCTTGCGCGGGCGTTGTGCGCCACAAAAAAGCTGCTGCTTTTGGACGAGCCGGTTACCGGCCTTGATCCGCTCATTTCCGCAGAATTGTATCGCATCGTAAAAGACATAAACCGCGCTCACGGCATCACGGTCATTATGGTTTCGCACGACGTTTGCGGCGCGTTAGAGGAAGCGACAAAAGTCCTGCACTTAGGCGATATGCAGCAGCAATTCTTAGGCGCGCCGACAGATTATCTGCAAACCGACTATGGCAAATACTTTGCGCGAGGAATGGGGCGGACGGTAGGAAATGTATCCTAAAAGTGATAATGAGCCGTACAGTCCGCTCCGAGTTTGCGGCGGGCAAACGCGCTTGATGTGCAGCGGACAGCAAGCGCTTTGCCGTACAACCGGTTGAGCTTCGTGCAGTCCGTGCGGTTGCGCGGCAGGCGAAACTCGCTTGATGGTTGCGCATGGTTGGCGGAACAATGAGCGAGTGATGTAATGGCTCTACCGCCCGCTTCGAGTTTGCCGATGGGCAAATTCGCTAGAGGGTTTGCATGGTAGGCGGAACAATGGGCGCGCGAATGATGCAATGGCTCGGCCGCCTGATTCGTGTTTGCCGGCGGGCAAACGCGCTAGCGGGGTTGCGCATGGTAGGCGGGAAAATGAGCGCGTGAATGACGTAATGGCTTGGCCGCCCGATTCGGTTTTACGGCGGGCAAACGCACTAGGGGGCTTGCGCATGGCAGGCAGAAAAAAGGGCGTGTGAATGATGTAATGGCTCTACCGCCCGATCCGTGTTTGCCGGAGGGCAAATTCGCTAGAGGCTTTGCACATGGTTTGCGGAACAATGAGCGTGTGAATGATGTAATAGCTTTGCCGCCCGATCCGTGTTTGCCGGAGGGCAAACTCGCTAGAGGGCTTGCGCATGGTAGGCGGAAAAATAGGCGTGCGAATGATGTAATGGCTCGGCCGCCCGATCCGTGCTTGCCGATGGGCAAACGCGCTAGATATTTTGCAGATGTTTTGCGGAACAATGAGTGTGCGAATGATGCAATGGCTTTGCCGACCGATTCGAGTTTGCCGGCAGGCAAACTCGCTAGAGGCTTTGCGCATGGTAGGCGGAATAATGGGCGTGCAAATGATGTAATGGCTCGGCCGCCCGATCCGTGCTTGCCGATGGGCAAACGCGCTA
>CAUTOX010000162.1:0-3761 GCA_963539665.1 uncultured Treponema sp.
CGCCCCTCGCGCCATTTCCCCGTCCGCCCGGGCAATCTGCTCAGCCGGTATTTCTTTTACGGTAAATAGAAGCAGCCTGCACGAGATGAGCGCGGGCGTACAGCAGATTAACAACGCCGTACAGGAAGTCAACGGCCTTGCGCGGAAGAACAAGGATAGCATCGAAGGGCTAGCCAGCGAAGTAAGGAAGTTTAAGGTATAGGGCGGCCTGTGAGAGTTGCTCCGTACAGATGTAGGGCATCGTACAGGCCGCTCCTGTTTGCATACGCAAACTGGCTAGCAGGAACGTGGTAGGGCATCTTGGTGGGTTTGCACTCTGTTTAGGTTTTGCCAGTTTTGTCTGCGGGCAAGCTGGTTATGGGGAAGCTGGCGGGAAAAAGCGCCTTTAGGATAGAATGGCACTGCCGCCAGCTTCCAGTTTCGCAAGTGCGAAACTGGCGAGGGGTTCGCGGTCGAGGCATCTTGCTGGGGTGCGCTGTTTAGGTTTTGCCTGTTTTGCCTACCGTCAAAACATGAGGCGGACGGCTCAGCCGATATTTCTTTTACGATAAATAGAAGCAGCCTGCGGGGAATTTTCTTCCGTACAAATGATGGAGCATTGTACAGGCCGCTCCTGTTTACAATGTCGAACAACTTTAAGCACGTTTGCCAAGGCAAACGTGTTAGGGCGGTCTGGCAGTTGCTTCATTCAAAACTCCATTTTTACCGCCCGACGCAAACTGGTTAGGGGGGAATTATTGCCGTCGGAGATTGCAGTTTCCGGCGGCGTTTTTTATGGGGACGAAAAAGCAACGAGTTTGCTGAATACGAGCAATCTTGCCTGTTTTTGCCTAACGGCAAAAACAGGAGGCGGACGGTCGCCCCTCGCGCCATTTCCCCGTCCGCCCGGGCAATCTGCTCAGCCGGTATTTCTGTTACGGTAAATAGAAGCAGCCTGCGGGGAATTCTTCCATACAAATGATGGGGCATTGTACAGACCGCTCCTGTTTGCATACGCAAACAGGCTAGAAGGAACGTGCGGCGCTGGCGGGAAAAAGCGCCTTTACGATAGAAGGGCTTTGCCGCCCGCTTCCAGTTTCGCAAGTGCGAAACTGGCTAAAAGGAACGTGGCGGGCGGACGAAAGAACGGGTACGCAAATGATGGAGCAGCTCGGTCGTTCGCTTGCAGTTTGCAATGTCGAACAACTTTAAGCATGTTTGCCAAGGCAAACGTGTTAGGGCAGGGCGAACTGCAAGAATGGCACCGTTAAAGTGATAATAAAACTTGCAGTCCGCTCCAGTTTGCCATACGGCAAACTGGCCAAGGGAACGTAGCGGGTGGTCTGGCACTTGTGCCGTTCAAGAGCCATTTTTACCGCCCGACGCAATAGACTTAGTATGACTCCATAGACACAAAAACTGCTGGATAATATAGCTAATTTCCTTGTAAAAGCGCAATAAAGGTATCTACTACCAAATGATAGTGGCATATACAACTAACAGTATTCCTCTTTGCAAGGATAAATATTAGATGTATCTACACCGGCTTGGCTTTTATCCTAAAAACGGCTATTATATTTTATAAGACAATTAAATATATCTTTATAAACAACGGAAAGCAGCAGGGGAGCAAAAACAAACATTACACAGAAGAGTTCAAAAAAAGATTATTAAGCTCCATGAAAATGGCAAAACCGTAAAGGAGCTTTCCGGCGAATAAGGCTTAGTTGAACAGACAATGCACAAATTGCAAAAGCGCTATAGCGTCATTTTCAAACCCGAAGAAGGAGATACGATAGCGCTGGCTGATGTAAAAGCCATGCAAAGACGAGTAGCAGAGCTTGAAATGGAGAATGAAATCCTAAAAAAGCTACAGCCATAGTCGCCAAAACGTCAAAACAATGTGCACGGCTTTGCATTTGAATAGAAGTACCTATTACAAAGCTTTAAACACAAAACACCAAGACACAGATTAGTAATGAGCAACTGGATTTGAAAATTCTAAAAGTTTATTACGGCAGCAAAAGACACAATGGAACTTCAAAGATTTTCAATGTTCTTCGTAATAAAGACGAGAAGGCGAGTCTCAAGCGAATCCAGCGCAGGATGGCAGTTTTAGGGATAAAGTCTGTCATTGTAAAGAAATACAGCCTGTAAAGGCAGAAAAAAAACAGAGAACAGAAGAGGAACAGCATGAATTGGTATTTTACCGCCGCTTCAATCAATCAGAAATGGCGCACAGACATTACGTACATTCATACCGAAAAAGATGGCCGGATTTATCAAGCTTTTAGTTGAAGATTTGTACTCGAGAAAAATAATCGGCTGGGCATTTGACAAAATCATGGATGTACAGCTTGCAGTCAAGGCTCTCAGAAACGCGGCGCTGAATGTAAAACATACCGAAGGAATAATTATCCAGTCGGATATAGGAAGTCAGTATACGAGCAATCTTTTTGAATCGGCTCTGGCTGAATTGAAAATCCGCCATTCCTATAGTAGAAAGGGGTGCCCGTACGATATTGCTTGCATCGAATTATTTCATTCTGTCCTGAAAAAGAAAGAGGATACGGCAGCAACTAGATAAATTTGAGAGTTTATCAGTTATTTCCCGATGCATTGAAAACAAACGAAAAGGAGAACTCGATATGCCAAAACAGAAAAAGATTGAAGAAGAAGAGCTTAAAAATTATGCAAAACACTTTGACGGCAACATTGCGCATACGCTGCTGAAAACGCTCCGTAAATCAACACGCGACAAGCCGAAAATCATTTCAGGCGCAACGGGCGCTATTGTTTCCGTTTTGGGAAAATTACTTTCCGCATGGGAAAATCCTGCTACCCCTGCTCCCCTAAAAGTGCTTGCCATAGGCGCAATCGGCTACATAATCCTGCCAGTTGACCTTATTCCCGATGTGCTTCCCGCTGTCGGTTACACGGACGACCTTGCAAGCGCAGGCGGCTTGGTTGCAGGTATTACAAAATATTGTAACTTTACCCTTGCTGAGTTAGACAACGAAATTGATGCGGAGGCGGGGCTTGCACTGTGCGATCCCTACCCGCCGGATGATGAACTTGATGCTGCCTTTGAAGCCGACATGGACAAAGCGGATGAATAGGAGGAATGAGCAAATGGATACATGGAATGAAATTAAAAGCATTATACGAAATAATTACACCATTGCAGAAGAAATGCCCTGTCATATAAAATTAATCTTTAGATATCCAAACAGGCAAAACAAGTTATTTTTATAGATAAAAGAAGCAGGCGAATGACGCAATACCCCTCGCTTATATGGCCGGCCTCGGATCTCAGTGTTTGAAATGTAAATTTCAAACACTGGAAGCTCTCCTGAACAGCATATCAAGCGCAACAGTCGGCAGAATTCTCAAGCCGGAGATTCCAAAACATTCCATCCGCGGTATTTCAACAACACGACCGGCAAAGAATCTTAATAAGCTCATTCCAATCCGCACCTTTTTCGATTGGGATGAGAGAAAACCGGGCTTTTTTGAGGTTGATACCGTCGCTAACTGCGGCATAAGTACCCAAGGACAGTATATTTGCACGCTTACCCTTACCGATGTTCATTCAGGCTGGACGGAAAATAGAGCTCTTTTAAACAAAGCTCATCGTTGGGTAAAAGAAGCAATAGAAGAGGGATGAGAGAAACTGCCCTTTCAGATGAAAGGTATTGATAGCGGCAACGGAAGTGAGTTCAAAAACCACGGAACTCAGTTTTTGCCTAAGACCGTCAGTAAATGCTGAGGATCTATAAGGC
>CAUTOX010000163.1:0-3685 GCA_963539665.1 uncultured Treponema sp.
CCTCATAGAGTATATTCTTGTCAGCCATTTACACAATTCTTTTTACAGGGTCGATTCGGGCGAACAGTGAATTTCAACGCGGACTTTTCCGGCGTCTGCCACTTGGTAAACTTCATCTTAGAACGATCCCACTCGGCAACAACGGTTCCGCTTAAAGAAGCGCTACTATTGTCTACGAATATCTCTGTAGTCGGCTTTTGGGTTTCAGGGATGAGATCAATGATATCGTCTGCATATTTGAAAGCCATTTCGCTTCCATGCGATTTTGTTGCGCGGAAGATATACTGGCTCTTCAAGTCCTTTGCATCCATATTTATAAAACAGGTAGACTCATTTTCTGCGGTTCTTTCCATAACAACCGGTTTTACTTCTTTCCATTCGCCTTTTACCACCAGCTCGTCGCTTGCAGCGTATTTTTCCGCTTCGGCATAGTGTATTGCATACGTGTAGTATGACTCTGAAAGCGTCTTATCATAGAAGTCTTTTAATGAAATCTGCAACTTGTCGCCCAGCAACTGCTTCTGAACCGTGAAGACCGCACCGCTGCCCGCCTCATTTCTGCCCCAATACACACGAGAGGCTTTTGCGACCTTTAACTGCTCACCACGCTCATCCCTTGTTATATGCTCAACCTTGTCTTTCCGTCCGGCTTTCGTCAGCAGAACGCGAACAACGTATGTGCCTTCCGGCAAATCCTTCTGCACGGCAATCTTTTGGCCGTTTATACCGTCTTTGAGCGACGTGATCGCTTGGTAGTCGGCATCGGTCAGGCTGCCCGCGCTACGTCCATCCGGCATTTTTGCATAGCTTATTGCAACGCTCGCTCCCGTTTCGATTCCGGAAACGGTAACAACAAGATCGTTTGTCAGAGTGTCTTTGTCGAGGCGTTTCAGCGTTGCTCTTGCAGAGCCTTCAATTTCAGGAAGCGCGTTTTCGGCATCGTACTTTGCCACATTGACTGTGTTAGTGGCGCCGTAGTTTGTTTTGTCGTCCAAAGCGATTGCGTAGTAGTTGTCTACGCTTGTATCGGCAGGTTTTACATCAACATAGTAGCGCGTTGTTTTGCCGTCGGCGCTCTTGCCCGTTTTAATGACCTTGCCGTCCGCCACAAGCTCGAACAGTTGGGACTCCTCGACATCACGATGCGACAACATTGGCATACGGTAGACTTTGTACGCTGCTGCAGGAGCCTCTTTGCCGTCGATTTCTACAGGTTCCCAGCTGATGCGGATCGTTGTGTTATTGATGTACGCGCCAAACTTATTTTTGGCGACATCGCTGCCGTTGAGGCTCATCCTGTTTGCAAAAACCTCTGCGGTCAAGCTTGCGCTGCGGCCCTTGCCGTCATTCATAACGACTTCGTAAGTGTTCGTTACGGTTGTGTCGGCAGGCTTATCGGAAATGGAATAAATCGTCTGGCCGTCAGCATCTTTTGCCGCTTTTATTTCGGCCGTTACCTGATCTTTCTTACCGGCATTGAAACGGAATACCTTGTACATTGACAGGGCGGCATCTTTTCCGTCAAGCAGCGCAGGCTTCCATGTTATGCCGATTGTCTTGGCGTTCGTGTATACGGCGGAAATAATTTTGCCCTTATCGGCAACCTTGGAATCTTTCAGCTGCGCTTTTTGCTCCGCAACGATTTCAGACGGAACGTAGAGCTTGTTATACGCTTCGACACGGACTTTGATGGAATAAACGCCCGCCTGTTCCAGCATAAGCGTTACAACTCCTTTTCCATCTCCGGCCGTTCTCTGCGCAAAGGTCTCCGAGAGTTTTCCGCCATTGGAGAATGGTACGTCAGCGTCTTCCATTTCCGCAGTAACGGTATATTTGAGGAACGATTTTGCCGGAAACGATACGGTAACAATGTTTCCGCCGTCTTTCTGGTCGAGCATAATCGTTTTGGCCGTAAGTTTTTCCCCTGCCCCGCTATTGGCAAGCTCAAGCGCCGGCGTATGCGCCTTCGGCATATTCGCCGTTACGTTCGCCTCTCCCTTTGCGCACATATCATTGTTCTTGTCCAGCGCAATGACTTCATACACGAACTCCTTTTTGTCTTGCAGCGCGCCGTCCGCATCCATGTAGTCGCTTACTTTTTCGTTAGTAACGTCGAGCAGCTTCCTGCGGCCCCACGGAAATCAATTTTTGCGCTACTTATTGTTTGTATTAACGGTTCTGTTATATTACAGATTTGAAGTTAAAATATTCGTAAAATGCCCAAAAATTTGTAATTTTTTCTAAGAACCTCTTTAAAAGTCTCATAAAAAAGACCGCTATAATAGTCAATAGCATAGATTGCAGAGCAACATAAACCTTTCGCTTTTTGTTTTCCAAGCCCCCTACCAGTTTTTAAGATAAACAAAGCTTCGTTTTAAGCCGCATTATTTGGTCGGCCCGTCTATAATGAAATCTTTTATCATATCCGTTAACGCGGATTTCGAATCAGCTTTGTAACGTTTGCTAAAAAACAAACCCGGCGGTTGCCTCTCTAGCCCTATTTCTATTTTGGCAGCCGACTTATGCTGTTATAGCTAATTGCCTTGAAATACAAGTAAGCCCTCATTATACTCAAGCTATGTCGCATGATAGAGATTTAAGACTGCGGCAGTGTTCAAAATAAATATCAGCACAATTATTGCTTGGAAAAGGCGATATGAGGCAACAGGCGACGTAAAAATAAAAGTCCGTTGTCCGGTCAACAAGAAAATCATCCCCGAGAAACTCATCAAATATGTAGAAGAGCATCCTGATGCCTACCTCAAAGAAATCGCAGAAGTCTTCGGCTGTCATCCATCTTCAGTGCTGAAGCGGTTGCGAAAGCTCGGTATCACGCGAAAAAAAAGAGTACCTTTTACAAAGAACAAGACCCCAAACAAGTAGAGGCGTATTTAGAAAAAATCAAAGACATTCCCAAAGAAAAGCTCGTATATATCGATGAAACCGGTCTTCCAGACGCAAATGTACCGCCAATATGCGCACAGTAAACAGGGAATGCGCGTCACATCCGCATTAGCGGCAAGCGCCATACTCGAATCGGGCTTGTTGCAGCACAACGTGAGAGCGCGTTGCTTGCTTCGCGCACCTACAGCGGAACGATGAAAGCGTCTGTGTTCGAAGACTGGTTTGAAGAGGAATTGTTAAAGAAGCTGCCAAATGATCATGTCATCATCATGGACAATGCGGCATTTCATAAAAAAGAAGTCTTGTATCAAATCGCAAAAAAATACTCGCAGAGATTGATTTTTCTACCGCCGTATTCACCGGAATACAATCCTATTGAGCACACGTGGAGCGCTTTAAAGCGAAAGGTTGCTGGCTGTGTTCATCTTTATGGCTCCGTTTCTCAGGCTCTGGATTCCGTTTTAAAAGGCAATTAGCTATACGATTCCGCTTCCACTTGTAAAAAACAGTTTCGCTTACCTTTAGGGTTCTGCACAGCTTTACTATTGACCACATTTTCTCCTTTGCATTTTCCCAAATGTAGCTGAATAACCCTTGCTTGCTTAGTTTTTCCAGTCTGCGACAAAAAAACGAGAGCGTCCTTGAGTATTTCGTTCCTTAAAATTGAACATCTGAACAAAGTGTAAACTTTGGAAGCACGGAAATCAATTTTTAAGTGAAGGTATTAAAAAAGGAGGCATGATAAAAACTAAACGAACAAGCGGTAATGTGATACGCTGAA
>CAUTOX010000164.1:0-3673 GCA_963539665.1 uncultured Treponema sp.
GGGGAAGAGGAGCAGCAGGAAAAACACCGGTCTTTGGTTTATTAAAAAGGGGAGACAAAGTATTTACAAAAATCGTCCCAAATTGTTCAAAAGAAGCGTTAATGCCTATAATACAAGGACATATATTAGACGGTTCTACCATCAATACGGACGGCTGGAAAGCCTATGATGGTTTGATTTTAAATGGTTATGATCATCATCGAGTTTTTCACAGTAAAGATGAATTCGCCAGAGGAAAATGTCACGTAAATGGAATTGAAAACTTTTGGAGTTTTGCAAAGAGACGGCTGGCTAAATTCAACGGTTGCTCTTCAGCCGCTTTTGCGTTACATTTAAAGGAGTGTGAGTTTCGATATAATCATCGTAATGATGATTTATTCAAAATAATTAAGCAAATATTTTATAGATGCTAGTCAAGAGCCATTGTATTTTACAGACTTAAACCGCTCGGCCGTCCGCCTCAAGTTTTTGCCTAACGGCAAAAACTTGAGAGATAGCTCGTATTGAGCAAACTCGTTGCTTTTTTGTCCTTCATAAAAAAACGTCGCTGAAAACTGCAATCCCCAACGGCAATAATTATCCCCTTACCAGCTTGCCCGCAGACAAAACAGGCAAAACCGAAGCGGAGCGCAAACTAGCAAGATGCCCTACCACGTGCTTCCAGCCTGTTTGCGTCGGGCGGTAAAAATGTCTCTTGAACGATGTAACTGCCAGACCGCTCTAACACGTTTGCCTTGGCAAACGTGCTTAAAGTTGTTCGACATTGCAAGCTGCAAGCGAACGACCGAGCTGCTCCATCATTTACGTGCCCGTTCTTCCATCCGCCTGCCACGTTCCCTCTAGCCAGTTTTGCAACTGCAAAACTGGAAGCTGGCGGCAGTGCCTTCTATCCTAAAGGTACTTTTTTTTCCGCCAGCCCCTCTCTAGCCTGTTTGCGTATGCAAACAGGAGCGGCCTGTACGATGCCCTACATCTGTACGGAGCAACTCTCACAGGCCGCCCCCGCCTTATACCTTAAACTTCCGCACCTCGCTTGCCAGCCCCTCGATGCTGTCTTTGTTCTTCCGCGCAAGCTCGTTGACTTCCTGCACGGCGTTGTTGATCTGCTGCACGCCGGCGGACATTTCATTCATCGAATCCTTTATCTCGGCGGTTAACCGGTCGAGTTTTTGCATCTCCTTGGCGACGCCGCGGCCGCCGGTGAGCATCTCCTCCGAGCCGTCTTTGACTTCGGCGGTTACGGAGCTGATGGTTTTGATGGCGGCCAAAACTTCGCGGCTGCCGTTTTCTTGTTCTTTCATGGCGGCGGTGAGTTCGGCGCTCATGCCGCGGACGTTTTCCGACAGCTGGAAGATGGCGTTGAACTTTTCTTCGACGGTTTTCGAGCTTTCGGAAAGGCCGGCGATTTCGTCGCTTAATTTCTTCAAGGTGTCGGTGATGGCTTTGCCTTGTGCGCTCGATTCTTCGGCGAGCTTTCTAATCTCGTCGGCGACGACGGCAAAGCCCTTGCCTGCTTCTCCGGCGTGGGCGGCTTCGATGGCAGCATTCATCGCAAGCAGGTTGGTCTGGCTTGCGATGTTCTGGATCACGCTTGACGCTTCAATGAGGCCGCCGGACGCTTCGGCGATTTTTTGCGTAACGGCGTTGGAGTTTTGCAGCGTCGTTTTGCCTTCGGATGTGGCGGTTGCGAGCATCTTTACCATGCCGTCGCTTTTTTCAAGCGACTGCGTGATGGATGTAATGTTCGCGACCATTTCTTCAACTGCGGCGGATGACTGCACGACGCTTGCCGACTGGCTTTCGATGCTGCCGTTCAAGTTTTCAATCGTGCGGATGATTTCCTCAACTGTTCCGGCGGTTTCGGTAACGCTTGCGGCCTGCGTCATTGCTTGCTCTTTCACGCCTTCGATGTTGGCGGAAATCTCGTTCAGCGCGCTCGCGGTCTCTGTCATATTGCTCGACAGTTCGTCGCCGATAGACTGCATTACGCCGGAGTTGTCGTCTACGTTTTTTATTGCGCTGCCTATTTTGGCAATCGTTTGGTTGAAGTATTCGGACAGGTCGGTAACTTCATCGTTGCCCGTAACCGGCAGACGCACCGTCAGGTCGCCGTCGCCTTGCGCAATCCCTTGCAGCGCGGCCACTGTTGTCTGAATCGGCTGCACGATTTTGCGGGCGACGAGGTAGACGATCACCAGTGCAGCTGCCAGAATGAGCGCCCCAATACCAAGCAGCGACGCGCGCAGCGTATTAACAGTTCCCATGAACTCGTTGACCGGCGCATTGATGATAACCGTCCAACCGGTGGTTTTGAGGTGCGCATACGAGGCAATCTTGCTGATGCCCTTGTAATCATAAAAGCCGACGGCCGTGTGGTTACTTTCCATCGCCGTTTTTTCAAATGCCGCAGTCGATTGCATCAAGCGGTCAGCGCGAGCTTTTTCCAACGTATTCCACCGCTGTTTCACTAAATCCGTGTTTTGATGCGCAACATTGGTTCCCGTTGCGTCAACGATATAGCAATAACCGGTTTGACCTACCACAATGTCTTTAATTTGCTCGGAAAGCCACTCGGCAGGAATGCTTGCAACCAAGACCCCGTTGATTTTTCGGTTATTATCGTATACGGGCACGGAAAAAGTCTGAATGAAGGCACCGTTCAGCTTCGAGGCGAACGGTTCGCTCAAAAAACGGGCGCCATTTATTGCCGACTGAAAATAATTCGTGCCGCCGAACGCGACAACCTCTCCGTTCGGCTGATAGAGGTTTCCAGCCGTATCAAGAATATCCATATTCGTGACGGTTTTGTTGACAACGGCTTCGCGTTTTACGAGCGCATATTTTTCGCTGTAGGCAGCAGCCGAATCAACGAGCGCAGGCATCCGCGCAATTCCTTCAAGAAACTGAAAGAATGCCGTAATCCTGCCGTCAACTACGGAGGCCACGTCCGCCGCCTTGTCGGTCAGATGCGATTCGATCTTTTCCATAACGGCTTTACGCGCGATGTTTGTTGCAAGTATGCCCAAAAGAGTCGTTGCAGCAAATACCAGCAAGCCAAAAATGACCAGCAGCTTATTTTTAATAGAAAAGCGGTTGGTTGTTGATTTCATATAAGTCTCCAAGATGTATTGTTTGTTGTGTTGCCGACTGGCACTATTATTTTCTGAAAGCATGAAGGAGAATGCGGCGGCCCGCGAATGGCTTTAGTTGCTGCAAATGAAAGATGCTCCATCGGGGAGCAGACAACGCAAACGCGCCGAACGATGCGCCCGATAGATGATGTGAATTGAAAGAATAACGATTCAGACTGAGCTAAAAAGCGAAAAGTTAGGGGGGGGGGGGGGGGGGGTAATATAAAATATATCGGCCATTTGTGTCAATATCCTGCTTACAATAAGATTTATACCATAAAATGCGCTAAACAGCCCAAGCTGCAAGTACGAACGCTAAAATATTTCGGGTATAGGTACCAGTATATTTCACAAAAATCAATTTTGCAAGGATTTTGCATTTTATTCATGCGGAACCGGCAATTCCCTAGTCCTCTGCGTTGGGGTGTCTATTAGCGAATCCCGTCGCTAATAGTATACTGGGGGGGGGGCGGCGCCCGCCGCGGGGGGGGGGGGGGGGGAGGGGTGGGGTTTGGGTGGGGTGGTGTCGGGTGGGTGGGTGG
>CAUTOX010000165.1:0-3513 GCA_963539665.1 uncultured Treponema sp.
GGAGGCAGATGGTCGAGCTTTGATAACATTCAAGCGCTTGTTCTGCCATCTGCCCGTCATAGTGCCCCCACTAGCCTGTTTTGCCCCTGCAAAACAGGAGGCAGATGGTCGAGCTTTGATAACATTCAAGCGCTTGTTCTGCCATCTGCCCTTGCCCATAACAAGCGCACTTTGGAACGTCTCACGGCTCACGTGTAAAATCCCCTCGGGCGGGCGGAAGGAATTTCTCGAACGCTTGGATTCTTGTCATGCTGTTCATGCTTTTTCCGGTACATTCAAAGAAGTCGTTCATGTACCTGACCATGTCGCTTGCGGCTTCCACAAACTCCTTGAAGACCTTCACATCATCGCGCTTAGCTATGCCGTTTATGCCCCGCCACATAAGGATTGCGTATTCGGGACGTGTGCAGGATTCCGAGCCGATGTAGATTCAGAAGTCCTTTGCAAGGTATTTCCCTGAAATCCTGAAATACCGCTCCTGCCGTCTCTTTGATTTTCCGTTGTATAGCTATTTTCCTTAAAATATAGCTAAAAATCCTATACAATCTTTACATGACGTATGACAGAGTTTTTAGACTGCGGGCAATCAAATATGCAAGAAGAAAGCCGCACGTTGGCGCAGACTGCGGCAGTGTTCGACGTAAATATCGCACTCATTGGCTGGAGAAAACGATACAGGGCAACCGGCGACGTAAAAATAAAAATCCGCCGTCCTGTTAACAAGAAAATCATCCTCGAAAAACACGCCCTGTTCGACAATATCGAACAGGGCTACAAGTTCTAAATCGCCAAATAGCACGATTTAGAACATCGCATTTCAAAGTAACCAGTTCCGAAGCAAAAGTTTCCGAACTGGTTTAATTGCAAATACATAGAGGAACACCCCGATGCCTACCTCAAAGAAATCGCGGAAATCCTCGGTTGTCATTCATCTTCAGTGCTGAAGCGGTTGCGAAAACTCAGGTTCCGCGAAAAAAAGAGTACCTTTTACAAGGAGCAAGATCCCAAGCAAGTAGAGGCGTATTTAGAAAAAATTAAAGGCATTCCCAAAGAAAGGCTGGTAGATTATCGATGAAACTGGAATCCAGACGCAAATGTACCGCCAATATGCACGCAGTAAACGCGGAAAACGGGTCAATATTCGTATCAGCGGCAAGCGCAATGCTCGAATCGGGCTTGTTGCGGCGCAATGTGAAGGCACCTTGCTTGCTCCGCACACCTACGGCGGAACGATGAAAGCTTCTGTGTTCGAAAAGTGGCTTGAAGACAAATTGTTGAGCTGTTTACCCAAAGGGCACGTCATCATCATGGATAATGCGGCGTTTCATAAAAAAGAAGTCTTGTATCAAATCGCAAAAAAATACTCACAGATATTGATTTTTTTGCCGCCGTATTCACCGGAATACAATCCTATCGAGCACACATGGAATGATTTGAAGCGCAAAGTTGCTGGCTGTGTTCATCTATATGGCTCCGTTTCTCAGGCTCTGGATGCTGTTTTAAAAGGCAATTAGCTATAAGCCCCATCATCTTTATGGAGCAATTTCCACAGACTGCCTTAGCCCTTAAACTTCCGCACCTCGCTGGCAAGCCTCTCGATGCTGTCTTTGTTCTTCCGCGCAAGCTCATTCACTTCCTGCACTGCATTGTTGATCTGCTGTACGCCGGCACTCATCTAGTGCAGGCTGCTTCTATTTACCGTAAAAAAAATACCGGCCGTGCAGCTTGCCCGGGCGGATGGGGAAATGGGCGCGTGGGGCTGGAATGGGGCGGCCGTCCGCCTTCTGTTTTTGCCATTAGGCAAAAACAGGCAAGATTGCTCGTATTCAGCAAACTCGTTGCTTTTTCGTCCCCGTAAAAAACGCCTCCAGAGACAAAAACTCTCCGACGGCAATAATTATGTCCCTTATCAGCTTGCCCGCAGGCAAAAACCAACAAAAGCCAAACGAAGCGCAACCAGCAAGATGCCCCTACTACGTTCCCCTAGCCAGTTTGCCGTATGGCAAACTGGAGCGGACTGCAAGTTTTATTATCACTTTAACAATACCATTTTTGCAGTCCGCCCCGCCCTAGCACGTTTGCCATTAGCAAACGTGCTTAAAACTTGTTCGACATTGCAAGACTGGTCGCGGACGGACGAGCCGCTCCATCATTTATGGCCCGTTCTTCCGTCCTCCCGCCACGTTTCTTCTAGCCTGTTTGCGTCAGGCGGTAAAAATGGCTCTTGAACGACGTAACTGCCAGACCACCCGCTACGTTTCTCTAGCCAGTTTGCCGTATGGCAAACTGGAGCGGCCTGTACGATGCTTCACTATCTGTACGGAACAATTCCCTGCAGGCTGCTTCTATTTATCGTGAAGGGAATATATGGCCGTGCAGCTTGCCCGGGCGGACGGGGAAATGGGCGCGTAGGGGGTGGAGTAGATCGACCGTCCGCCTCCAGTTTTTGCCGTTGGGCAAAAACTGGCAAGATTGCTCGTATTCGGCAAACTCGTTGCTTTTTCGTCCTCGTAAAAAAACGCCGCCGGAAACCACAATTCCCGACGGCAATAATTCCCCTCTCTAACCAGTTTGCGTCGGGCGGTAAAAATGGCTCTTGAACGACGTAACTGCCAGACCGCCCGCCACCGTTCCCCTAGCCAGTTTGCCATACGGCAAACTGGAGCGGACTGCTCGTTTTATTATCACTTTAACGATGCCATTCTTGCAGTCCGCCCCCGCCTTAGACCTTAAACTTCCGCACCTCGCTGGCTAGCCCCTCGATGCTGTCCTTGTTCTTCCGCGCAAGCTCATTCACTTCCTGTACGGCGTTGTTGATCTGCTGTACGCCCGCGCTCATCTCGTTCATCGAATCCTTGATTTCTGCGGTCAGGCGGTCGAGTTTTTGCATCTCCTTGGCGACGCCGCGGCCTCCGGTGAGCATTTCTTCGGAGCCGTCTTTGACTTCGGCGGTTACGGAGCTGATGGTTTTGATGGCGGCGAGGACTTCGCGGCTGCCGTTTTCTTGCTCTTTCATGGCGGCGGTAAGCTCTGCGCTCATGCCGCGGACGTTTTCTGAAAGCTGGAAGATGGCGTTGAACTTTTCTTCGACGGTTTTCGAGCTTTCGGAAAGGCCGGCGATTTCGTCGCTGAGTTTTTTCAGCGTGTCGGTGATGGCTTTGCCTTGTGCGCTCGATTCTTCGGCGAGCTTTCTAATCTCGTCGGCGACGACGGCAAAGCCCTTGCCCGCTTCTCCGGCGTGGGCGGCTTCGATGGCGGCATTCATTGCGAGCAAGTTGGTCTGCGACGCGATGTTTTGAATCACGCTCGACGCTTCAATCAAGCCGCCGGAGGCTTCGGCGATTTTCTGGGTAACGGCGTTGGAGTTTTGCAGCGTCGTTTTGCCTTCGGATGTGGCAGTTGCGAGCATTTTTACCATGCCGTCGCTTTTTTCCAGCGACTGGGTGATCGATGCGATGTTTGCGACCATTTCTTCAACTGCTGCGGAGGACTGCACGACGCTCGCGCTCTGGC
>CAUTOX010000166.1:0-3503 GCA_963539665.1 uncultured Treponema sp.
CCTAGATGTGTTATAAATTTGATTATACATACGCGTAATTCTTTTTAATTTTTTTTGTCGTGATTAAAATTTTACTGAATTACGCGTTTTTTGTAAATTTCTCTAAAACTCGAAATTTAAGCTATTTAATTTATTCGTGTGTGTGTGGTGGTGGGAATTATCCTCATAATTTTTCCAATTTGCTGCGATAGTGTGGATTTTACGCTTGAAAGTCTTATGAGATATTCCGATAAGAATAAATAGGCGTAATATTTTATCCGGCTATTTCAATTTGAATTTAGTTTTGGTAAAATACTGCATCATTGTTTCGGAGTTCATAGCGGTGGCTTATACAGTCAATGCGGCGGAAAAACTCTGTTTCGGGAGGATTGGAATGAAGTATATTGTTTCGTCTTTGGCAGCTGTTCTAATGCTGGTTTCTTGTGCAAGTGTTCCAACAAAGGAATTGGATGAGGCTACGGCTTTGCGGGAACGTGCATCGCGGTACGAGCCGGTTAGAACGTATGAGAGTGAAAGTTTTCAGCTTGCAGAAGAAAACTATATAAAAGCCGACGAGATTATAAAGACGAATAAAAAAAAGGAATGGCAGGATGCAAAAACGTCGCTTTTGACAGCGTCTGAAAATTATCAAAAAGTTATCGACAACGGAATGCCCGCGTATGCGGCAGATTTGAAAACCGATATCGATAAGACTGTAAAAGAGGCTGACGATATTAAAGCGCAGGTTGCGCTTGAAGAACAATATAATGAAGCCGCCGCTTTGTATGAGGAAGCCTCTTCGATGGTGTCTGCGTCCGATTACGAAAATGGTATCGGAAAACTTGAAGACGTTAAGGCGAAATTCGAAGCAATTTATACGGAAGTCAAAATGAAATATGATGAAAGTTTAAAGTCTGTCGAAGCCGTCCGGCGGCGTCTGAAAAAACTTGAAGATATGGCAAATGAAATCGACAACATGAAGGGTGCAAAGAAATAAAGAACCTGCCTCATTGCAGATAAAAAGGAAATCAGAATGAATAATATGAAGAAATTTTTTGTGTTTTTAATGATTGCTTCCGCTGCGGGGCTAAATGCACAAAATACGCTCCGCAGTGTTGAATCGTTTAAGAATGCTGTTGACTATACAACGGAGGCGGAACGACTGCAAAATGACGGGCAGTACGATCCGAGTCTTACCAAAGCAAAGGATGCTGACTCCGCGATGGACGAAGCCTTTATCGATGCGCTGCATCTTCTTTTTCAGAAGAAAGCGGATATTTCACGCGCGAATGCGCAGGCGGAAGTCGATGCTCTGGAAAAATCTGGTGCTCTTTCTGACGCAAAGGCAAAGCAGTCTTTTCAAGAAGCGAAATCCAGTATTGCTGAAGGTGATGCACTGCGGCAAAAAGCGCCGGAAGAGCGCACAAGCGATGATAAAATCACCGAGGCGTATAACAAAGTCATTTCTGCGTACAATAAAGCGGAAAAAGGCGCAAAGGATGCTGCCCAGCGCTATCTTTCACAGCGGCGCGCTGAGGCGGATAAGGCGATAAAGGACGCGCAAAGTAAATATTCAAGTCTGCTGTCTCAGGGCGTTCTTTCTAAGAACGATGCAAACGGTAAGCGCGTTGAAGGATTTTTACAAGCGGCGCAAAAAGCGCTCGCCGCAAACGACTTCAACGATGTTGCCTCCAACGTAAAATCCGCGCTTGATGCGATGAACGCGGCTGAAAAAGCCTACGTTGCAGAGTCCAGTAAAGTAAAAAAACTGCTTGATGACGCGCAAAAACGCTTTAGTCAGCTTAAAAGCTCTAAAATTATTGCAAGCGCAAGCGATGACGACAAAAATATTACAAAACTTTTGTCCGATGCCTCTTCTGCAATCGGAGCCGGCAATTTCAAAGGTGCAGAAAGTTCAATCGGTAACGCGGTCAGTCGCATGAATGCTATCGAATCTGCATACAAGACTGCTTCCGCAGGCGCAAAAAAATCTCTTGATGATGCGCAAAAACGCTTTAGTCAGCTTAAAACTTCCAAAGTTATTGCAAATGGAAGTGCTGATGACAAAAATATTACGAAACTCTTGTCCGATGCGTCTTCTGCAATCAACTCCGGTAATTTCAAGGACGCGCAGACTGCAATTGGCAATGCGGTAAGCCGCATGAACGCTATCGAGTCCGAATATAAGACAGCTTCCGCGAATGCAAAGAAATTGTTTGATGATGCGGCGGCGCGGCAAAAGAAATTGAACGCAAGCAAATTGTTGCTTGCTGGAAGTGCTGACGATAAAGAAGTTTCGCGGCTTTTGGAACTTGCACGTACAGCCCTTGGTGCGAACAACTTTAAAGAAGTTTCGGTAAACGTAGACAAAGCCAGAAAGCTTATGGACAAAGTGGAAAAAGCGTCTGCTGCCGGTATGAAAGCTGCACAAGATCAGCTTAAAAAAGCACAAGCTCGCCATGCCGAATTTGTGCAGACGTACGGGCTTGCCGCAGACGATCCTGACAATCTGACTGTTTTGGAAGACTTGCAGGCGGCACAAAAAGCACTGGCCGAAGGCGATTGGGCAAAAGCGCAGGAACTTATTGCTTCTGCGAATGCAAAAATGGATTATCTTGAAAAAATGCTGCGCGATGCGGCAGAGGCAGAAACTGAAGAACAAGAAGAAGTGACAGAGCCTGAGCCGGAAGAGCCGGTTGAAGAAGTGCCGCCCGAACCGGAAGTTCTGCTGGATGAAGACGGACTTCCTATTGATGAGCTTGGCCGCGTCAAAATTCTTCCAAAATATTATGTCGTCCGCAAACGCATTCCGGTTACCGACTGTATGTGGCGCATTGCTGAAATGTATTTTGTCTATGGCAACAGGAATGAGTGGCGGCGCATTTACGAGCTGAACAAAGAAACTTTTGTACAGACTGCAAATCCGCACCTTATCCTGCCGGGACAGATACTTGAAATTCCGCCCCTTATGGGAGAAGAGCGGGATGGAACCTATAATCCTGAAAAGAAATATGTTCCGCTCAACGAATAGAGCGAACTCTTTTCTATAAAAAAGAAAATGCCGTTGCTTTGTTGCAGCGGCGTTTTCTTTTTAAAACGGTTGGGATGCTGACCATGCTTTTGCCGTCCCGCGTGCGTCGCCGTATAAATCCCATGCCAACCACTAGAATCCTTTACGGAGTTTCCAATATAATGAACGCGAGGTTTGTATGAAAAACAGTTTGAAGATTTTTGTGCTGGCAGCTTTTTTTACAGCAATCCATCCGATTTTTGCACAGCAGATTACGAAATTCGGCGTTGTTGATACGGCAAAAGTGTATAACGCGTATTTTCGTAACTCCGCTTCGGTGCGCAATTATGAAAAGAAAAAGGCGGAATATCAGGATGCAATCAACAAATATACAGAAGAATTACAAAAGCTTGTGCAGCGAAAACTTGAATATGAAAAAAACGGCAATGCTCCGATGGTACAGCGCGTACAAGGCGAGATAACGCAGAAAACTGACTTTTTAAACGAATATACG
>CAUTOX010000167.1:0-3373 GCA_963539665.1 uncultured Treponema sp.
CTGCCGTTAAAACTGCGTATTTCAACGCATTCACCATCTTTTTCATATATACTCCTTTGAAAAAGTTTTTCTCGTGCGCGAGAGCGCACTTATAAAATAATAAAGTTTGCAACGCAAACTTTTAGCTCAACCGCCGATTGCGCTGACCGCGCGGTTAAGTCTTTCCCCATACAATTATTATTTCTTCCTTACATAAAGGAAGTTTTGCCCACAAATCCGCAGGCTTTGTAAACCGCCGGAGCGCGCCGCCTACCTAGAACGAGATGGAATACGCCAAACACGGGGCGATACTGCCGTTTTCAAGCGGAACGAACGCCAGATTGAACCCGCTGAGCACATCCGCCGTGCTTGCTGCAATGCTGGGGCGCTTGGTGTAGAACTTAGGACGGATGAAGCCATACATGATTGCGCCAATGCTGGAAAGTGAACCAAGTGTTTCCATAGCAATGGCCGCGCCAAAATCCCGTGTCTCCATGGCTGCTACACCTCCGACAATCAAACCTATGTTGGTAATATGCCATGCGCTTAAAACGGCGCCGTCGATAAAGTGGCCGGTAACATACGATCCGGTACCGAAAAACCAATTGCCGACGCCAATGCCGAATTGCTGCCCCCCGCTGTACCGTCCGTAGCCTGCCGCGTGCTTTTTCGTTTTCTTACCGCCGCTTTGGGTATCCATCAGCATCGCGGTCATCTCGTTCGGCTCAATCTTTTTGCGGTACATATCCTCAATCGCCGCCGTTGTAACGTTGAGCGCATGAATGACGAGCAAGTAGGTGTCGCCGATCTGCTTCATATTGCCGCGGATAACGGTTTGTGCGCCTGCCATCGCGCCGATTTGCTGGATAGAATCGTCGCCGACTTCGCCGGACAGCTGGAAATTCATTTCCTTTTTGATGGCGGCAAGGTTTGCGCGGTCGGCAACTTTGAGCTTCCTGAGCTTTACAAAGTTGACCGTCAGCTCATCGAGCATAAAGTCGCTCATCTCTTCCGTGTCCGACGAAATACCGACGATCGCAATCGTGCTTCCGGCTTTGAGCGTCTTTGAAAACTGATCCGCCGTCTCCGCCAGAGCCGCCTCAATCTCAATCGCAAACGCCGCATGTACGCACAGCAGCGCGGCTAAAATCCCAAGGATCTTTTTCATTTTTTTCTCCCTATCTGTAATATTTTGGAACTGGCTCGGCATTATCCGCCGCCCGCCGCTTTTACCCGCGCCTAAAACCGCCAGAGCGCGCCGGCAGCAATGTTAAACTTAATATCTAATGCGCCCCCTTTGTCCTTGCCGCCGATGAGATAAGCTTCCGGCGCACCCATTGGAGAAAAGCCGAATATCGCTTGAGGCCGGATAAAGAGGTGTTTGTTGATTGGAATATCTCCGCCGATGCCGAAGTCAAGCCAAAGTCGGTTCCATTCATTTTTGTTCGGATAGTCATAGTCATCGCCGATCTTGACATCCGTCGCAATGTCCATGTCAAAACCGATGAGCGGGAATAACTTGCCGCTTTTTACCCGGAACGGAATCTTGCCCAGTAGCCCGACATTGAAATACGTTGTTTTTAGCTTGGTGGCATTGCGAGATTTATCCGATTTTAATTCTCCGCCTGACATGCCCATACCCAGCTGCAATACGGCATACCGAACATCTAAAAAACCGTCAAAAGTAAACAGGTTTTCGCTGCCGTCAAGTTTATATGAATACCGAAGCACTTCACGCTTACCTCCATCCAGCGTGTATTCAACATTTGCCTTTGTCGCGAAATGCGAATAACCGACTAAAGCGCCGATGCTGACAACGCCTTCTTTTTCTTTTTGTTTGGTTGTGGTTGCCTTCGATTTCTTCATCTTTTTCAGTTGCTTCTTTGCCATGGCGCTTCCAGATTTGTTGTCGCCAAGCAGCAGCAATGTCGTCTCGTTCGGCTCAATCTTTTTGCGGTACATATCCTCAACCGCGGCCGTCGTAACATTGAGCGCGTGAATGACGAGCAAGTACGTGTCGCCGAGCGGCTTCATATTGCCGCGGATAACCGTCTGTGCGCCTGCCATCGCGCCGATTTGCTGGATAGAGTCGTCGCCGACTTCGCCGGACAGCTGGAAATTCATTTCCTTTTTGATGGCGGCAAGGTTTGCGCGGTCGGCAACTTTGAGCTTCCTGAGCTTTACAAAGTTGACCGTCAGCTCATCGAGCATAAAGTCGCTCATCTCTTCCGTGTCCGACGAAATACCGACGATCGCAATCGTGCTTCCGGCTTTGAGCGTCTTTGAAAACTGATCCGCCGTCTCCGCCAGAGCCGCCTCAATCTCAATCGCAAACGCCGCATGTACGCACAGCAGCGCGGCTAAAATCCCAAGGATCTTTTTCATTTTTTTCTCCTTCTCTGTCTTCTATTTTTACCGGCGTCCGCCGGAAAGTTCCCCGATTGACCGGACACGCGGCATTTACCGGAAAATGCTCATAAAATTGGCGCGTAAATCCTTTTCGACTTCCGCAAATGCCTTCCGCGCCGCCCCATCTTGCGTCTTGTGTCCCCATTTTTTGTATTGACGGGAATACGAATACAGCGGCTCGCCCTGTGTGTTTTGGATTTTGAGCGTGAGGCTCGGACGTGCAAAAACGCCCGCATCGTTTTCCGATTTCGATAAAATCACTTTGCCCGATATGACGAGGTTTGCCGCATCGCTGCACACAAAGCCTTCGCTTTCAAGGACTTCGTTTAAGACGGTCGCAAGCGTTTCGTCCAAGTCGTTTTCGATTTTTATGCGGAACGACAAGCGCGGTTTGATTTTCCGCATTGCCGCCGCGCAGTCGCCGTACAAGTCGTCCATTTGCGTCCGCAGCGCCGCTCCGCGCGATGAATCGAGCACGGTAAGCGTTTCCGCCGTTTTTTCTAATTTTTCGAGCGCCGCCTGCACTTTTGCAAAACCTGCAAACGCAGCGATCGAAACGCCTGCGTTTTGGTTGACGGCAAAGGACTTTTTTGCTTTCTGAATGCCGCTTTCAAGGGCTGCGGCAGAGACGTTTGCCGCTTCGCTTTTATTGATGAACGCGCACACGTGCCACTCGCCCGCCGCATCGCAAAACGGCTCGGTAAAAGACAGGAGCGGCAAGTCCGCTTCGGAGTCAATGGCAATTTGACTTGAGACGGATCGGGACTTTTCTAGAGAAGCGGATTCGATTATGCGGCTAGAACTTTCGCGGTTGACGGTAATGGTGGAATTAAAATAGAGCGCAAGCTGTGTAACGGCATCTTCTTTTGCGCGTTCTGCGGAATAGCCTTCGCCAATCGCGCTGACAAAAAGCGTGTCAGGATATTTTACATTTTTATTTTTAAGCCACAGCGGCGGAGGTTCTTGAGCATAAGCAGCTGCAGTA
>CAUTOX010000168.1:0-3364 GCA_963539665.1 uncultured Treponema sp.
CCCCCCCCCGCAATCGTACTGAATAACATATCTGGACATTCCTTGCCGCAAGCAATACGGAATTCGCTTACTCTATCAGCTCCATTCCGTTGCCGGAAACTGCGGTTACCATGCCGCTTGCACCGGTCAAAGGAGCTGCGGCATCCCGCGTCGGCGCTCATTCGCTTACCGCCGCAGGCGCGGCTTCTGTCGCCGGAGCTGCATCTTCATCAATACCTGCAAGCGTTGCCGCTCGCTTTCTATTATATTGCTTTGCCTTTTTGTCCGTCGCGATGGCTGCAACAAACGACCGCGCGCTTTCATACCGGCCGCTCCGGTACAGCTCAAGCCCCTGACTGACGGTATCCGCGTCTTTTGACTGGAGGTAGAGTTCGCAGATTTCTGCGTAGCCCGGCCGCGCATATTTTATAAACAGCTTTCCAAGTTCCGCGCGGAGCTTTTTCCGCCGGTCATCGCGGAGCGCTTCCTTCGCAAGTTCGATAATTTCGCTCTCTCCGCCGCAATCTTCTTTCATCAACGCTTTTGCGGCCTCCGTCTTCACGCTATCGCTGACTTTTTTGGCGGCAATTTGTTCGACAAGGAATGCCGTTCCCTCTGCGCTGCGCATTTCGGCAAGCGCGGCGTAGCAAGCCGTCCGTACCGCCCGCTCGCTGTCGTTTTTGGCGCGGTAAATCATATATTCCGCAGCCTCCGCAATATGCATCTCTTTTGCAGCTCGGATGGCCTCCATGCGCACCTTATAATGATCATCGCGAATACCCTGTAAGACCGCATTCCGCGCATCCTCCGAATCAGGAAAATTCGCCAATCCCTTGATGCAATACTGCCGAAGGTTCGGATCGCCTTTTTCAAGCAGGGCAATGATCGCCGGCACCGCATCAGGATTCTTCATCTTACCGATCGCCTCAGCCGCATACATCCGGACAAAGGCGTTTTCCTCCTCATCCTGCGCGATTTTTACGACCGCATCAAAGGTCTCCGCCGCAGCCATCGCCCCGAGCGTCCGCATAAGCGCCTGCCGCTGCGCCGTCTGCAAGTCGTCGCGCTCAAGATACGCCGCAAGGTAGGCAGCCTCCTCAGGGCCGCCGGTCTTTCCAAGAGCCGTGAGCGCGCCGTTAAAATAACGCTCCTCGCCATTTTCAAGCAAATTCACCAGCGCGGGGGCGGCCGCAGCGCATTCGGCCTCGCTTACATACAATAGAGCCTTTTCGGTAAGCGCATTCGGCTCATCATAAGGATCGTCAAGAAGGGCAACTGCAAAATCTTCAAGGCATGGATCTTTTTGCCGAGTGAAATAGCCGAGTATACTCTCTTTGACAGCATTGTTCGCGGCATTTTGAAACAAATCGTAGAGCGTTTCGTCAAAGCGCGGGTCTTCATTTTCAATCAGGTCGCCGATAAGCTTGCTAATTTCCGCCGGAGTTCCGTAGCCGAACGTTTTAATATTTTCTTCGTACTCCGTACCCTCCGCATCGCGCTTCTCGGCAGCCGCAAGTTTTTCCGGATCAGCTGCGCGCGGACGCTTTGCCGGAGGAACCGTAACCTCCCGCCGCTGAAAGCCGCCGTCAGAGTCAGCGCCATCTTTTGCAGAATGAATCGGCGATTCGGCAGCATCGCCTACCGGAAGCGGAGAAGCCTCCTCCGCAGAGATGGAAAAAAAAGCAAATAGCGCGCAACACGCAACGCATACGATTCGTTTCATTGATAACTCCATTGAAAAAGGCGCATCGGCCAGCCGAAGATGACCGAACGCCCGATAATCAGCATATTTCACGGAACCCCTGTTCCGAAACAGACCATTCCGAACAGGTCGATGAGAAAAGCGCAGCGTCCGGGCACCGCGCAACGCCGTCTTGATATATTGTCGGAATATCCGCCGGAGCGCAAGTAAATACGTCGCCTGAACCGTCCATATCGAATGCGGCAAATCGAAATACATTTAAATTTCGGCGGCGGAAAGCGCGTTCTTCAGCGGCCTATCAAAGTAAGCCAGCTCTAGCGAGTGAGAGCGGAAAGTAAGGGGGCTGTTACATCATGCGGCGGAGGCTACCGCGTACCTATTTTTTAATCGGAGTGCACATACTGCCCGCAGGCAAAGCACCTACAGGCAGCGGCGGGTTTACGCTTATTTCTTTTCTTCCGTCATGGCATCGTCTTTCTTTTCCATGTTTTCTTCTGACTTCATATTGTCATCTTTCATGGTTTGTTCATCGGATGCCATTTCCTTTTCCATCTTTGCGCCGTCATCTTTAGCGCCCATATCTTTTGAAGCTGAAGTTGTTGCGCACGCAGCAAACAGAACAGTCAAAAGCCCACCGAGAGCAATCACTTTTGCGATTCTCTTAATCATGTTAAACCTCCGGCCGCCGACACATTCGTATCGGCAACAATTATAATTTTGTATAGAGAGTAGCATAACTGGCATTTTTTTGTAAAGTACAAGAATGCGGCGGACACGGAAATCAATTTTTAATGGTTCCTACCTATATTGAGCATCCATTATAAAAATGCTGCATTAAATGAGTGCGACGAGAGGAAATCGAAGAAGCGCTCGCAGAACTTTGAAGCAGAATGGGAATACGACGGATATTTTGCAGCATGAACGACAATTTGAAAGTGTGAAAAAAATACACGGTGGGCAATAAGCGAGCGTATCGAGGTATTCCTTGCAAAATAAAAAGGATCCCGTGTTATAGCGAGTTACTTGAAATACAACTAAAAATCCGACACATGGCGAATGACAAAGCCGTAAAGTTCCGGGCAATCAAATATATGGAAGCAAGCCGAACATTGAACAGGCTGCGGCAGTAGAGGAAATAGAAGAAGCGCTCACAGAACTTGAAGCAGAACAGGAATTCGGATATTTTGCAGCATGAACGACAATTTGAAAATGTGAAAAAAATACACGGTGGGTAATAAGCGAGCGTATCGAGGTATTCCTTGCAAAATAAAAAGGATCCCGTGTTATAGCGAGTTGTCTTGAAATACAACTAAAAATCCTACACATGGCGAATGACAAAGCCGTAAAGTTCCGGGCAATCAAATATACGGAAGCAAGCCGAACGTTGAACAGGCTGCAGCAGTATCGGTACAGTCATTGACAGGAGAAAGCTGTACAAACCAAGCGGAGACGAGAAAACAAAAGTCTGCCGTCCGGTCTACAAGAAAATTATTCCTGAAAAACTCGACCTATTCGATAACATCGAACAGGTCTACGAGTTCTAAATCGCACAAATAGCACGATTTAGAACATCGCATCGCAAAATAACCAGTTCGGAAACCTAAGTTTCCGGACTGGTTTAATCATCAAATATGTGGAAGCGCACCCGGATGCCTACCTTAAAGAAATCGCAGAAGTCATCGG
>CAUTOX010000169.1:0-3330 GCA_963539665.1 uncultured Treponema sp.
TTATTGCTTATTTTTTATTTTTTGGGCAGCCTTTGCAAAAACTGAGTTCCGTGTTCAAAGCATGAGCGGGGTTGAGAAAATGTTATGATAATGCGAGAATGGAGTCCTTTTTTGCGACACTCAAGAAGGAGAAGCTATACCGCATAGATACAACAAAATTGAAAAGGGAAGAAGTAAAGAAAATCGTCTGGAGGTTTATTGTATACTACAACCGGCGAAGGATCACCACAATGAATCCGAAAGGTTATCCTCCTGCGATTTATCGGGAACTGTTTGAAACCGGTTTATCAAAACCGGCAGCTTAAACTACATTTTAGGGAATTTAGGGTCTGCACTATTATTGACTTTTCCATACAATAAGCGATGTTTGCGACGCAAACTCGTCGTGTTTTTCAGCCGCACTATTTTAAGCGGCTGAAAATAAACATTCCTTTATTTTTTCGGTTTTCGGGGACTGGGGGAGCTGCACTTTTATGATAACGGTTCATTTTACAGGTTCCTCCGCGTGGGCGGTTTGTGTTTTTTATGGAAAAAAGCGGGCGGACGAGATATAATTGTCCTGTTTCGGATCAGGTTTAATCATGCCGATTTTGCGGAGGATACATGAAACAGGTGCAAATTGCGGCGTTCGCGTTGATGCTGGCGGCTGGGTGTGCAGCGGCGGTGGAAGTGAATGAACGGGAATTGAAGGCGGCGGACGGACAAAAGATTGATTTTGTAAGCTATACGGGGCCGCATACGCGGATTGACTCGCTTGCGGCGATTCGGGAAATCGGCGCGTCGCTGGGACGGGCTGTAAGCGCGGAGCCGTCGAAGGCGTTAGCGGCAGGCGACCGGAATCGCTACCATCTGCTGCATACGGTTGGCGAAAGCGCGGGCGGCAAGCTGGATGCGGATATTTTGTCTATCGGACGCAGCGCGGCGGTGGATCATATCAATAATGTGCGGCGCATTCTTGCGGCCTATCTTTCGGCGGCGTATGGGTATTCGGATGCGGATGCGGCGACGCTTGCGGTCTTTATTACCGTTTACAATGCCGTTTATCGCGGCGACATTGCGGCCTTTCAGAATAAGTATACGGCGGCCGCGCTTGCAGAGCTTTCGGCGGAAAACTGCGGGCTTTCGGTCAACTATCAGGATTGGGCGGGGCGGACTCAGATTGTCATTCCGCTTTTGGATGTTAATGACGGCGGCTTGAGCACGGTCGATACGACAACGCTGACCGGTAAGGATGTCATTGAAAAGATGCGGGAAGATGAGGGGCGCGGCCTTGCGGACCGGAAAAACATGACGGATTTGAAGGAACGGGAAGCTGGCAGCGCGAATGCGAAGGCGCAGACGGCTCAAAAACAGGCGGTTCTGGCGGAAAAGCAGGTGAACGCGCAAAAGCAAAAGACAGAAAACGCGAAAAGAGATGCAGAGGCGGCCCGACAAGATGCGCAGGCGGCGCGGAAAGCGGCGGATGAACATCCCGAAAACAAGGATTTACAACGTGCGGCAGACGCGGCGGAACGGAATGCGGCGGAAAAGCAGCGCGAACAGGAAGCGCAGGAGCAGGAGTTGCGGCGGCAAGAAGCTCTGGCGGATGCGGCCGGTAAGAAGGCAAATGAAAAGCAGGCGCTTGCAGACAGAAAAACAGCGGAAGCGCAAGATGACCGAAAAGGCATTGCCGCAGATCGGCACCCGATGTCGGCAGGGGAAACGGAAGATGCGATCTATGGGCTTGAGCTGGTCGATGAACGCACTCAGCTGTCGGCGCTGGTCAAAGTCGGCGCAAAAACAGGAAATAAGATGAAGGCTCCGGTCATTTACATTCACGGCCGGACGCTGTTGAAGGCTGGCGTCAATTTAATTGCAATCGCCGGAGAGAATGCGGGGAATCGGGCGGTAAAGCTCGCGCTTATTTCGCCGGAGACGATGGAAATCATCAAAGAGAGCAACGAAACAGTTGCGGAGCAGTCGATTTTGCTGGCAGACGGCGGAGACTTTTACTGCATCGTCCAAAATGGCAATAACTATACGCTCGCTCGATACGATGCCGCCCTCAATTTGAAGCAGCAATCCAGTATCTCCATCAAAAACGGTACGCCCGTTACCATCATTGACGCGCACATAGTGCTGACCGGAAGCGATGGCAAAGTCAAGGCGCTCAACAAATCCGATTTATCGCTCGTAAGCCGGTAGGCAAGAAATGGGCAGGGCGGATGGGAAAATTGTATCCGGCAGAGTTATTTTTTTCGGGCATCCGCTTCAAGTTTGCTGTGCAAACTTGCTAGTTGAGTGCAGAAATGTGCGGACGAGAAAAATTTTATCCGGCAAACTTAGTTTGCTCGGCCATCCGCTTCAAGTTTTGCAAGGGCAAACTTGCTAGTTGAGCTGTGGGAAGGGCGGATGGGAATATTTTATCCGACAGAGTTAGTTTGGTCGGCCATCCGCTTCAAGTTTTGCGTGGGCAAAACTTGCTAGTGTGCTGAGGAATGTGCGGATGAGGAAAATGTTATCCGGCGGAGTTAGTTTGGTCGGCCATCCGCTCCAAGTTTTGCACGGGCAAAACTTGCTAGTTGAGTGCGGGAATGTGCGGATGAGGAAAATTGTATCCGGCAGAGTTAGTTTTGTCGGCCAGCCGCTTCAAGTTTTGCACGGGCAAAACTTGCTAGTGTGCTGCGGATGGGAAAATTTTATCCGACAGAGTTAATTTCTCGGCCATCCGCTTCAAGTTTTGCATGGGCAAAACTTGCTAGTTGCGCTGTGGGAAGGGGCGGATGGGAAAATTTTATCCGGCAGAGTTAATTTTGTCGGCCATCCGCTTCAAGTTTTGCAAGAGCAAAACTTGCTAGTTGAGTGCGGGAATGTGCGGGCGAGGAAAATTTTATCCGGCGGAGCTAGTTTGTCTCGCCGCACTGTTGGGCACGACAGCGGGTAAATTCGAGACTGTGAAGTCCTTTCTGTAAATCCAGTAGGCTGCGATAAAAAGTTTTAACGTGGGTATATCTCGCAAGCAGCTGACAGCTACTGTTTATTTTTTTGAAAATAAAATACTGCTGTTTTTTTATCAAGAGTAAAACACTAAAGACAGCTTCCTTGGGAAGCTGTCTTTTTTTAGCTCAGTAAGGTAGGCGCTACATTAAAAAGTCAAGTGCAACACAAGACTTCATAGGGTGATTTCAACCCGAAACATTTTCTAGGACGGTTGTTTAGAAGAGAAACAACGGATTCTAAATAGCCGTATTACAGATTTCTAAAGTCCATGCCTCCCGGCAGAAAGAAACGTAAATAACCATTTATATTTTCGTTTGAGCCGCGCTGCCATGGACTGTGAATGTCTGCAAA
>CAUTOX010000170.1:0-3328 GCA_963539665.1 uncultured Treponema sp.
GAACATTTCTCTACCCCTCCGCCCCCGTCCTCTCGCGCGGCAGAGCAGAAATGACCGCCAGCGCATCTCCCCTTTTTCAACAGAAATCTGGTTTTCTATCAATGATGTAGGCGCATTGCCTTTATGTAATTGGGCATCTCGAAAACTCGCTTTTTGCGATTTTTTTTTCGAGATTGCGGCGAGTTGTAACTCGCTGGATTATCGCGAGTTACAACATCGCATTTTCAAAGATACCTCTAAAAACTGAGGTTTTTAGAGGTATCCAATTGTTCGGGTAACAGATTTCCATGACCGTCTCAACTCCATAAAATCGCTTGTCTTATTCCCGTGAATCTCTATAATTGCCGCTATTCAGTCGGACAACGGAGCCGGCTGCACATTCAATCTGGGGGAACAAGGAGTTTTGCGTATGGAATCATCTATAGCAAGCGGCGGTATTGAAGGGAATATGACTGGTCAACAGAAACAGGTAAGTTTACGGGTAAAAATATTTATACAATTTGTGCTTTTTGCGCTTTTAGTGGCCTGCGCGTTGGTGCTAACGCTCTACCCGCAAGCAAACCGGCTGCTCAATGAACGGCTCAAGCAAACTGCGCAAGATGAGCTCATGCATATCGAAAAAATGGCGGAGCTTTATTTTGCGGGAGCAAAGGATATTTTTACGACCATTTTAACGCATGACCTTATCACGTCGCCGGATAGCAGCATTACTTCATATAAAGATAAAAAAACGCAAACCGGCAGTTCTCCCATGAATCCGGAGGCGGGAAGCTACGAGGACGCGGTGGACAAGATTTTTATGCAGTGTCAAAAGGAAAACCGAGACGTTCAGGCGCTCTTTTTTGCACTCGAAGAAAACGGCGGCTTTCTGCGCTACCCGCACGTTGATCGCAAAGATGGATACGATCCGCGCACCCGCGACTGGTACCAACAAGCAAAAGCGAATCAAAACGATTTTTTCGCAAGCGATGCCGTAAAAATCTCGCCGACAAAGGCGGTTCTTTCTGTTTTGAAACGAGTTTCGGACACGTCCGGAAAATACAAAGGCATTTTGGGCATCAATATTGATTTTGACGCATTAACATCTGCGCTCAATTCCGGTAGCGATTCCGCAATCAGCGCGAAAATCATTCTCATCGATCATAAAGGAAAGATTATTGCCAATTCTTTCAACAATACGGAACTGTGCGCGGATATTGCAAACGCCAACATAAAGGAACTGCAAGGCCATTCCTATAAAGACCGTAAGACATTTAATTTTATCGATGGCGGCGTACAGTACTTTGCAGTTACCGCTCCGATTGAAACCGAAGTTACAACGCTCGGCGCAATTGCTTTTATTCCAAAAACATTTATCTCCAAGCAAAATCGGGCGCTCGTCAACTCTTTAGCGCTCACTATGGCTATTGTTATGGTCATTGCAGTCCTTTTCTCGCTGCGCTTTACAACCATGATTATCAAACCGATTAAGCGAATCAGCATTGCGCTTGAGGATATAGCACAGGGCGACGGCGACTTAACCGTCCGCTTGCCGGTAACGGGCAACGATGAAATTACGCATCTTGCCGTTTATTTTAACGCGACAATAGAAAAAATCGGCGCGTCAATCCGCTCGATTGGCACAAACAGCCGCACGATGAGCGAAATCGGGAACGGTCTTGCCGCAAAGATGTCGGAAACTGCGAATGCCGTACACGAGATTAGTACGAACATTGACGATGTGAAGGAACAGACGGTAACGCAGGCTGCAAGCGTTATGGAAACAGCAGCGACGGTCGCGGAAATCATCGACGCCATCAAATCACTCAACGAAAGCGTTGAATCGCAGGCGGCAAGCGTTACCGAATCTTCTGCCTCTGTAGAGCAAATGGCGGAAAATATTACGGAGATGGGACAGATGCTCGGGCAAACCGATGCGGTGATTAAAAGTCTGACGGATGCCACCGGCGATGGCAAAGCGACGCTTGCAAAATCTAATACGGTTGCGCAAAAAATAGAGGACGCATCCGGCAGCGTCATGGAAGCGTCGAGCGTCATCCAGAATATTGCAAGCCAGACGAACCTGCTTGCGATGAACGCAGCGATTGAGGCAGCCCACGCAGGAGAAGCAGGCAAGGGATTTGCCGTCGTTGCCGACGAAATCCGGAAACTTTCCGAAGAAGCAGGGATGCAGGGGAAGACAATCACGGCGACGCTCAAAACGCTTGGCGGAGAGATTGCGGTGCTTTCCGCCTCCGCAAAAACAGTGGAAGAAAAATTCAATGTCATCTTTGACCGCGCAGAACAGGTTCGCAACATGAGCAGCCGCCTATCCGATGTGATGCGGCAACAAGAACACGGCAGCCGCGCAATCCTTACCGCAATCAAAAACATCAACGCCGTAACGATGAAGGTACAAAACGGCTCGGAAGCGATGCTCAAAGGCGGCGAAGGCGTTGCCGCAGAAATGCAAAAACTGGACGGACGCACCCGCATCATCACCGACAATATGAATCGCATGGCCTCCGGCGCCGCGCAAATTAACAATGCAGTCCAAGTCGTCCGCGACATCACCCAGAAAAACAAACAAAGCATCGACAACCTTGCCGCAGAAGTCGGTAAGTTTAAGGTTTAGGCTCCTGTGGGAATTGTTCCGTACCGGTGATGCATATAGTGCCATCCGCCTCCTGTTTTGCCGGTAGGCAAAACAGGCAAGATTGCTCGTATTGGGCAAACTCGTTGCTTTTTCGTCCCCGTAAAAAAAACGCCGCCAGAGACAAAAAATCTCCGACGGCAATAATTACGCCCCTTACCAGCTTGCCCGGGCGGACAGGGAAATTGGCGCAAGGGGGCTGGAACAGCTCGCCCGTCCGCCTCCTGTTTTTGCCTACCGGCAAAAACAGGCAAAGTAGCTCGTATTCAGCAAACTTGTTGCTTTCCCGCCGCGTTCCCCCTAGTCAGTTTGCGTCGGGCGGTAAAAATTGCTCTTGAACGACGTAACTGCCAGACCGCCCTAACACGTTTGCCTTGGCAAACGTGCTTAAAGTTGTCCGACATTGCAAACTGGAGCGGCCTGTACGATGCCCCTACATCTGTAAGGGCAATTACCACAGGCCGCCTTATACCTTAAACTTCCGCACCTCGCTGGCAAGTTCTTGAATGCTGTCCTTGTTTTTCCGCGCAAGCTCATTCACTTCCTGCACGGCGTTGTTGATTTGTTGTACGCCCGCGCTCATTTCATTCATCGAATCCTTGATTTCTGCGGTGAGGCGGTCGAGTTTTTGCATCTCTTGCGCGACGCCTTTGCCGCCGGTGAGCATTTCTTCGGAGCCGTCTTTGACTTCGGCGG
>CAUTOX010000171.1:0-3243 GCA_963539665.1 uncultured Treponema sp.
CCCTAGCCTTATAGGCTAAGTGCAAACCACCCGTTTTACGGGTGGTTGTGATTTTGTCGAGATCGGCGGACTGGGGAATGGGGTTCTACGGATTTAGTTTTGCCGGCAGTCCGCTTTCAGTTTCGCGGGGCGAAACTGGCTAGAATTGTCGTACTGCGGCGGGCTGGGGAATTGGGGTCTACGGATTTAGTTTTGTCGGCAGTCCGCTTCCAGTTTCGCGGGGCGAAACTGTCGAGAGTTGTCGTGAGTGCGGCGGACTGGAGAATTTGGTTCTACGGATTTAGTTTTGTCGGCAGTCCGCTTCCAGTTTCGCGGGGCGAAACTGGCGAGTGTTGTCGTACTGCGGCGGACTGGAGAATTTGGTTCTACGGATTTAGTTTTGCCGGCAGTCCACTTCTAGTTTCGCGTGGCGAAACTGGCGAGTGTTGTCGTACTGCGGCGGACTGGAGAATTTGGTTCTACGGATTTAGTTTTGCCGGCAGTCCACTTCTAGTTTCGCGTGGCGAAACTGGCTAGAATTGTCGAAAACGGCGGACTGGGGAATTGGGGGCTTTTCTGTCGGACTGCATTCTATTTTGTACGTTTCCGTTATTTTTCAAGCGTGTCAATAATTCGGGAAAGGTTTCCGCCTTTGTTGAGGGAAAAGTTGTTTCCGAGATTGACGGTGCATTCGGCGATGCCTGCATATATTGCGGTGCGCTCGGTGAAATAGGTATGGAAAATGGCGCGGCATTCCGTCTCTGTTTCTGGCGAGCGGGCGGCGATGTACGCAGGGAGGCCCTGCCAGATGCCGCTGGAAAGTTTTTTGACTTTTGCCATGATACGGTCGGCGGCGATTTTTTCTTCAACGCAAAGATAGACGAATTTGCCAAGCGGCCGCAAAAAGGTGAGCGCAGGCGGGTTGTCGCAAATGCCGCCGCCTGTTGCAATGACGGCATTTTTATCGGCAATCAATTCAGCGGCTTTTCGGCACGCATTTTCTTCCGCATACATGAAAGCTCCGGCTCCTTCTTCCGCATATAATTGGCGCGGCGGTTTTCCAGTCATCTTTTCTATCACAAAATCAATGTCAACGAACGGAAGTCCGTAATGCTCGGCCAGCTGCTTTCCCAGCGACGTTTTTCCGGAATGTTTTATGCCGATTAAAATAATTGAACCGTCCTTTTTCATGGCGGGAGTATAGCAGAATGCCTTTTGAATTGCAAAACTTCATGCCATGCTATATGCTCCACAAAATGAACGTTTATGTTGCGCTTGGATGTTGTTTTTTACCGTTTATAGGCGGGTTTCTTCTATTAATATGTGTTTTTAAGAAAAGCGTATCAATCGCGCTGATTGCAAGCTTGTTGGGGCTTGCGGCCGTCCTTCCCATTTCATTTCTTCAATTTTTACTTGCCGACTATCTTTGCGCCGCAGGAACGACCGGCCTTTCTCTCTTTTGGCGAACGCTAGCGTTCAACGGCATTGCGGAAGAAGGGTTGAAAGCGTTGCTGCTTGCCGCGATTCCGGTAAAACATCTGAAAATGCAACTTTTTTTTGCGGCGGCAGCGCTTTCCGGTCTCTGTTTGGGCTGCTTTGAATCAGCGGTGTATCTCCTTCGGCATTTGCAGGAAGCAAACAGCTGCGGCGCGGAGCTGCTCTACCGCCTCATCTTTCTGCGTATCTTTTCATCCGACGCGCTCCATGCGTTCTGCGCGGGCTTGGGCGGGCTGTTCGTATTCGGCTGCAAGACCAAGCGGATCGACGCAGCTGTCCTCATCGCGGCAATGCTCATGCACGGCCTCTACGACTTTTTCGTCAGTTTCGGCTACCCGATAAGCCTGTTCTCGATTGCTGCCATTCTCTTTGCCGCAGTTCAATGCCGCATCGGGTACCGCAAATTAAATCGGTTCGCTTAATGCTCAAAATGAAGAGACCTGCTCGATAACTCCAGTTTCAGAAACAGGTCTCATCTTAATCCTCGTCCGGTTGATTCGTTTTCGCCTGTCCGTTAGCGTTTTCTAAAGAGCATGATGGCGAATGCGGTGATAAACAGAAGGGAGGGGAGCGCGGTAAAGATGAGCGTTGAAATGGGAACGCCGGTGATGTTTTCGCCCCATGGGATGATGACGCCTAATTCGCAGAGCATGGCGTAGACGAGGGCTGCGTATGATGCGACCGTTCCGCCGACGGCGGCAAGCCATGCGGGATCTTTGGTGCGCGACCACAGCATGACGGCAAGAAATGCAGCGATGCCGCCTAAAATCAATTTTACGGCGTATAAAATCATTTGCGGTTGTGTCATTCTACGCCTCCATGAAACGGCTTATGCGCGAGGGCTGAAAAAACGCCGGGGTGCGCACGGAACGGCACGATCGACGGCACCGGATACGATGGACTTATGACGAGCTTGCACAGAAGGCAGTGCTTTACAAAGGGAATGTAGTCGGCTTCGGGGATTTTTGGAATGAGGTAGGGGCCTTTACGCTCCCAATAGGGGCGGATAAAGCGGTCATAGACAAACCAATCTTTTTCGCTGCGCTCTTGAACGGCTGCAAGCATATCATAAATGGCGCGCGTAAAAGCGGCGTAGAGCGGCGCGGGGAATGACTGAGAATGCGGCAGCATTTCCTGCGATGCCTCAGGCAACCGCTCCGTTTTGATACAGACAAGAAAAATATCTTCCGCCCATGCAAGCGGCGGCGCAATAATAACTGCCGGAATGCCGCTCCACTCTGGCCGGTCAGGACTCCACGCCTGCCAGATGCGATAATTTTCCGCACAGATGCATTCCGCAGCTTTCGTCGCTTCTGCTAAACCGTAATGCGCAAACACTCGCCGCGCAGAATTGAGCAAAGCGGAC
This sequence comes from uncultured Treponema sp., assembly GCA_963539665.1. Classification (GTDB taxonomy): domain Bacteria; phylum Spirochaetota; class Spirochaetia; order Treponematales; family Treponemataceae; genus Treponema_D. The sequence continues at coordinate 2,843 of CAUTOX010000171.1, forward strand.
GCTGCTTTTTCAAGCCTTCTATGCTCATCGCTATCAAAATGCCCGGTCAACCCGCGATTTAAGACGTTTTTAAAAACAGTAAACGCACGGCCGCCGCCCCGGCCCAAAATCGCTCGACCGCCGTCCAAATACAAATCCGTCAGCCTACAACCGCTCCGAGTATATAAAAAACACCCGCGCGCCCGCTGTACGCTTCCATATTGCAATGTAATTTCATCCGCAAGAAAATCCATATCCGCCATCGCCTCTAGTGTATCAAAAAAAAAAGCTCGTTTCTATGGGGCGCATTGCATCACGTTAAATCTAACTGAAAAAGAAGCGGTGCATCACGTAAAAATCTCAGTGTTAGAAGCCCACGGGAAGGGCGCAATGGGGTTAGACATGAAAACGAAAAAGAAATT
>CAUTOX010000172.1:0-3229 GCA_963539665.1 uncultured Treponema sp.
TTATTGCTTATTTTTTATTTTTTGGGCAGCCTTTGCAAAAACTGAGTTCCGTGCACCTCAGGCGTTATTGATTGACTATCTCGTTATTAAAAAAGATAATGAGCCAATGAAATTGTCCAATAAATTCACTTTGGCGCGGGCGCTTTTTGCGCCGGTATTTTTTTTGCTGTATCATGTCCCGCTGTGGCTCAATTCGGCGCTGCTGCTCAAGATTTCTGCGTTCTGCATGATTCCGCTGCTTGCGTTGTTCGAGCTAACTGACTATTTTGACGGCTATTATGCGCGAAAGCGGGGAGACGTGAGCGATTTCGGAAAATTGTTCGATCCTTTTGCGGATGTAATTTTGAATCTTACTGTTTTTATGTGTGCGCTGACTTCGGCAGTCGGCGGGCGCTATATTCCGGTTATTTTTCTTCTGCTCATCATGTATCGGGAATTTACGATGCTTTTTTTGCGGCTGCTTGCGGCTTTACGGGGAAGGGCGATTGCGGCGCGGAAGGGCGGGAAGCTGAAAACTGTGTTTTACATTTTGTCGGGCTTTTTTGCGCTTACGGCGGACTGCGCATTCCGGCTCGGCTGGTGCGCGGCTCAGGAGGTTCCGGCAATACGGCTTACCGCTGCCGTCCTGTTTGGCGTATGCGTGTTTTTAAGTTATCTCTCCTTTGTGGACTATCTTATTCATTTTCTTCCTATACTAAGGGACGATTTTGAGAAAAAAACTTGACCGGAAAACCAGCAAGCGGGCAGCGTCGACTGCTTGCCAATAAAATGAGCGGCTTCGGCAGCTGCGTTGTAACGGATGCCCCTTTCGACAGCAAGGCATTTGCACATCGTTGCAATGGGGATGCGGGCGAGAGGCTCTTTGCCGGCGCAATTCCGTCCTCTTTTACGAGCGTTGAAAAATTGCATCGGGATAAATAACGGTCAGCCCTCGTCTTTTTGCGTATACCCCTTTCTCTGTAAGCTCCCTGCATCTTGCCGTGTGCGGCTTGCCTCCGATACGCTTGTCAATATGAAAAAACAGCGGTACACTCTCACTCATTATGGATCTTGAATTGCTCGACAAAGCTATTAGGCGCGTCTATGATTTTCCGAAGCCCGGCATACTTTTCTATGATGTTACGGGAATTTTTATCAATCCGGAAGCATTTGCATTTTGCATCGACCGTATGCTCGACCTGTATAAGGATAAGAAAATTGACGGCGTTGCGGGCGTTGAATCTCGGGGCTTTTTGTTTGCAGCGCCGTTTGCCGAACGCGCGGGGCTTCCGCTTGTGCTGATCCGAAAGCGCGGCAAGCTGCCGGGCAATACCTACAAATGCAAATACGCCCTCGAATACGGAACGGCGGAAATTGAAGCGCACAAGCTCGACATTAAAAAAGGCGGCGTTTATCTGGTAGTTGATGATTTAATTGCCACCGGCGGTACGCTTGTTGCAGCGCGTACCCTCATCGAACAAGGCGGCGGAACCGTTTCGGATTTCTTCGGTGTTATCGGTCTTCCTGAATTGAATTATGAAACAGCGCTTGCTCCGGCAAAAGTTACAACGCTGATCAATTACTGCGGCAGTTGACATCCGCCCTCTATCAAAACTTTCGGCATACAAGCGGAGCGGTAATCGTTCCGCTTTTTTTGCGTCCAGCCTTCGCCATTGACCGCGAAAGATGCTGCTTCCGGGCGCGGAATGCGCCGCATTCATTCCGGCAGCACCTCACGCAAGCAAGCGATGCTGCTCCTGCTGTCTGCAATACATATTTTCATACAGCTGTATGCGGTCTTCTAAATGTTCTACGGAACGGCAAATATTCCGCTTTTTTTCACGCCTGGCCTTCGCCAGTGACCGCGTAAGATGCCGCTTCAGTGTGCGGAATGCTCTGCATTCATTCAGGCGGCTTCTCACGCAAGCAAGCGATGCAGCTCCTGCTGTCTGACTACATATTTTCGTACAGCTGTACGCTATCTTCTAAATGTTCTGCAGCATGGTAATTGTTCCGTTTTTTGCGTCCGCCTTCGCCATTGACCGCGTAGAATGCCGCTTCCGTGCGCGAAATACTCTGAATTCATTCCGGCGGCTTCTCTCATGCTCGCCCGCAAACGGTGCCGCTCCGCGCTGTCCGCGCTACATATCTTCGTACAGCTGTACGTTGTCTTCTAAATGTTCTACGGAACGGCAAATGTTCCGCTTTTTTCCCGCCCGGCCTTCGTCATTGACTGCGTAAGATGCCGCTTCTGTGCGTGGAATGCACTGCATTCATTCAGGCGGCCTCTCACGCAAGCAAGCGAAGCCGCTCATGTCGTTTGCACTACATATTTTTGTACAGCTGTACGCTGTATTCCAAATGTTCTGCGGCACGGTAATAGTTCCCGCTTTTGCGTCCCCCATTCGTTATGGACTGCGTAGGATGGCGCTTCTGTGCGCGGAATGCACTACATTCATTCCGGCGGCTTCTCACACTCGTCCGCAAGCAAGCGATGCGACACCTGTCGTACGCGCTACATATTTTCGTACAACTACACGCAGTCTTTCAAAATGTTATGCGGAACGGCAAATGTTCCGCTTTTTTCACGCCCGGCCTTCGTCATTGACTGCGTAAGATGCCACTTCCGTGCGCGGAATGCGCTGCATTCATTCAAGCGACACTTCACGCCCGCCCGCAAACGGTGCCGCTCCTGCCGTCCGCGATACATATTTTCGTACAGCTGTACGCGATCTTTCAAAATATTATGCGGGCACGGTAAATGTTCCGCTTTTTTTCACGCCCGGCCCTCGTCATTGACTGCGGAAGATGCCGCTTCCGTGCGCGGAATGCGCTGCATTCACTCAGGCTGCTCCTCACGCCTGCTCACCAGCAAGCGATGCCGCTCCTGCTGTACGCGCTACATATTTTTGTACATCTGTATGCTGTATTCTAAGCGTTATGCGGCACGGTAATAGTTCCCGCTTTTGCGTCCCTCCTTCGCCATTGACCGCGTAGAATGCCGCTTCTGTGCGCGGAATGCACTGCATTCACTCAGGCGGCTCCTCACGCTCGCCCGCAAACGGGGCCGCTCCTGCTGTCTGCGATACATATCTTCGTACAGCTGTACGCTATCTTCTAAATGTTCTGCGGTCACGATAAATGTTCCGCTTTTTTTCACGCCCGCTTCATTATTGACTGTGTAGGATGTCACCTCAGGGCTTCCGCATTATAAATAATTAAGAGCTATTTCCAAGCAATCTTCACGTTT
>CAUTOX010000173.1:0-3113 GCA_963539665.1 uncultured Treponema sp.
GCCATTGCCCATTCAACGACAATACTAATTTTTGCAAAAACTGAGTTCCGTGCGTGTGTTCAATGGGATTGTATTCCGGCGAATACAGCGGCAGAAAAATCAGTTTCTGCGAGTATTTTCTCGCAAGGTTCTGTAAAACCTCTTTTTTATGAAACGCCGCATTGATCTTGATGATGACGTGCCCTTTCGGTAAACAGTTCAACAATTTGTCTTCAAACCACTTTTCGAACAAGGATGCCTTCATCGTTCCGCTGTAGGTGTGCGGAGCAAGCAAGGCACACCTACAGCGGAACGATGAACGCTTAAGTGTTCGAAAAATGGTTTGAAAACAAATTGTTAAAGAAGCTGCCAATGGATCATGTCATCATCATGGACAATGCGGTGTTTCATAAAAAAGAAGTCTTGTATCAAATCGCAAAAAAGTACTCGCAGGAACTGATTTTCCTATCGCCGTATTCACCTGAATACAATCCTATTGAGTACACGTGGAGCGCTTTGAAGCGAAAGGTTGCTGGCAGTGTTCAGTTATATGAGTCTGTTTCTCAGGCTCTTGATGCTGTTTTAAAAGACAATTAGCTATAACAGGTGCGTTTTTCAATTCGTCCGTGTCCAATTTCAATGCTATATTCTCCACGCTGAATATTGTAATACTGACAATAAGCGTCATCACAAGGGTGCTCAAAAAACTCTTTTACATCCCGATGGATCGATTGCTGATTTCCTTTCAGAGAAATGACATACTCTGCTTCCTTTTCTGCTATTTTCTCAACTATTTTTTTCTGACATCCCATCGCGTCTATAGTAACAATCATGCCTTTTAAGTCTAACAGATCCAGAAGTTCAGGAATGGCGGTAATTTCATTTGATTTTTCTTCTGTTTTCACCTGCCCGAAACACACGCCGAGTGAATGCGCCCAAGCTGAAACAACATGAGCAGCTTTATGAGCCATTTTATCTTCACCGGTTGGTGCATATTCAGAGCGCCGAATGGTTTTTCCGTCAATCGCCACCACTTCATTTTCTGCAATATGCTTGCCGAATGTCTCTCGTGCATATTCTATGAATACTTTTTCAAGCTGCTTTGCATCAATCCTTGCAAGTACGCGCAGAATCGTATCGCTGCTGGGTATGCCATTTTCCAGTTTCAGATATTTTTTGAGAGTTTGCTCGCTTAATGTCGCATAAAACCGTATTTGTTCCTTAAAATTCAGCAGCCGAATAAAATATACATTTTAGAGGATGCTGAATTAGTACGCGATAGCGTACCTATAATCTGTGATGTTTGCCGAAAGGCAAACTCATCGGTTAACGAAACCGCCAAGGATGGCGGTGGTTATAGCAGCAGCGATATTTTGTCTTTAGCAAAATTCGCCATCAAACAATATACGCGGATGTATATTGTTTGATGATGGCTGCCGAAGTTATAGCACGGAATTCAGTTTTTGAATCGCTTCTAGCTATTACTCACTTATTAAACTAGGTTTCAGCCATTATTAAGGATTTTAAAGTTAAAAACATTTCTAAAATACTCAAAAAACTGATTTTTTTTCTAAAAATGCCATTGCCCATTCAACGACAATACTAATTTTTGCAAAAACTGAGTTCCGTGAAGTTATAGCTAATTGCCTTGAAATGCAAGTAAAAACCCATTATACTCAAGCTATGTCGTATGATAGAGATTTAAGACTGCGGGCACTTGAATATGCAAAAGAAGGACACTCATTGACACAGACTGCGGCAGTGTTCAAAATAAATATCAACACAATTATTACTTGGAAGAGGCGATATGAGGCAACCGGCGACGTAAAAATAAAAGTCCGCCATCCTGTTAACAAGAAAGTCATCCCCGAAAAACACGCCCTGTTCGACAATATCGAACAGGGCTACGAGTTCTAAATCGCACAAATAGCACGATTTAGAATATCGCATTAATAAGGTAAACAGTTCCGAAACTGAAGTTTCCTAACTGTTTTAATCATCGAATATGTGGAAGCGCACCCCGATACCTACCTCAAAGAAATCGCAGAAGTCTTCGACTGTCATCAAGAAAAGCTCGTATATATCGATGAAACCGGGCATCCAGACGCAGATGTATCGCCAATATGTACGCAGTAAAACGAGGAAAATGGGTCAACAGTCGCATCAGTGACTCAAATCGGGCTTGTTGCGGCGTTATGTGCGGGTAAATTGATTGCTCATTTTAAGTATGAAGCGATGATGAATGGCGTTTTGTTCGAGCGCTGTTTTGAAAAGACACTGTTGAAAAACTCCCCAAAAAACGCGTTATCATCATGGACAATCCTGCTTTTCACAAAAAAGAAGTCATGAATACTCGCAACCCTTGATATTTTTAGCGCCATATTCAACGGAATCCAATCCCAGTGAACATACATGGAGCACTCTAAAGCGGAATTTTATAAGTCAAATTCATCGCTAAAGCTCTGTCTCAGAGGCTCTCAATTCGGCTTTACAAGGCAAGTAGCTATAAATCCCGCAAAGCCTTTTGTTGTTTGTTAAGAATGCGGTCATTGTCTATCTGTTCATCGGTGTACCCTTTTTTGCGTAATGCGCCTATCCGCCTCATTTGTTTGGCAAAGACTTCATTTATTTCATTGTTACGATCATGCAAGCCATTTAACTCGGAAACATAGTCGCTTAATTCCTGTACAAACGGCAGCGGGCGGCCGCTTTCGTCGCTGAATCGCGAACGGTTTTCTAAAACAAGCCTCATGAGCTGCTTTGAATCCGTGCAGGCTTGCGCCTTTTTCTTGAGCGCGGCGATTGCCATTTTTGCCCCGCGAGATTCGCCGTCATACTTTGGTTTCCACTTATTCGGCGCGATTTTGATAAACTTCTTGCCCTTCCATGTGCGGATTGCCCCCACCGGTAATCCGCGCCACGGAAATCAATTTTTGTCTAAAAGCGGTAATAAGTCGTGAGGATTCATAAGCGCGCGGAACATAATGCCGTTCAAAGCCAGTTTTGATTGAGTTTCCCGCTTGTATATGCGCACGATATTAAGCGCTGCTTTATGGAGCATGTTCAGATTCTGCTGTATATGAGTCTGTCAGGAAAAGTGTGTAAATGGATATATGTCATGTCAGCAGATTGGA
>CAUTOX010000174.1:0-3040 GCA_963539665.1 uncultured Treponema sp.
CGAACCTGTTTGCTCTCGTAAACCGGAAGGGGGCGGACGAAAAATAAAATGCGGCAGGGGAAAACTACCTGTTGGCGCGGATGGCTGCCATGCTGACCTGTTTGCTCTTGCAAGTCGGAAGCGGGCGGACGAAAAATAAAATCCGGCGGGGAAAACTACCTGTGTTGGCGCGGATGGTTGCAATGCAACCTGTTTGCCCTCGCAACCGGAAGCGGACGGACGGAAAAATAAAATCCGGCGGGGAAAATTACCCGTTGGCGCGGATGGCTGCCATGCGAACCTGTTTGCTCTTGCAAACTGGAAGCGGGCGGACGAAAAAATAAAATCCGGCGGGGGAAAATTATCCATTGACGCGGATGGCTGCCATACAACCTGTTTGCTCTCGCAAACTGGAAACGGGCGGACGAAAAATAAAATCCGGCGGGGGAGAATCATTCCGTCCGCCCAAATAGGAACATTTTATTAAGAGGAGAATATGAAATCACCTACGGAAATACTTACGGAATACACGGAAATCGGCAGAAGAAAGAGCGAGCTTGCATTTCCGAAAATGTTTGTGCTGGCGATGTTGGCCGGAGCCTTTATTGCATTCGGCGCGTTTGGGAGCGCGGTCGTCTCCTGTGGGGTGCAACCGGCCGCGCTGGGGCGTTTTTTAAGCGCGTGCGTCTTTCCAGTCGGCCTGACGATGGTCATGGTAACCGGCGCGGAGCTGTTTACCGGAAACTGCCTCATTTTCATCTCCGTGCTGGAAAAACGCGCGTCATTTTCCGGTATGCTTCGCAATTGGCTCATTGTGTATGTCGGCAACTTTGTCGGCAGTATGATTGTCGTGCTGCTCGTGTGCTTCGGCAAATCGATTTTTATGTATGACGGAGCGCTTGCGGAAGCAGCCGTTGCAACTGCTGCCGCGAAAGTTCATTTGACGTTCGGAGAATCATTTTTACGCGGAATTCTTTGCAATGTAATGGTTTGCGTTGCCATTCTCCTTCCGATGGCGGCTCAGGAATTGTCGGGTAAAATTCCTGCAGTCTTTCTGCCCATCTTTTTATTCGTCATCAGCGGCTTTGAGCACAGCGTTGCGAATATGTATTTTATTCCGGCGGGGATTATTTTGAGCCGTCTGCAAGTCATGCGCGCAGCTGATTTGAGCTGGGGGGCGTTTTTTATCAAAAATCTTGTGCCGGTAACGCTCGGAAACATTGTCGGCGGCTCGGTTTTGGTCGGAGCCGCATTTTGGTTTGCATATCTTTTTCGTTCAGGGAGCAAAAAATGAAGTATAAAGCGGCTATTTTTGATATGGACGGCACCATCCTCGACACGCTTGAGGATTTGGCGAATGCGATGAATTACGAATTGCGGAAAAACGGAATGCCGGAGCGGACGATTGATGAAGTGCGTCGCTTTGTCGGCAACGGAATCAGAAAGCTGGTGGAGCGGGCGGCGCCTGAAGGCACTGCGGAGCGGAAAATTGACGAAATCACGGCCGATTTTCTGGAATACTATCAGCAAAACTGTGAAAAGGCGACGAAGCCGTATGAAGGGATTGCGGAACTGGTTCTGACGCTCCGGAATGCGGGAATTAAAACGGCGGTCAATTCGAATAAGGCGGATGCGGCTGTGCAAGCGTTGTGCGAAAAATATTTTGCGGGGCTTTTTGATACGGCCATCGGAGAGCGAGACGGCATCGCGCGGAAGCCCGCCCCCGATTCGGTGTATGAAATTCTTTGCAGGTTCAACCTTCCGAAGGAAGAAGCCGTCTACATCGGCGATTCCGACGTAGATTTGAACACCGCAAAAAATGCCGGCTTAGACTTTATCGGCGCCGACTGGGGATTCCGCGGCAAGGATTTTCTGTTAGCAAACGGAGCAACGCGCGTCGCAATGACCGCCGCCGATGTCGCCCGCTTCATTTTGGAAAGCTGAAAGCACAAGGCCTGCGGCAAAGCCCTTCCATCTTTCAGAAGCCCTGCAGCCTGCCGCGCCGCGCTGAGAGCCGCTCCAGTTTTGCCTCAGCAAAACTGGCAAAACTTAAACGAAGCGCAACTAGCAAAATACCTCGGCCGCGGCCCCCTAGCCAGTTTGCGTCGGGCGGTAAAAATGGCTCTTGAACGACACAACTGCCAGACCACCCGCTACGTTCCCTTAGCCAGTTTGCCGTATGGCAAACTGGAGCGGACTGCACGTTTTATTATCACTTTAACGGTGCCATTCTTGCAGTCCGCCCCGCCCTAACACGTTTGCCATTAGCAAAACGTGCTTAAAAGTTGTCCGACATTGCAAACTGCAGGCGGACGGACGACTAATTTAAATCTTCACGGCAAAGTTTCTCCGTCCGCTCCAGTTTTTGCCCGTAGACAAAACTGGCAAAACTTAAACGAAGCGCAACTAGCAAAATGCCTCGACCGCGACCCCCTAGCCAGTTTGCGTCGGGCGGTAAAAATGCCTCTTGAACGACACAACTGCCAGACCACCCGCCACGTTCCTTCTAGCCTGTTTGCCGTATGGCAAACTGGAGCGGCCTGTACGATGCCTCATCATCTGTACGGAGCAATTCCCCGCAAGCTGCTTCTATAGTACCGTAAAAGAAATACCGGCTGAGCAGCTTGCCCGGGCGGCCGGGGAAATGGGCGCGTGGGGGCTGGAATGGGGCGACCGTCCGCCTCCAGTTTTTGCCGAAAGGCAAAAACTGACAAAACCAAAACAGACGCAACCTTACCAAGATGCCCCTGCCGCGGGTCCCCTAGCCTGTTTGCCGTATGGCAAACAGAAGCGGCCTGTACGATACTCCATCATCTGTACAGAACAATTCCTACAGGCCGCCCCTCCCTTGGAGGTTAGACCTTAAACTTCCTTACTTCGCTGGCCAGCCCTTCAATACTGTCCTTGTTCTTCCGTGCAAGGTCGTTGACTTCCTGTACGGCGTTGTTGATTTGTTGTACGCCCGCGCTCATTTCGTTCATTGAATCTTTAATCTCTGCGGTTAACCGGTCGAGTTTTTGCATCTCTTTGGCGACGCCGCGGCCGCCGGTGAGCATTTCTT
>CAUTOX010000175.1:0-2931 GCA_963539665.1 uncultured Treponema sp.
CCGCATAGCCTGTTTCGTCTGTTTTATAACGTGGTCATTGTCTATCTGCTCGTCGGTATAGCCTTTTTTGCGCAATGCTTTTATCCGTTTCAGTTGTCTGGCATAGATTTTATCAATCTGCTGTCCCATTTCCTTTCCGCGCTCAATTTTATTGTTTAATTCGGAAACATAGTCGCTTAATTCCTGTACAAACGGCAGCGGGCGGCCGCTGTCGTCGCTGAAACGCGAGCGGTTTTCTAAAACAAGCTGCATGAGCTGTTTTGAATCCGTGCAGGCTTGCGCCTTTTTCTTGAGCGCGGCGATTGCCATTTTTGCCCCGCGAGATTCGCCGTCATACTTTGGTTTCCACTTATTCGGCGCGATTTTGATAAACTTCTTGCCCTTCCATGTGCGGATTGTCCCAATCGGCAGCCCCGCTTTTACAAGCGTCTCCGCTTCTCGCAGCGACTTTTTAATGCTCCGAAGTTCCTTTGCTTCAAGCCGCTCTAAATGCTCCAGTATCTTTTGCTGAAAATACGCAAACTTCTTATCTTTCATGTTCTTACCCCTCTGGTAATTTGAAAATAAAAAACGCCGATCACCCCTGCATTTTTCAAAAAACGTAAGGATAATCGGCGTTCGCTGCGCGTAACAACCGCTGTAAATTAACTCTAACGATTATAAGACCTTTCACACCGCTCTTTCAAGCATCGCGCTCAAAGAGCGGCGGCGGATGAGTAAAGAGATTGCGAAAGACGATGGGTACAACTTTCACTAACCATCATACCTGAGATGCCGATTATTAGCATAAAGGGTATGTTTCTTTACGAAAGAAAATTATAACTGTATTATCCTTCAAGGTCATGGAATGAAAGAAAAACTGGAAATTACAAATTTTCTCTCAATTTCTCACTTAGAGTGGGAACCGAAAGCCTATAATATCATCACGGGAGAAATGGGTTCCGGTAAAAGCGTCTGCATGAAATTGTTGTATTTCATATATGAGATTTTTAATGTAACAATTTTTAATGAGTCTTCATTTAGAATTTCCGATATAAAGGGTTTTTATGCAGCTCTTGAAAGCAAGTTTCGCAATGTATTTTTTATTGCTGAAAAAGATAATAGTCAAATTATTTACACGCTTATGCAGAAAAAAGATGCATCACAGTCTTTCGACATTGCAATCACCATCCAAAGCGGAAAAATAAAATTTTCAAGTAAATATGTTGAAGAGCAATTTGAAAATTGGCGCTATAAACTAACGGAAAGTCTAAAACAGCAGAACATAGATGCTTCGCTTGATGCCAGAATTGCCATTAGAAATGATATATCAAACGATATTGGCAACTTTTTCCCATTCGGGCAATTATATTTTTCCGATCTTAGAACGCTTTTAACTGAACCGAATACAATCCTCACAAGCGATCCATATACCAATGAACTTTTATCCATCAAAGGCACCCTTGCGCAACGTTTTCATAGATTATTGGATATGTATTTACAGTATACAAACGCCGCAGAATACAAACCCTTACAAACTATCATTAAAGAAATCTATGAAATCCTACATATAAAAAATGTATATTTCAAAAATGGAGAACCATACCTTGTACAAACGAGTGATAAGCATATCCCGATAGAAAAAGCTTCAAGCGGACAGCGTGAAATATTTTATCTGCTTAGCTTTATGACTTTAATTCACGATGGAATAGAAATAGGATATTATGGAAAAACAAATATTCTATTTATCGAAGAACCGGAAGTACACTTATTCCCATGCGAGCAAAAAAGAGTTCTTGAAATTCTCACAAAAGCATATCGCTATTTCATTCAGCCACGTTCAAAATGGCGTTTCTTTATTACAACTCATAGTCCTTATATTCTCAATGCTTTGAATAATATGTTATTTAAAAGCGTTGTACTGAAAAAATGTAATACCGACAGTAAAAAAATAGAACAAGTGAATGCAGCTGTTCCATTTCCGCCTCTTGCGCCTGAAAAAGTATCGGCAATTTTCATAAAGAAAACTGACAATGGATGCTCAAGTTATGACATGATTGAGCAATATGAAGATACTCCGTTTTTATTTTCAGAAGAAATAGAAAAAATTACATCGGATATTGCAGATGACTATAACACGTTAAGAAATCTATTTTCTTCGGATTTATTATGAGCTGCCCGCAGTTTTTAGCGATTCGTCCTGTAAAGGGCAATGCAGTGAGCCGCGCCATAATTTTACCGCAACCTGCTGCATTTGGGGTAAAGCAACTTACAGTCAATAGCATTTCTTATCTCGATATACAATTTTTAGGCTGTATAGAGCAGAAGCCTCTGATATGTAATAGTCCTATGTTGCAGATTTATGCTCCGCCTCCCCAATTATGCAGTACCGTAAGAGCTACAAACTTTCACGTATGTTTCAAGAATTCTCCAAATTGCCCTGTGTATCTTTATTGGCATGGACAGACAGAGCCGATTGATATGGACTATATACTTCATCAATTAAAGACGATTTGCACATTTAATTCCCATAAGATTGATGATGTATATCTTATTATAATGTTGTATATGTTTCCGTCTTTGCCTCCTCAAAACGTACGCCAACTCTATAAGCAAGTCGATACTGATATGTGCAATAGTGCTCATCAAAGCCCGAAAAACTTTGAAATCAAGCCTATAAGGGCAAAAATAAGTAATCTAACGTTTTCACCTGACGGACTATGTTTAGGGGGTGTTAAAATTACCGGCTCTTGATACAATATCTATGCGCACGGATTTTTTTGAAAAGCAACCGCCCGCGCGAATCAACGCGGCACACCAATTTCGGCGGCTCTATACCGCCAAACGGATAGGATTTTTTTACGGAAAAATCAAGCTTGCTTTTGGCTTTTTCTTTCCCTCAGTCTTTTTGTTATTTGGAATAACTACATTACTCACAGCGTCCCAATAATC
>CAUTOX010000176.1:0-2903 GCA_963539665.1 uncultured Treponema sp.
TGAGTTCAATAAACAGATAATAGACAGATGTGATTCAAAAATTGATTTCCGTGGCGTTGCCGTGCAAGCGGTTGATTTTCGTGCAGACCACTCCGGTTTTGCGGCAGGCGGAACGAGCTTGATGTGCAGCGGATGGCAAGAGCCTTGCCGTACGACCGATTGTGCTTCGTGTAGTCCACTTTGGTTTTACGGCGGGCGGACCGAGCTGAATGTGCAGCAGCTGGAGAGAGCGTTGCCGTACAAGCGGTTGATTTTCGTGCAGTCGCTTCGGTTTTGCGGCAAGTGGAACGAGCTGAATGTTCAGCGGACGGCGAGAGCCGTGCCGTGCAAGCGGTTGATTTTCGTGCAGACCGCTTCGGTTTTGCGGCAGGTGGAACTAGCTGGATGTGCAGCGGATGGAGAGAGCTTTGCCGTGCAAGCGGTTGAGCTTAGAGAGTCCGCTTCGATTTCGCGGCAAGCGGAACGCGCTGGAGAGCATCGGCCTGCAAGAGCCTTGCCGTACGACCGGTTGATTTTCGTGCGGTCCGCTTCGGTTTTGCATCGGGCGGCACTAGCCGGATATGTAGCGGACGGCGAGAGCCTTGCTGTGCAACTAGTTGATTTTCGTGCAGTCCGCTTCGCTTTTGCATCGGGCGGAACGAGCTGAATGTGCAGCGGACGGAGAGTATATCTGCGTCAATAAAGTAGACACAAAAAACGCTTGTTTAAGCTGCACGTTTTTCCCATTTTGAAAAAACAACATCCGGAGTTCTGTCGTTTAGACTTGTATGAATGCGCTTGCAGTTATACCAAGATTCAATGTATTCAAAAATAGCATTGTTAGCGGCCTTTGAATCTTTATATTTCCTAAAGTTTCCCTCTTCCTTTTTCAGGACAGAGTGAAAGGATTCGATGCAAGTATTATCGTATGGGCATCCTTTCTACTATAGGAATGGCGGATTTTCAATGCAGCCAGAGCCGATTCAAAAATATTGCTCGTATACAGACTTCCCAGATCTGACTGGATAATTATTCCTTCGGTATGCTTTACATTCAGCGCCGCATTTCTGAGAGCCTTGACCGCAAGCTGTGCATCCATGATTTTGCCAAATGCCCCGCCGATTATTTTTCTTGAATACAAATCTTCAACTAAAAGCTTGGTAGGTACAGCCATCTTTTTTGGTATGAATGTACGTGATGTCTGTGCATCATTTCTGATTGATTGAAGTGGCGGTACAATCTCGATTCATGATGTTCTCCTTCTGTTCGATATTTATCTCAGCCTTTACAGGCTTGTATTTCTTTACAATGACAGACTTTATCCCTAAAACTGCCATCTATCTCTGGCTTCTCTTTAGACCCGCCGTCCGACTTGCATTACGAAGAAACTTAAAAATCTTTGGAGCTCCAGAGCGTATTTTTGCTGTCGTAATAAACTTTTAGAATTTTAGAATCCAGTTGCTCATTACCAATCTTTATCTTGGTCGGTTTGTGTTTTAAAGCTTTGTAATAGGAACTTCGATTCAAATGCAAAGCCATGCACATTGTTTCGACTGGATATGTATCCTTGAATTTATAGATAATTGCCTTGTAAAAGCGCAATAAAGGTATCTAATGCCAAACGATATTGACCTATACAACTCACAGTATTCCTCTTTGCAAGTATAAATATTGGATATATAGCTAATTGCCTTTTAAAACGGCATCCAGAGCCTGTGAAACGGAATCATATAGATGAACACAGCCAGCAACCTTTCGCTTCAAAGCGCTCCACGTGTGTTCAATGGGGTATTCCGGCGACTACGGCGGCAGGAAAATCAGTTCCTGCGAGCATTTCCCTGCAAGGTTCTGTAAAACCTCTTTTTTATGAAACGCCGCGTTGTCCATGATGATGACGTGCCCTTTCGGTAAACAGTTCAACAATTTGTCTTCAAACCACTCTTCAAACAAAGAAGCTTTCATCGTTCCACTGCACGGAATTCAGTTTTTGAATCGCTTCTAGCTATTACTCACTTATTAAACTAGGTTTCAGCCATTATTAAGGGTTTTAAAGTTAAAAACATTTCTAAAATACTCAAAAAACTGATTTTTTTTCTAAAAATGCCATTGCCCATTCAACGACAATACTAATTTTTGCAAAAACTGAGTTCCGTGCGCCGCATTGTCCATGATGATGACATGCCCTTTCGGTAAACAGTTCAACAATTCGAACAGTGACGCTTTCATCGTCCGCTGTAGGTGTGCGGAGCAAGCAAGGCTCCTTCACATTGTGCCGCAATAAGCCCAATTCGAGTCACTGATGTGAATATTCACCTTTTTTTCCGCGTTTACTACGCGCATATTGGCGGTACATTTGCGTCTGGATTCCGGTTTCATCGATATAGACGAGCCTTTCGTTGGGAATATCTTTAATTTTTTTCTAAATATGCCTCTACTCGTTGGCTTGCTTTTGGCAAAAGTACTCTTTTTTCGTGAAACCTGAGTTTTCGCAACCGTTTCAGTACTGAAGTATGGATGACAGCCGAAGACGTCTATGATGTCTTTGAGATAGGCATCAGGATGCGCTTCCACGAAATGCGATGTTCTAAATTGTGCTATTTGTGCGATTGAGAACTCGTAGCCTTGTTCGATGTTGTCAGACAGGGCGTGTTTTCAGGAATAATTTTCTTATTGACAGGACGGCGGATTTTTATTTTCACGCTCCGGTTACCTCATATCGCCTTTTCCAAGCAATAATTGTACTAATATTTATTTTGAACACGCTCGCAGTCTGTGTCAATGAGTGTCCTTCTTTTGCATATTCAAGCGCCCGTAGTCTTAAATCTCTATCATACGACATAGCTTGAGTATAATGGGGGTTTCACTTGTATTTCAAGGCAATCAGCTATAAAAGCACGGAATTCAGTTTTTGAATCGCTTCTAGC
>CAUTOX010000177.1:0-2840 GCA_963539665.1 uncultured Treponema sp.
CTTTCTGTAAATTCAGTAGGCTGCGGTAAAAAGTTTTAATGTGGGTATATCCCGCGAGCAGCTGACAGTTGCTGTTTATTTTTTGAAAATAAAATACTGCTGATTTTTTATCAAGAGTAAAACACTAAAGCCAGCTTCCTTGGGAAGCTGGCTTTTTTTAGATTATAGCTAATTGCCTTGTAAAAGAGCAATGCAAAGGTATCTACTATCACGGAAATCAATTTTTGAATCACATCTGTCTATTATCTGTTTATTGAACTCAATTTTAATCATTTTACAGGTTTTAAAGTCGGAATATCCATAAAATACTCAAAAAAAAATTGTAATTTTTTCTAAAAATGTCATAACTCATTCAATGACAATAATAATTTCCCAAAAATTGATTTCCGTGATCTACTATCAAACAATGTTGGCATATACACAACTCGCAGTATTCTTCTTGCAAGTATAAATGTTGGATGTATCTACACCGGCTTAGCTTTTATCCTAAAAGTAGTTATTATATTTTATAAGTCAATAAGCCATAGTAAGGTAGGCGGCCCTCGTATATTATGCACATTTGTTCGTAGGTCTGAGTCCAGTTGTGAATCGGCGGAATCCATTTTTTTGTTGCTTCAAAAGTTGCAAGATACAAAGCTTTGAGCAGAGCCTGCTCGCTTGGGAACACACTGCGCTGGCGGTTCTAGTTTTCGGTAACTGGAATTCAGGCTTTCAATCGCATTCGTGGTGTAAATGATTTTCCGGTCATCCTGAGAGAACTTAAAAATAGGCACGACAACATCCCAGTTTTCTATCTAGCGTTTCATGGAGGCAGGATATTTGGCGGACCATTTTTCAACAGTCCGCTCGCGAGCTTTCTGCCCTGCGTCTTCGGAAACCGCATTGTAAATAGTCTTTAGGTCGGAGGCAAAAGATTTCATGTCTTTTAATGCGACGTATTTCAAAGTGTTGCGGACCATGTGAACCATACAGCGCAGATAATCATAACATCCTGCACTCCAAGCTCATTAAGAGCGTTCAGCCGGAACTTGGCGCTCTCATTTTAGCCTATGCCAAGCGGCAGCACTTCCTTACGCCCGCCACAGGTAAGTCCAAGAATTACCTAAGCGGCTTTTTTGACAATCACTCTGTTGTCTCTGACTGAAATAGTGAATGGCATCGATAAAAATGACCAGATAAACATCATCAAGCGGCCGGTGCTGCCACTCCTCAAGCTGCACAAGTATCTTGTCTGTGACATCGGAAATCAACAACCCCGACGCACGAATAAAGCCTTCAGAAACATCAAAGCCGAAATGTCTTTGATGGGGTGGGGGGCAGAAATCTGACGGGTTGTCATTCCCTTTGCATACATTGATATGATCGATGTCGGAAATATCTTTCAGGCCTTTCTTTACTACCTGCGGCTCGAAACTTGACTTTCTGTCTTGCGGAACTTCAATCTTCACTTCACCTATGCTTGATTTTATAGTCTTTGATGACTTGTAACCGTTTCGCTAATCATCGTTGTCAGAACGCCTAGATTTTTCATATCCCAAGCGCTCCTCCATCTCAGCTTCCATCATTTTTTTGATGCTTCCGCCTGGAAGGTCTTTCAGCGCTTCCTGAATATCCTTCACTGACTGGACGTTGTATTCTGAAAGCAAAGCTTTATAGCTAATTGCCTTTTAAAACAGCATCAAGAGCCTGAGAAACAGAGTCATATAACTGAACACAGCCAGCAACCTTTCGCTTCAAAGCGCTCCACGTGTGCTCAATAGGATTGTATTCCGGTGAATATGGCGGCAGAAAAATTAGTTCCTGCGAGTATTTTTTTGCGATTTGATACAAGACTTCTTTTTTGTGAAACGCCGCATTGTCCATGATGATGACATGATCCTTTGGCAGCTTCTTTAACAATTTTTCTTCAAACCACTTTTCGAACATAGAAGCTTTCATCGCTCCACTGTAGGTGTGCGAAGCAAGCAACTCACCTTCACGTTGCGCCGCAACAAGCCCGATTCGAGCATAACGCTTGCCTCTGATACAAATATTGACTCGTTTTCCTCGTTTACTGCGTGCATATTGGCGGTACATCTGCGTCTGGAGTCCAGTTTCATTGATGTATACAAGCTTTTCTTTGGGAATGTCTTTGATTTTTTCTAAATACGCCTCTACTTGCTTGGGGGCTTGTTCTTTATAAAAGGTACTCTTTTTTTTCACGTAACCTGAGCTTTCGCAGCCTCTTCAGTACGGAAGATGGATGACAGCCGAAGACTTCTGCGATTTATTTGAGACAGGCATCAGGATGCTCTTCTATAGCAACTTGCCTTATAAGACCGCATTGAGCGTCTCTGCGATAGAGCTTGTGCAAACGTGTAGACTTCTTCCGTATATTCGGCCGCTTACAATTTTAAGTTTCTGTCATACGCCATATTAAGAAATTTCATTCGGATTTAAAGGCAATATATGTTTTTCTAACAAGGTTTGTTTCATATTGTATTTATCTTATTTCTGTTTTCTGCAAAATAAAAGAATTAAATCCGTTGCAGTACAGGCAATGAAAATACATGGACAAAAATAACTGAAGGCTATTCACGTATTGCGTATCACAATCATACATGGATAGCAGTAGGCGAAAGCAGCGTCATCTTACTCAGTTAAGATACAGCGGTGAGAAACTGACAGCAATACGCGGCGGACGATGTAACTTTGCCCGCCGGATGCAGTATTGTTGCCCGTCCGCATCACTGTTTTTGTTTGGCAACACAAGCTGCGATGCGGCAGTAAGCTGTGGACAGAGGAACGCTTTGAACCGTTATCATAAAAGTGCAGACCTAAAAACCCGAAAAATAAAGAAA
>CAUTOX010000178.1:0-2702 GCA_963539665.1 uncultured Treponema sp.
GTAAAGGCGCTGCGCGAAAAGACCGGCGCCGGTATGATGGAATGTAAAAAAGCCTTGCAGGAATGTAACGGCGATGCCAAAGAAGCGGAAAAATTCTTAAAAGAAAAAGGCCTTGCCGCCGTTGAAAAACGGGCGAGCCGCGCGACCAGCGAAGGTATCATCGTCGTTAAAACAGCCGATTCTAAAGCAGTGATGGCGGAATTAACCTGTGAGACCGACTTTGTCGCAAAAAATGCCGATTTTATTGCAGCCGGCGATAAAATTGCAGAAACCGCTCTTGCGAAAGGCTATGCCGATGTTCAAAAAGAACTGAGCGATATGGTACTCGACCTTGCAACGCGCGTTCGTGAGAATATGAGCTTACGGCGCTTAACTGCCGTACAAGCTGGCAGCGATGAATACATTGCGCATTATGTCCACTCCGACAAAAAAACCGGCGTTATCGTCATGTTAAAATCAGATAAATCCGACGTATTTGCTGATAAAACATTTCAAGATTTTGCGTATGACTGCTGTCTGCATGCAGCGGCATTTACCCCGCTCTATGTAAAGAAAGAAGATGTCGATGCGGCGTATATCGACGAGCAGCTTGAAGTATTCCGCGGGCAGGTTGCCGAATTGCAGAAACCTGACAATGTAAAAGAAGGAATCGTAAAAGGAAAGCTCAATAAGCATTTAGCCGAAATCTGCTTTCTCGAACAAGCCTTTGTTAAGGACGACAAGGTATCCGTAGCGGCAAAGATGAAAGAAGTAGGAAAGCAGCTTGGCGCGAATATCAGTCTTTCAAAGCTTGTGCTGTGGCAGCTTGGTCAATAGAGGGCGGATATGAGTGATATTCATAGTGTCTATGAAGACAAAATGAAGAAGTCGATTGCGGCGTTGAAAGATGATTTTAACGGACTTAGGACAGGCCGCGCTTCTGCTTCTTTGTTTGATAAAATACGGGTTGATAGCTATGGGCAGCCGACGCCGCTCAATCAAGTGGCAACCGTTTCTATTCCGGAAGCCCGCTTAGTGGTTATTCAGCCGTGGGATAAGTCGCTGTTAGGAGAAATCGAAAAAGCCATCCTTAAATCGGAGCTTTCACTCAATCCTGCCAATGACGGTAAACTTATCCGTATCGCAATTCCGCCGCTTACCGAGGAACGTCGAAAAGAGCTCGCAAAACAAGCGAAAAACTTTGCCGAACAGTGCCGCGTTGCAATCCGCAATATTCGGCGTGATGGAATTGATGATGCAAAAAAACAGCAAAAAGAAGGACTTTTAAGCGAGGATGCGTTAAAAACAGCCGAAGAAAAGTTCCAAAAAGCAACGGACGCTCATATCAACGATATCAATAAGCTCCTTGCTGAAAAAGAAAAAGAGATTATGGAAGGTTAATGACAGTGCAGCATATTGCCGTCATTATGGACGGCAACGGGCGATGGGCCGAGCAGCGGGGATTAGCTCGTACAAAAGGACATCAAGAAGGACTGGAAGCGGCAAAACGAATTGTCAAGGCTGCCTCAGATTTGCATATACCGTATATCACTCTGTATGTGTTTTCGACGGAAAATTGGAAACGTACGGAGGAAGAAGTCGGTTTTTTGATGGGCTTGATTCAAAAGCATCTCCGCGCCGAGCTCGCCTTTTATGCTGCGAACAATATTAAGGTAAGACATATCGGTGATGCGGCCGCTTTGCCGCGTGCAATTCAAACGGAAATTGCCGATATAATGGAACAAACGGAACATTACACGGGCACAACCGTGCAGTTAGCCATCAACTACGGCGGAAAAGATGAAATTGTCCGTGCGATAAAAAAATTGAGCGCGGCACAGCTTGAAACGCTTACGGAAGATGCTTTTGATCGAATGCTCGACACGGCGGGTGTGCCGCCCGTTGATCTTGTTATCCGTACCGGCGGAGAAAAGCGTTTAAGCAATTTCTTATTATGGCAAACTGCGTATGCCGAATTTTACGGTACGGATGTCTTGTGGCCGGATTTTACACCCGCCCACCTGATGGAAGCCTTAGACGCTTACGGTAAACGCACACGGCGCTTCGGAAGGATCGTATGAAAAAGATTATTGAACGGATAATAGTGTTTGTTGTCGGCTTGCCTCTTATAATCAGTTCGGTATATTTTTTGCCGTATCAGCATTTTTTTGTGCTGCATCTTGAAATATGTATCGTTACGGCTCTTTCGATTATAGAAATCCGCGCTATGTTTTCCCGAAAAATTGCTATGTATTCTACACCGGTTGTTTTATGTGCCGGATTAATTGTCCCTGTTGCCGCATACCTTCATACGGTTGGACTTTTTTCCCGTATCGGGATGGGCGTAACCGGTATCAGCGCTCTCTATTTTATCTTCTTTGTTGAAACATTTTATTCATTTTCAAAACCGTTCGAAAAAAGTATCCAGCGTGTGTGTTCTGCAGTATTTGTCATTTTTTACCCGGGACTTTTGCTCATCTTTATTTCCGCAATGACACGCTGGCCGTCCGCTTCAAATATTATCGCAGTATTTTTGCTGATGGTTTTTTTATGTGATTCGCTTGCATGGCTTTTCGGCATATTGTTCGGGAAAGGAAACCGCGGCTTCGTACCGGCGAGTCCGAATAAAAGCATCGTCGGCTTTATCGGCGGACTCATCGCCGCAACGGCAGCGGGATTGCTGGCATTTAAACTGTTCCCCTCTGCTTTCGGAAAAAGTTTAA
>CAUTOX010000179.1:0-2529 GCA_963539665.1 uncultured Treponema sp.
TTGTTCTTCCGCGCAAGGTCGTTGACTTCCTGCACTGCGTTGTTGATTTGCTGCACGCCGGCGCTCATCTCGTGCAGGCTGCTTCTATAGTACCGTAAAAGAAATACCGGCTGAGCAGCCTGCCCGAGTTTGCCGCATGGCAAACTCGTTGCTCTTCTGCCTCACACCTTAAACTTCCGCACCTCGCTGGCCAGTCCTTCGATACTATCTTTATTCTTCCGCGCAAGGTCGTTGACTTCCTGCACAGCGTTGTTGATCTGCTGCACGCCGGCCGACATCTCGTTCATCGAGTCCTTGATTTCCGCGGTTAACCGGTCTAGTTTTTGCATCTCTTGCGCGACGCCCTTGCCGCCGGTCAGCATCTCCTCCGAACCGTCTTTGACTTCGGCGGTTACGGAGCTGATGGTTTTGATGGCGGCCAAAACTTCGCGGCTGCCGTTTTCCTGCTCCTTCATGGCGGCGGTAAGTTCTGCGCTCATGCCGCGGACGTTTTCCGACAGCTGGAAGATGGCGTTGAACTTTTCTTCGACGGTTCTGGAGCTTTCGGAAAGGCCGGCGATTTCGTCGCTGAGCTTTTTGAGCGTGTCGGTGATGGCTTTGCCTTGTGCGCTCGATTCTTCGGCGAGCTTTCTAATCTCGTCGGCGACGACGGCAAAGCCCTTGCCTGCTTCTCCGGCGTGGGCGGCTTCGATGGCAGCATTCATCGCAAGCAGGTTGGTCTGCGACGCGATGTTCTGGATCACGCTTGACGCTTCAATCAAGCCGCCGGAGGCTTCGGCAATTTTCTGCGTAACGGCGTTTGAGCTTTGCAGCGTCGTTTTGCCTTCGGACGTGGCGGTTGCGAGCATTTTTACCATGCCGTCGCTCTTTTCCAGCGACTGCGTGATCGATGCGATGTTTGCGACCATTTCTTCAACTGCTGCCGAGGACTGCACAACGCTTGCCGACTGGCTTTCGATGCTCTCGTTTAAGTGCTCAATCGTGTGGATGATTGTTCCAACCGTTCCTGCGGTTTCGGTAACGCTTGCCGCTTGCGACATCGCTTGTTCTTTCACGCCTTCGATGTTGGCGGAAATCTCGTTGAGCGCGCTCGCTGTTTCGGTCATGTTGCTTGACAATTCGTCGCCGATGGACTGCATCACGCTGGAGTTGTCGTCTACGGACTTGATTGCGCTGCTGATTTTTTCAATCGTCTGATTAAAATACTCGGAAAGTGAAGTAACTTCATCGTTGCCCGTAACCGGCAGACGCACCGTCAGGTCGCCGTCGCCTTGCGCAATCCCTTGCAGCGCGGCCACTGTTTTTTGAATCGGCTGAACCATCTTGCAAGCGATGAGATAGACAACCAGCAGCGCGACAATAAGGATAACGGCGCCTATGGTTACAAGCGACATGCGAAGCTGTTTGACCGTTCCCATGAACTCGCTGACAGGAGCGGTGATCGTAATTCTCCAATTGGTTGTCTTTATGGTGGCATAGGAACCAATTTTCTTTAGACCTTTATATTCGTAAAAGCCGATGGCAGATTGATTGCTTTTAACTGCCGTATCTATAAATGCTGCAACGGAACGGAGCGCAGCATTTTTCTTGGCCTCTTCGTGCATATTTATTTGTTTTTCCACGAGCGACCGATCTCTATCGGCAATGAATGTTCCCGATTGTCCGAAAATAGAGCAGTCCCCTGATTGCCCAACCGTAATGTCGTCTATTTGATCGGAAAGCCATTCGGCGTTGATGTCGGTCATAATCAGACCAATAATCCGCTGGTTATCATCGTAAATAGGAACGGAAGCGGTAATGACCAAGCTGCCGTCAATCTTTGAAACATAGGGTTCGCTGATAAAGTCTTCTCCTGCAAGCGTGCGCCGAACGTATTCACGGTGCGACAAATCGATTGTTTTCCCTGTGGCTCCGTAATAAGTGCCTTTATTATCGATGAATGCAAGTTCCCGTATATTGCTGTCGCGGGCGGCTTCCGTTATCAAAAATGCAGTCTTTTCTCGCGGCGATATATTTGCATCGCGCAGCACGGGCATGCGCGCAAGCCCTTCTGAAAAATGGAAAAAACTTGTCAGCCGGCCGTTTATCACTTCCGCAATGTCGCTCGCCTTATCGATTAAGTGCGTTTCGATTTTTTCAGTAACTGCCTTGCGTGCAATATTTGTCGCAAGCACCCCCAGCAGTGTTGTCGCGGTCGCAACCAATAAGCCGAAGATTATCAGCAGCTTATTTTTGATGGAAAAACGTTTCTGTATCGTATTCATGTTAGTCTCCTTGTGTTGTACGATATTTATTAAGCCTGTTCGGAATCTTCCCCATTCTGAGCAGCTCAACTCTCTCTCTTTAATAAAAAATGGAAAAAAAGGAAATGTTACGGCGGCCTACGAATGAATTGCATGAGATTCATTTTGCACTGTCTGTAATGCAGTTGAACAAATATCCTGTTAGCAATCGGAATGAAAGGCACGAAAAACGGGGGGGGGGGGGGGGGGTAATATAAAATATATCGGCCATTTGTGTCAAGCTCTC
>CAUTOX010000180.1:0-2526 GCA_963539665.1 uncultured Treponema sp.
CATACAAAAATTATATGAAATTTTTAGTTATGTTTCAAGGCAATTAGCTATATATACGCGAGTTTTCGAGAGAAAACTCGATGTTAGAAGCGGCGCGCCTACTTAAGTGCTGCTTCTAACACTGAGATTTTTACGTGATGCACCGCTTCTTCTTCAGTTAGATTTAACGTGAGGCAATGCGAGGACTTGAATAAAAAAAAGCAATCTTGTATTCTTCATAAAAATATACGGGATGTAGCGCAGTTGGTAGCGCGTCTGGTTTGGGACCAGAATGTCGCGGGTTCAAATCCTGCCATCCCGATATTTATTTTAAAATTAAGATTCTTCTTTTCATGATAATAAAAAACTCTATCATTATATAAGTTCTAGAATGTAGTGAATTTGCTTTATTATTCAAAATCTGTAAAACATCACTTAATTTCATGTGCACGGCAGCATACCGCTCTTTTTAGTGAGGTTCTAGTATTCGTGCAAGTTGCCGAGCGCATCTTCATTGCGCTGCACCAGGCAGCATATTAGACTTGTTTTAAATCTAATAAAAAGTCCATTGTAGCGGTCAATATACCTAATTGCCTTGCTATACAAAAATCCTATACGATTTTCATATAGCATATGAGAAAGACTTTAAGGTACAGGCACTTGAATATGCGCAAGAACACGGAACTGAAGTTTTGGAAAAATGATATGGCAATCTATAGCTAATTACCTTGTAAAGATACGATAAAGGTATCTACTATCAAACGATATTGGTATATACAACTCGCAATACTCTTCTTTGTTTGCAAGTATAAATATTAGGGGTATCTACACTGGCTTTGCTTTTATCCTAAAAATTAGCCATTATATTTTATAAGGCAATTAGCTATAGTAGACAATAAACCTCCAGACGATTTTCTTTACTTCTTCCCTTTTCAATTTTGTTGTATCTATGCGGTATAGCTTTTCTTTTTTGAGCATTGCAAAAAAAGGATTCCCTCTCGCATTATCATAACATTTTCTCACCCCCGCTCATGCTCATGCATTGCATGACGGCGAGCCAACTCAAGTTTGTACGCCTCACTGGTGTATTGAGAGCCGGCATCACTGTGATGTATGAGCCAATCATCCGGCTTTCTTAATTCACGAGCCTCCTTATAGAGCTCGTATACAAAGCTCTGTTTTCATGTTATCGTCCATCGCAACTACAATTATTTATCCTGCAAAGCAGTCCATCATCGGCGCAATATACAGTTTTACGTCTTTACACGGAAATGAGCGTTATATCGGTCAGCCATTTCTTATTAGGAGCGTTCGCGCTAAACTCCTCTTTCAGAAGATTTTCAGACTTTTGCGCCTTTCTATCGGCTTTGGTAAGGCCGGCAGGACTTCTTCGGCTCTTATGCAGGCGATTATCTATAAAACCTTGCCGGATTTTAGAGATGACCTACAAGGTTAAAGTGTAAGTCTTTGTTCCGAAATGACTTACACTTTAAACATCGCAACTAACAGCAAGGAACATTGCCCTGATTACCGTCGAGCGAGAAGCTTTTATGCCTCGTTGTTCAAGCGCCAATCGTATTCTCTGTGCTCCATAGTTAGCGTTTTCAGGACACTGTGAAAGAATCTCGCGTATTTCGACCGGAAGAAGTTGCCAGCGTTTCACTTTGTTACGATTCCGCTTCCACTTGTAAAAACCCGTTTCGCTTACCTTTAGGGTTCTACACATACTTACAACTGGCCGCAGGCTCTCCTTTGCATTTTCCAAAATGTAGCTGAATAAGCCTTGCGTACTTACTTCTTCCGGTCTACGACGAAAAAACCGAGAGCGTCCTTGAGTATTTCGTTTGCTTTTCCCTCCATGCTACTCTCCGTTTTGTAACCATTCATCTAACCAGTCTCCCAGCGTGTCGTCTTCTTGCGGAACGTCTTCGGTAAAGGGCGGATCCATGTGCATCAAAAAATGCCAATTACGGCTATTTTGCTTTCTGTAAAGAATCGCCTCGCCGTCTTCTGAACCGCGGAATGCTCGGGTTATTTCATATCCCTGCTTTTCAAGTGCGGCCGTGATGCGCGTGTAATTTTGTTCGCGGCGGGCGATGTAGAATTTTAGCTCCGCATTATCGATGGTGTACGCGTCTACCGGCGTTTGCCCATCAACCAGTCCGTCTCCGGCTTGTTCCATGTTCGGAATAAAACGCCAAATGATTTCAACGCAGTCATCCGTCTGGAACATAAAACGGCTGAGCGGCAGACGATTGCCGTTGTATTCGACTTCCATATAATCGGGAAGTTTTGCAGGCAGGAGCGTTTCAAAGACCATCGAAACCCCGTCTTCGCTCGTTTCTTGCAGGCTGTAACCCGGAACGGAGCGGAGAAAACGCCTGCCGCCTTCGCTCGTTGCAAAGAGAGCGGCGGGCAGCTCTCTGTTATTTTGAAAAAATACCAATAAATACATTCGCTATTCCTCCTCGCCTACCGTGCGTACTTGCGTTTGCTTGTCAGCAGACTTTTCCCATGCATGAGGCGGCGTTTTCTATTGCTAAAATC